>NZ_CVRT01000096.1 GCF_001261915.1 Halorubrum sp. SD626R
TCGGCAACAACATCGTCAACGTCGCGATGACCTCCATCGCGACCGCGCTGTTCGGCTTCTTCCTCTCCAGCGGGCAGTCCGTGCTGGCGACGACGTTCGGGATCACGACGCTGGTGCTGATCTTCGGCGAGAGCGCCCCGAAGTCCTACGCCGTCGAGAACACCGAGTCGTGGGCGCTCAAGATCGCGCGCCCGCTGAAGGCCTCGGAGTACGCGCTCTACCCCTTAGTGGTGCTGTTCGACTACATCGTGAAGGGGGTCAACAGCGTCATCGGCGGGTCGGCGGCGATCGAGTCGACGTACGTCACCCGCGACGAGATCCAGGACATCATCGAGACGGGCGAGCGCGAGGGCGTCATCGAGGAGGAGGAGCGGGAGATGCTCGACCGGATCTTCCGGTTCAACAACACCATCGCCAAGGAGGTGATGACGCCCCGCCTTGACGTCACCGCGGTCGCGAAAGAACAGCCGGTCGAGGAGGCGATCGAGACGTGCATTCAGGCCGACCACGAGCGCGTCCCCGTCTACGAGGGGAACCTCGACAACATCATCGGCGTGGTGACCGTCCGGGACCTGGTCCGCGAGCTGCGCTACTCCGAGGGCGAGCCGTCGCTGGCGCGGGTCGTCAAGCCGACGCTGCACGTCCCCGAGTCGAAGAACGCCGACGAGCTGCTCGCGGAGATGCAGGAGAACCGCCTCCAGATGGTCACCGTCATCGACGAGTTCGGCACCACCGAGGGGATCATCACGCTGGAGGACATGGTCGAGGAGATCGTCGGCGAGATCTTGGAGGGCGACGAGGAGGCGCCCGTCGAATTCCTCGAACAAAACGTCGCCGTCGTCCAGGGCGAGGTGAACATCGACGAGGTCAACGAGATCCTCGGCATCGACCTCCCGGAGGGCGAGGAGTTCGAGACGCTCGCCGGCTTCGTCTTCAACCGCGCCGGCCGCCTCGTCGAGGAGGGCGAGGAGATCGAGTTCGACGGGGTCCGCATCCGGATCGAACGCGTCGACAACACCCGGATCATGTCGGCGCGCGTGACGGTGCTCGACGTCGACGAGGAAGGGGTCGAGGAGGGCGAGGCCGGGGAGGCCGAGACGGCGCCCGACGACGCGGTATAACTAGCTCGTACGCATCGTTCGGGCGGCGGCGATCATTTGTGAGTCGTTGCTGTCGCTGGTGTGGTACACACCTCCAAAGCCCCAGCCGTGAGCAGGTCGCACGCTCGCTGAGGTCCGCAGTCGGTCGCTATCGCTCCCTCCTTGCGGTCCTTTCGTCGCCTGCGACCTGTTCACGGCTGCCCCTTTGAGTCCCTCCCCGACCACGACCGCACCGCAGCCTCACGCCTCCCCAGCCTCGTCGCTCCCTTCGGTCGCGACTCCCTCGCGCGTGCTCCTCGCGACCGCCTTCGGCGGCCGCTCGCAGGCACGCGCCACCGCGTTATCTATTTATAAACAGTCGTGGCCGTTCGCCCGTACCGTTTCCGAACCTCCCTCGCTCAGCCTCTCATCGCCTCTCACACCGCGTACGCCCGGGCGGCCGCGACGAGCGCCTTCCGGTAGTCGCTCTCGGAGGGGTCGGGACCGAGCGCGAGGAAGCGCTTTTTAAACGCGTCGACGTCGACCGCGTCGGTGTCGCTGCCGGCGGCGCGCGCGAGGTCGTAGATCCGGTGGTCCCGCCCGGCGATGTCGTGGCGCTCGACGAGCGCGAGCGCGAACGCGGCGTTGACCGCGGTGATCTCCGGGTCGGCGCCGGCCGTCACGGGCGGCGATCCGTCCCGCGAGACGGCGGGGCGGTCGGCGACCGCGGCCGCGAGGGTGGACTCCAGGAATCCGAGGAGCTTGTCCGCGGGCGCGACGGAGAGGGTGATATCGTCGGCGTAGATGTCTTTCATATGGTTCGCGATCTGATAGCAGTGCGCGAGCTTGCGGCGCTCCACTTTCTCGCCCGAGAGGCCCAGGTACAGCGCCTCCTCCGTCGACTGGACGTGAGAGGCGTGCCCCTCCTCGTAGCGGGCCATGTGCGAGAGCTCGTGGACGGCCAGCTCGCGGGCCATCGCGCTGGTGGCGGCGCGCTTCGAGACGTTGAGGACGTGGTAGCCGTCGTAGTGGCCGGCCCACGTCCGCTCGTCGGGGTCCTCGCGCACCTTCACGTGAACGGGGTCGGCGAGCGAGCACTCGGTCTCGAACAGGTCGGCGGCGCCGAGGAACGGATCGGGGGGAACGTCACCCTGCACGCGGAGATCCATGCGTACAGTTCACACGACGGCGGTCGGTAAGTTTCTTGCGCCCCTCGGCGCGGATCGCCGAGCGAGGCGGTCGCCTACTCGCGCACGGCGCCCACGACGAGGTAGACGATCGGGGTGTCGAGGACGGCGATCGCGAGCTTGAGGAGGTACTGGCCGAGGCCGAGCGCGAGGAGCAGTGACGGCGCGAACGGCTCCCCGGTCCCGAGCAGGACCGGCGCGGCGTAGAACGCGACGCCGACGAAGATCACGGTATCGATCGCCTGACTCGTCGCGGTCGAGGCGATGTTCCGCAGCCACAGCATCCCGGGGCCGGTCCGCTCGCGGATCGCGTGGAAGACGAACACGTCCCAGTTCTGGCTCACGACGTACGCGAGCAGGCTGCCGGCGACGACGCCCGTCGCCGGCGCGAGGGCGGTGTCGAACGCGGCCGATATCTCGGGATTCACGCCGGGAGCGGCCAGCGTCGACCAGACCAGCGCGAGCACGAGGAAGTTCGCGAGGAACGCGACGTTGACGACCACCTGCGTCGCCCGGCGGCCGTACAGCTCGGCGTAGCAGTCGGACGCGAGGAACGTCAGCGCGTACGCGAGCGCGGCGCCCGGCAGGGTGACCTCGGCGCCGACGACCGGGAGCGCGACCGGCAGCGGCAGGGCGATCACCTTCGCGGCGGTGAGCTGCGCGGTCGCCAGGGCGACGACGAACAGGGTGATCAGCCCGACCGCGACCACCGCGGAGCGGTCGAGCGGGTCGACCGCGAAGGGGCCGTCGGCCCGGCTCTCCTTTCGGGTCCGGCTACTCATCGCTCGCCTCGTCGCCGCGATCGGCGTCGCTCCCGTCGACGCCGCCGGCGTCGAGCCGGCCGTGCCGCGCGTCGATCTCGTCCAGGCGGTCGAGCGTCTTGCGGATCGACGCGCGGACCGCGTCGCTGCGGTTCACGAACTTCCCGTCGTCGCCGACGTGCTCGTCGAGGTCGTCGAGCAGCTCGCCGGGGATCTCGACGCTGATCTTGGGCACGGGTCACTCACTCTCCGGGGCCGCGGTCGTCCGCTCGACCGTCTCCTGCCGCTGCGATACTCTCATGATACTATCACTGGATTATCGACGGGGTGATTAAAGCGCACCGTTCCGGACGCGACACCGTCGAATCGCCGGGTTCGATACCGTCGGCGGATCGCGGGACGCTCCGACGGCGCGCTCCGATCGAACGGTTTTCATAGCCCCGATGGTCGATATCCGCCGACAATGGTCCAACGGGAATCGTGGGCGACGCGGGCGGGATTCATCCTCGCGGCGGCGGGCAGCGCCGTGGGGCTCGGGAACATCTGGCGGTTTCCCTTCCTCACCGCCGAGTCCGGGGGCGCGGCGTTCCTCGTCGCGTACCTCCTGCTCGTCGTCGGGGTAGGGCTGCCGCTCGTGCTGGCGGAGTTCGTGATCGGACGGCGGTCGAACCGCAACGTGATCGGCGCGTTCGAGGCGCTCGGCCGCTCGAACTGGCGGTTCATCGGCGGACTCGGCGCGCTCGCCGGGTTCGTTATCCTGTCGTACTACAGCGTGGTCGGCGGCTGGGTGATCCAGTATATCATCGCGAGCGTCACGGGGGCGTACACCAGCGACCCCGCGGGGTACTTCGAGTCGGTATCGGTCGGGATGAACGCGATCGCCTTCGACGCGCTGTTCATGGCGTTCGTCGCCGCCATCGTCGTCCTCGGCGTTCGCAACGGCCTCGAACGCGCGGCGAAGTTCATGATCCCGAGCGTCGTCGTCCTGCTCGTGGTCCTCGCCGGCTACGGCGCGACGCTGGAGGGCGCGGCCGAAGGGTACGCCTTCTACCTCTCGCCGGACGTCTCGACGCTGCTCGGCGACGCGCTCGCGCTGCTGCCCGACGCGGCCGGACAGGCCTTTTTCACTCTCTCGCTCGGGATGGGCGTGATGGTCACGTACGCCTCCTACCTCGGCGAGGACCGCAGCCTGCTCAACGACGGTCTAATCATCCTCGTCGTCGACACGTCCATCGCGCTCCTGGCCGGCCTCGCCATCTTCCCGTTCCTGTTCTCGCAGGGCGTCGACCCGGGCACGGGCGGCCCGGGAACGGTGTTCGTGGCGCTCGGGACCGCGTTCGCGGAGTTCCCGGCCGGTCAGATCGTCGGCACGGTGTTCTACGTCGCGCTGTTCATGGCCGCGGTCACGAGCGCGTTCAGCATCCTCGAAGTGATCGTCGCCTACGTCACCGAGACGTTCGACGTCGACCGGAAGCCCGCGACCGTCGGCATCGCGGTCGCGATCTTCCTCCTGGGCGTCCCGACGGCGATCGACTTACGCTACCTCACCGCGTACGACGTCCTCGCCAACCAGGTGCTGCTCATCGGCGGCGGGCTCCTGCTCGCGGTCTTCGTCGGCTGGGCGTACGCCGCCGAGGGGACCGAGGAGCTCCTGACGGGGATGCGCGGCGGCGACGCGCTCGGCGCGGTGTGGATCTGGCTGCTCCGGGTCCCGATCGTCCTGATACTGCTGTACGTTCTCTACTTCGGCGTGCTGGCGACCGTCGAGGCGATGCAGGCGGCGCTGTGAGCGCTCGGATGCGCCGCCGGTACGGACGCGACCGACGGGCGGGGCGCGCGGACGGGGTCGGCACGCGATACCGGGGGGTTCTCTCCTCGCGCTCCGACGGACGCAAAAAGCCCCACGGTGTCGGGGGGCCGGGCTTATCGAACTCCCGTCGTAACGATCGAACGCCGATGGTCGACGCCGCCATCGGCGACGGTTGCGCGGTACTCGTCACCGACGGTGTGTCCCGCTCCCTGTGGGACGCGCCCGTTACCCCCACGCCGCCCGTGAGCGACCCACTACGGCGCGTCCCGCGGCCCTGACATCCGTGGGGTGCGCCTTTGGGCCTCGACGGCCCCGTTCTCTCGCTATCCGCCCCCTTCGGCTCGTCTGCGGCTGTTGTTCCGGCCGTGCCACCGCCACCCACGCGAACGCCGTAGCGAAGCGGTTAAGAGCGAACCGCGGGAAGTACGGGCAACTCGCTGGTGCGGACACAGCGGGCACTCGCCGCCGGGCTCCCGTCGACGTCGACGCGAACGTCGCCGTCGACGCCCCGGGACGAGACGAGATGTGGCCGCCTCGCGGCTGAATCGCAACCGTCCGCGGACAACATATGGCACGAAGCTTCTACTCGCACATCAAAGAGGCGTGGCGGTCCCCCAAGGAGGGGAAACTGGCGGAGCTGCAGTGGCAGCGCAAACAGGAGTGGCGCGACGAGGGCGCCATCGAGCGCATCGAGCGTCCCACACGGCTGGACAAGGCCCGCGAGCTAGGCTACAAGGCCAAACAGGGCGTCATCGTCGCCCGCGTGAGCGTCCGGAAGGGCGGCTCGCGCAAACAGCGACACAAGGCGGGTCGCCGCTCGAAGCGCCAGGGCGTCAACCGCCTCTCGCGCCGCAAGTCGATCCAGCGCATCGCCGAGGAGCGCGCCTCGCGGAAGTACCGCAACCTCCGCGTGCTCAACTCCTACTGGGTCGGCGAGGACGGCTCGCAGAAGTGGCACGAGGTCATCCTCGTGGACCCCGCCCACCCCGCGATCGAGAACGACGACGACCTCGGCTGGATCACCTCCGACGACCACCGCGGGCGCGCCTTCCGCGGGCTCACCTCGGCCGGCACGAAGGGCCGCGGCCAGCGCAAACGCGGCAAGGGCACGGAGAAGACCCGCCCGAGCGTCACCGGCAACGACCGCCAGGGCAAGTAACGGTCAGCCGCCCGCGGTCGCGATCGACTTCTCTCGTTTATCAGTCGCCTAGCGGCGGTACTGACCGAGTGCAGGTAGTTATACACGGTGAGTGGGATTTATCTCGGGAGTAAGTACCGTACGTCGCGAGTGAGGTCATTTATAAATGACTCAGTGGTGTTGCTGTCGGCTGTTTATAATTGATCGACGACTTTGCGGAGGAGACTCCCAAAGCCCCAGCCGGCGAGGCGGGCGCACGCTCGCTGCGCTCCTCAGTCGTTCGCTTCGCTCACTCCTTGCGGTGCTTACGTCGCCTGCGCCGCCCTCGCGGCTGCCCTTTTGAGTCCCACCCGCCCCGCACAGCAACCGCACCTCACGCCTCCCCAGCCTCGTCGGTGGTCCTCCGCGTTGCTCCGGACCACCGACTCCCTCGCGCGGGCTGCTCGCGCCCTCCGGGCGCTCGCAGGCGCACGCCACCGCGTTCGTTTCATAACTGATTGTCGCCGTCGCTCATGGAGCAATAAATATCGTATCCTCTTTGCTAGACTAGTTATCTCAACTGCTACGGACCTCAACAGCGTCAAAAAACGAAATCAGGGGAACGCGAGCGTGCGTATTCGGGTGACAGTGCGCGGTCGGAGCGGGTATGGGGGAGCTGTGACCTACTGAATCGTCACATTGCACCGCCCATGCCGCCCATGCCGCCCATGCCGCCGCCGGGCGCGCCGCCCTCGTCGCCGTCGCCGGCGGTCGACAGGTCGCCCGCGGAGATGATGTCGTCGATTTTCAGGACGAGGTTCGCGGCCTCGGCGGCCGATGAGATCGCCTGCTCCTTCGCCTGCGCCGTCTCCACGACGCCGGCCTCGGCGGTGTCCTCGACCTCGCCGGAGAAGACGTTGAGCCCGGCGTGCTCGTCGCCGGCCTCGTGGGCCGCGCGCAGGTCGACGAGCAGGTCGATGGCGTCGAGCCCGGCGTTCTCGGCGAGCACGCGGGGGATGAGCTCTAGCGAGTCGGCGAACGCCTCGACGGCGAGCTGCTCGCGGCCGGAGACGGAGTCGGCGTAGTCCCGCAGCCGGCGGGCGAGCTCGACCTCGACGGCGCCGCCGCCGGGCAGGGTGCGCCCGTCGGAGACGGTCGTCGAGACGACGTCGATGGCGTCCTCGATGCCGCGTTCGAGCTCGTCGACGACGTGGTCAGTGGTGCCGTACAGCAGGAGGGTGACGCCGTGGGCGTCCTCGCCCTCGACGTAGAACAGGCCCTCCTCCTCGTCGCGCTCGATCGAGCCGACCGCGAGGTCCTCGGCGGTGAGCGAGTCGAGGTCGGTGACGATGGGCGCGCCGAGCACGTTCTTGAGGAAGCTCAGGTCGGACTTCTTCGTCCGGCGGACCGCTAAGATTCCCTCCTTCGCGAGGTAGTGCTGGGCGAGGTCGTCGATCCCCTTCTGACAGAAGACCACGTCGGCCCCGCTCTCGACGATCCGGTCGACCTTCTCGCGGAGCTGCTTCTCCTCCTGGTCGAGGAACTTCTGGAGCTGGTCGGGGGAGTCGACGTTGACGGAGGTGTCGACGTCGGCCTCCTCGACCTCGATCGCGTCGTTGAGGAGGAGGACGTCGGCCGACTCGAAGTCGATCGGCATGTCGTCGTGGACCGGGTCCTTGTCGATCACCGCGCCCGAGAGGAGCTCGGACTCGCCGGCCGCGCGGCCGGTGCGGGTCTCGATGTTGAGGTTCGCGAGGTCGACGACGTGAGAGCCGTCGTCGGCCTCGACGGTGACGCCCTGAACGGCGCGGACGACGAGGTCGGCGAGGGTCTCCTTGTCGAGCTCGGCGCCCTTGCCGGTCATCGACGTCTCGGCGACGTTCTTGAGCGTCTCCGTGTCGTCGGGTTCGACCGCGGTGGCGACCTCGTCGACCTGCTCGCGGGCGTACTCGCTCGCGAGGTTGAAGCCCTTGATCACCGCCGTCGGGTGGATGTCCTGTTCGAGGAGGTCCTCGGCGTTCTTGAGGAGCTCGCCCGCGATCGCGACCGCGCTCGTCGTGCCGTCGCCGGCCTCGTCCTCCTGGGTTTCGGCGACCTCGACGATCATCTCGGCGGTCGGGTTGTCGATGTCCATCGTCTGCAGGATGGTGACGCCGTCGTTCGTGATGGTGACGTCGCCCGTCGAGTCGACGAGCATCTTGTCCATCCCTTTCGGCCCGAGCGTCGAGCGTACGGACTCGGCGACGCCGCGCGCCGCGGAGATGTTGTACTCCTGTGCGTCCTTGTCCTGGACGCGCTGGGCGTCGTCGCCCATGATGATCATCGGCTGACCCTGCTGCATTCGCTGACTCATACAGCGTTTGATTGATTGTGATTCTATATAAATCCGTCGTTGGGAGGCGATCGAGCGTCGCCGTGGTCGACGGTGTGTCATTCTCGAAAAACGCCCGACTACGCCGTTATTGATCCGTTTTTATGCGAGTAGTTAGCATGGCACTCCACGGCGACTCTGTCGTCTCTGCGGCATTATTTATATACTCTCTCGGCGCGGCGGAAAGCAGATCGATGGGAGGAGCGCCGCTCTCGGAGCGTGAGACGGCGGACGGGTCGCTCTCGGCGAGTGACTACGGACGCAAAATCGAAGACGGCGTTCGGTCGCGAGCGCTCACCGATCGAGCTCGTCCTCGTCGAGGTACTCCGAGTCGACCTCGTCGAGCGTCGGCTCCGGCGGCTCGTCGGCGGCGCTGAGCTCGCGTTCGTTGAGCCGACTCTCCAGCTGCCGGCGCTTGTCTCTCCCTTTCCGCTCGCGACCCGATTTCGTGTCTGGCATCGTCACCCGTGACAACAATACCCACACATATGAGTCTTATGTCGGCATCTGAGAACGTCGGAGACGACGACGGGGACGGAATCACGGCTACGCGGGTCGTATTCGTCGAAAACGCTAGGAGAGGGATTTGAACCGAAATCAGACGTGCTCGCTCACTTCGTTCGCTGCGCCCGACTGATTGGGCTCAAATCCTTGTCCGGGTTCGTCGACGCCGGACTCGCTCGTCGCTCCACTCCTCACTCGCGATCGGCGTCGACAAAAACGCCAGGAGAGGGATTTGAACCGAAGTCAGACATGCTCGCTCACTTCGTTCGCTGCGCGCGACTGATTGGGTTCAAATCCGTCCGCGCTTCGCTGTCGCGGTACTCGCTCGTCGCTGTCGCTCCTCGCTCGTTGTTGCGACAGCGAAGCGCCAGGAGAGGGATTTGAACCCCCGATCCCGGAAGGGAACACGCTTTCCAGGCGTGCGCCTTACCACTCGGCCATCCTGGCTCACGCCGAGATAATCCGGTGCGACTGTTAAGTCCTTCTTTTCACGCGCTTCGCCCGCAGGCGGTGTTCCGTCGCGTAGGCGATTCCGCCGGACGCGACGGCGACGGCCACGGCGAGACCGACCACGCCGCCGTACCCGACCGGGAGGTCGCCCGCGACGATCAGGAACCCCTGCGCGAGCACGACGAACGCGAATCCGCCGACGAGTCCCCACAGCGCCGCCGACTTCGCTCTGGCGCGCTTCGTCGGCCGCGCGGCGGGGTCGCCCGAGCGATCTCCGGTCTCGCGTTTGCCGCCCTCACTCCCGCCCTCGTCGCCCTCGGTAGCCATCTACTCGACGACGGCGACCGCCTCAATCTCGACGCCGACGCCCTTCGGGAGCGCGCCCGCCTGTACCGCCGACCGCGCCGGCGGCGACTCCTCGAAGTAGCCTGCGTACGTCGCGTTCATCTCGTCGAAGTCGTTGATGTCGGCGAGGAAGACGGTCGTCTTCAACACGTCCGCCGGCGCCGCGCCCGCCTCGTTGAGCACGGCGACGAGGTTGTCGAGGGCCCGCTCCGTCTGTTCCGCGATCGGCGCGTCGTCGAGGAGTTCGCCGTCGGGCGTCAGCGGGATCTGCCCGGCCGTGAAGACCAGCTCGCCGTTCGTCGTGGCCTGGCTGTACGCCCCGACCGCCTCGGGCGCCGCGTCGGTGTGAACGATCTCCTTCATGCGCCTCCCCGTTCGGCGGGCCGTCATAAGAGTGCCGGGGACCGGGGCGGACTCCCGCTCCGACCGCCGTTGGGCATATATTCCTCGCCTGCTAACGCTCGCCATATGACGGGTGGCAACGTCCTTCCGGTCGCCGCGGTGTTCGTCGGGGTGCTCGCCGCCAACGTCGCGCTCGCGTGGCTCCTCGCGAGACGGGACTGGGACCCGCCCGAAGCGCTCGGTTCCCCCGGCGACTCGTCGCCGTCGGAGTCGGTCCTGGAGGATGACTCCGACGCCGACGGCGCCGCGGCCGCCGGTCCGGAGTTCGCCGTGGGCGCCGACGCCGGATCGACGGCGACCGGGACCGACCCGGACGGCGACCCGCCGCCGCTCGACGCCGACGGCGAGACCGTCGCCTGCCGGCACTGCGGGGCCGAGAACCGCCCCGACTTCCGCTACTGCCGGTGGTGCGTCCGGTCGGGGTTCGCTGCCGACGGGTCGGGCGCCGCCGGGGGGTCGGCGGTGACCGAGCGCTCGCTGTGAGCGCGATCGGTCCGACCCCGATCGGCGCTAGTCCGCGTCCACGCGACAGCCGCCGGAGTAGTCGATCCCGTCGATCGTCTCGATGCCGTCGTCGCCGCACACCGGGCAGTCCGGATTCCGGCGGTAGGGGACCGTCTCGAAGCTCAGATCCATCGCGTCGTAGAAGAGGAGCCGCCCGTCGAGCGTCTCGCCCGCGCCGAGCAGGAGCTTGATCGCCTCGGTCGCCTGGATACACCCGACCGTGCCGGGGAGCACACCGAGCACGCCGGTCGCCGCGCAGTCGGGCACCGTGCCGGGCTCGGGGGCCTCGGGGAACAGACACCGGTAGCAGGGGCCGTCGGGGACGAGCGTCGTCGCCTGCCCCTCGAACTTATAGATCGCGCCGTGGACGACTGGCAGCCCCTCGATCCGGGCGGCGTCGTTGACGACGTACCGCGTCCGGAAGTTGTCCGCGCAGTCGACGACGACGTCGTGCCCGGCGAGCAGGTCGCGCACGTTCCCCTCGTCGAGGCGCGTCTCGTGCGTCTCCACGTCGATGTCGGGGTTGAGGCGGTCGACGTACCGCGCCGCCGACTCGACCTTCGGCTCGCCCACGTCGGCGTCGCCGTGGATCACCTGCCGCTGGAGGTTCGAGCGCTCGACGACGTCGTCGTCGACGATCCCGACCGTCCCGACCCCCGCGGCGGCGAGGTACTGGATGACGGGCGCGCCGAGCCCGCCCGCCCCGATGACGAGGGCGCGGCCGTCGAGGAGGCGTCGCTGTCCCTCCGGGCCCACCTCGTCCATGATGACGTGCCTGGAGTACCGGTCGAGCTGGTCGGCGTCGAGCGAGAGACTCATGGGTTGACGTGGGCGGGGCGGCGATATAATCGTGTTCCCGAGGGTTCCGCGTCGTTGCTGGTGTGGCGCCGACTGCGGCGAACACCGCCAAAGCCCCAGTCGTCGAGGACGGCGCACGCTCGTTGCGCGCTTCGATCGCTCGCGTTGCTCGCTCCCTCCAGTGCCTACGTCGCCTGCGCCGTCCTCGACGACTGCCCAGTTAAGCCCCGCCCGACCGCACAGCGACCGCGCCTCACGCCTCCCCGGCCTCGTCGCTCGGTCGGGGCTCCCGTCGCTCGCCCTCTCCCTCGCGACTCCCTCGCGCGCGCTCCTCGCGCCCTCCGGGCGCTCGGAGGCACGCGCCACCGCGGTGACCGGTCGCACCGATCGCCCCCGAGCCCGCTGTCGATCCAGCAGGGTTCAAGTACCCCACCGGCAAAACTCGCGGCATGCAGACGCTGCTTCTGAACGCCGACGACGTCGACGAGAACGCTCGCATGGACCGCGTCATCGACGCGGTGCGGGGCGCGTTCACGGCCTACGAGCGCGGGAACGCGAAGATGCCGGCGAAGTCGTACATCGACCTCCCGGAGTACGACGGCGACTTCCGGTCGATGCCCGCCTACCTCGACGTGCGCGAGGCGGACACCGCCGAGGAGACGGCGGACGGCGACGGGTGGGACGCGGCGGGGATCAAGTGGGTGAACGCGCACCCGAACAACCCCGCCGACCACGACCTCCCGACGGTGATGGGGACGATGATCTACTCCGACCCCGAGACGGCGTTCCCGCTGGCGATCCTCGACGGCACGACGCTCACGATGAAGCGCACGGGCGCGGCGGCAGCGGTCGCCACCGACCACCTCGCGGTGCCCGACGCGACCTCGCTCGGGATCGTCGGCGCGGGCGTCCAGTCGTACACGCAGCTGGAGGCCATCGCCGAGGTGCGCGATATCGACGAGGTCGTCGTGAGCGACCTCGACGAGGAGCGCGTCGCCGACTTCATCGACGCCTTCGGCGACCGGTTCGACGTCCGGGCGGGCTCGATCGCGGAGGCCGGGCACTGCGACGTGCTCTCGACGGTGACGCCCGTCGAGGACCCGATCGTCGGGCCCGACGACGTGGGCGAGCACACCCACATCAACGCGATGGGCGCCGACGCCGCGGGCAAACACGAGCTGGCGGACGAGCTCCTGCTCGACGCGACGGTCGTCATCGACGACCGCGAGCAGTGCACCCACTCCGGCGAGATCAACGTCCCCTACACGGCGGGGACGCTCACTGACGACGACATCTACGGCGAGATCGGCGAGATCGTCGTCGGCGCCCGCCCGGGCAGGGCCGGGGTCGACGCCGGGGGGAACGCCCCCGCGACCGGCGATGAGGGCGTCTCGGGCGTCACCGTCTTCGACTCCACCGGCCTCGCGATCCAGGACGTCGCGGCCGCCCGCGTCGTCTACGAGCAGGCCGACGAGGTCGACAACGGCTACCCATTCGACCTGCTCGGACTCGCGGAGTAACCGCGACGGCCTTTTTATCGCTCCCGCCCGTATCGATCCCGTGCAACTCGTCAGCGTCGCCGCGCTCGCGGAGAACCGGGTGATCGGGAACGACGGCGGCGTCCCGTGGCCGGACCTCCCCGAGGACGTCCGCCAGTACCGCGACCGCGTCGCGGGCTCGCCGGTGATCCTCGGCCGTCGGACCTTCGAGTCGATGCGCGGCGACCTCCCCGGCCGCCGCCAGATCGTCGTGAGCCGCAGCGTCGACGCGGTGGACGAGCCGACCGCGGCCGTCGCCGACGGCGTCGACGCGGCGATCGAACTCGCCCGCGAACTCGTCGGCGAGGGCGTCAGCGCCGGATCGGCCGACGTCGGCGCCGGTGGGTCGCGCTCGGCGGCCGACGTCGCCGGTGAGACGTCGCCTCCCGACACGGCGCCGGCCGACGACGCTCCGGATATCGCCGACGCCTCCGTCTACGTCCTCGGCGGCGGGACGATCTACGAGCTGTTCCAGCCGCACGTCGACCGGATGGCCCTCAGCCACGTCGACGGCGCTTACGAGGGCGACACCCGGTTCCCGGCGTGGGACGAGTCGGAGTGGCGCGTGGCCGACGAGACGGACTACGAGGGGTTCACCCTCCGCGAGTGGGTCCGGCGCGCGGACGCGGCGTGAGCCGGCAGATCGTCCGTGACGTGAGCCGGCGCGTCGCCCGTGACGTGTCAGTCGACTGTCTCCCGTCCCCCGGCCGTCCCCGAATCAGGCGACCAAACTAAGTGGACGTGGACCGTCAGCTATCTCGATAGATGGCGGCCTCGTGGTGGCTCGTCGGCCTGTTCGCGCTCTCGGGTGCGGCCTGCTTCGCGGCCGTGCTCCACGGGTCCCGCCTGCGGAACGACGACGCCAGGCGCGGGCTCCGCTGGCTCCTGGTCCTCGTCGGCGTCTGGGGGCTGCTTCAGGCCGGGGTGCTGCTCGCGGGCCGGGAGCCGACAGCGATCGCGCTGTACGTCCTCGCGCTCATCGTCGGCTTCGCCACGCCGTTCGCGTGGCTGTACTTCGCCTCCGCGTACGCCGGCCGGGACTACCACCGCCGGCCGGCGTACCGGCGAGCGGGCCTCGGGGTCTACGTCGCCGTCGTCGCGGCGAAGCTCACGAACCCGATCCACGGTCGGTACTTCAGCGCGTCGTTCCGCACCGACCCCGTCCGCCGCCTCCTCATCGACGAGGGGGCGCTGTACTGGGGGTCGCTCGCCCTCGCGTACGCGCTGTCGCTCGTCGGCTTCTACCTCCTGTATCGGCTCTTCCGAGAGTCGGAGCGCTCCTCGTGGACGCTCGCCGGGCTGTTCGCGGCGACGGGACTGGCGGTCGTTCCGAACGCGGTCGCCCAGGCGGCGCCGTCCCTGTTGCCGTCGCTGAGCTACGAGCCGCTCGGCGTCGCCGTCTTCGCGGTCGGAATCGTCTACCTCGTCGAGGACACCTTCCTCGCGGTCGAGCGCACGGCGACGCGCTCGTTCGTCGAGCGCACCGCCGGCGGCGTCCTCGTCCTCGACGCCGACGGCCGGCTCCGCGACCACAACGAGCGGGCCGCGGAGCTGTTCCCCGCGATCGCGACCGGGGCGACTCGCATCGAGGAGATCTCGCGGGGCGTCGCCGACGCGTATCGAAAGGGGCGCCCCGTCCTCGTCGACGTCGTCGACGCTGGCGGGGACGAGCGGACCTACTGCGTCACGAGCGAGTCGCTCTCGGTCGGCGAGGCGGAGTTCGGCTGGGCGCTGCTCGTCCAGGACGTGACCGCCATCGAGCGGCAGCGCGAGCGGCTCGAACGCCACGAGGAACAGCTCGGCGACATGGCCGGCGCGATCGCTCACGAGCTCCGGAACTCCGTCGCCGTCGCCGACGGCTACCTCGCGGACGCAGCGGAGCGGGTCGCCGACGGCGACGCGGCGGGCGCGGCCGAGTCGGTCGCGGTCGCGCGCCGCCGCGTCGACCGGATCGGCGGCGTCGTCGAGGACCTCCACACGCTGGTGCGCCACGCCCGCGACTTCGGCGAGCCCTCGCTCGTCGACTTCGAGGCGGCGGTGGCCGACGCCGAGTCCGCTTCCGACGCCGACGTCGCGGTGACCGTCGACGGGAGCGGCCGGGTGCTCGCGACTCCGACGCGCCTCAAGCAGGTGTTCAAGAACGCGTTCGACTTCGCCGCGTTCAACGGGGCGACCGCGGTGACCGTCTCCCTGACCGACGACGGCTTCGCGATCGCCGACGACGGTCGGTTCACCGCGGGCGACGGGGCGGACGCCGCGCTCTTCTTCGAGTACGAGAGCGCCGAGCCGAGCGCCGAGGCCGGCATGTCGCTGCCGAACGTCCGCGCGCTCGCCCGGATCGAAGGGTGGACCGTGGAGCCGGACGCCGGACACGACGCCGGCGTCCGGTACGTCGTTCGCGGGGTGACGGTCGAGCGGGACGCGACCGACTGAGGCAGAATCGAGCGTTCGGTCGGCGCGAGCGCGATCGATTCAGCCGCCGCGAGCGTCGTCGCCCTCGGCGTCGGAACCGCCGTCGACGCGCTCGGCGAAGCCGAACCGGGGCTTGGCCTCGTCGACCTCGACGGTCACCGTGTCGCCCACGTCGGCGTCGGGGACGAACAGCGAGTACCCCTCGACGTACGCGATCCCGTCGCCCTCGTCGCCGAGCTCCTCGACGGTCACCTCCACCCGGTCGCCCGCCGCGACGGGAGCCGTGTTCAGCCCCTTGGCGACGAGATACACCTCAGAGGAGGAGTCGCGGGAGGCCGGCGGCGAGACGGTCCGGAGGTACTGGAACTCCGAGCGGACGTCCTCACGGAAGGCGTCGAGGTCCTCGCCCTGGAAGACCTTCACGACGAAGTCGCCGCCGGGCGCGAGCAGCTCCTCGGCCACGTCGAACGCCTGCCGCGCGAGGTGGACCGACCGGGCGTGATCGAGGGAGTACTCGCCGGTCATGTTCGGGGCCATGTCCGAGAGCACCACGTCGGCGCCGCGCTCGCCGACCGCCTCGCGCAGGTAGTGGCGGGTGCGCTCCTCCGTCATGTCGCCGCGGATCGTCTCGGCGTCGTGCTCGTCGAGGTCGTCGATGCGCTGGAGGTCGACGCCGACGACGGTGCCCGACTCGCCCACCTCCTCGGCCGCGACCTGAAGCCACCCGCCCGGGGCGGCGCCGAGGTCGACGACGGTGTCGCCGCGCTCGAAGAGGTCCGACTCCTCGTCGATCTGTTTCAGCTTGTAGGCCGATCGGGCGCGGTACCCCTGCTGTTTCGACTTGTTGTAGTACTCGTCTTTTCCACTCATTGCGCCCTCGTAGACCGTCCGGCCGTTTATCGGCGTCGTTCACCGGATCCGCGGTCGCCGCCCTCGCTGGCCGTCCCAACCTGGCGCTGCCCGCGCACCCGGTCAGTCCGACGCGCGTCGTCCCCGCGATCGAGTTCGAACCCGAGGTCCGCGTACAGCCCCGCCAGGTCCGGATCGAACGCGGCGGTGACGGCCGCGGGATCGGCGTCGCGCTCGGCGCGTCGCACGGCCGCGGCGACGAGCGCGGAGCCGATCCCGCGGCCGCGACGCGCTCGCCTGACCGCGACGGCGTCGACGTGGAGCCGGTCGGAATCGGGGCGCACGGCGACCAGCGCGCCGACGACGCCGCCGGTCCGCGTCGACCGCGCGACGAGAACGTCGCCGGCGGCGGTCCGGTCGTCGACGGTCGCCGCGTCGGTCTCCAGCATCGCGGCGTCGAGGATCCGGAGGACGTCGAGACGGTCGTCGGGCGTCGCCCGCTCGACTGTCACGTCTTCGGGCGGGTCAGCGAGGTCGCGGGGGCCAGGGCGGTCGGACGCGTCCCCCGGATCGGGCGAGCCGGTCACGCCCCGTCTCTCGTCGCGCCGCCCTTGATCAGCCGGAGGACACGCACCTCCTCGGCGTCGACGACGCGGTCGCCCGGGACCGGTGAGCCGTCGACCAGCGCCGACGCCTCCTGCGGGTGGTAGCCTGCCTCGCGGATGAGGTCGTCGTAAGTGGCGCCGTCGTCGAGGTCGCACTCGGAGACCCCCTCGCCGACGACCTCGACGGTGACGCGCATCCGGGACCTACCCCTCTAGCCGCTCGCGGAGCAGCCCGTTCACCTCGCCGGGGTCGGCGCTGCCGCCCGTCTCCTGCATCACCTGTCCGACGAGGAAGTTGATCGCGCCCTCGTCGCCGTCGTGGTAGTCGCTCACGGCGTCCGGGTTGTCGTCGATCGCGGCGTCGACGGCGGCCTCGACCTCGCCGGAGTCGGCGACGCCGAGCCCCTCGCGCTCGATAACGGTCTCGGGGTCCTCGCCCGCGTCGAGCATCTCGCGGAGGACGACCTCCTCGGCGTTCTTCACCGTGAGCTCCTCGTCGGCGACCAGCTCGATCAGGCGTTTGAACTCGTCGAGGCGGTCCTCGACGTCCGTGATCTGCATCTCGCGGTAGTTGAGCTCGCCGAGCAGGTTGTCGGCGACCCACGTCGCGGCGAGTTCGGGGTCGAACGACTCGGCCACGTCCTCGAAGAAGTCGGCGACCGCCTTCGTGGAGGTGAGCTTCGAGGCCGACTCGCGGTCGAGCCCGTACGCCTCCCGGAAGCGCTCGCGGCGCGCGTCCGGTAGCTCCGGGATCGGGATCGACTCCTTCCAGTCCGACACCTCCAGCGCGGGGAGGTCGGCCTCCCGGAAGTAGCGGTAGTCCTTCTCGGCCTCCTTCGAGCGCATCGAGACGGTGACGCCGCGCGACTCGTCCCAGTGACGCGTCTCCTGCTCGATCTCGCGGCCGCGCCGGAGCACGTTCTCCTGTCTGGTGACCTCGTACGCGAGCGCCTGCTCGGCGCCCTTGTGACTGGAGATGTTCTTCACCTCGGCGCGGTTCACGTCCGCGAGGGCGTCGTCGGTGATCGCTCCGTCGTCGGCGACCCGGTCTCCGGGGACGAGCGAGACGTTGGCGTCGACGCGCAGGCTCCCGTCGCGGGTCGGGTCGAAGACGCCGAGGTATTCGAGGACCTCCTCCAGCTTCGCGAGGAACGCCCGCGTCTCCGCCGGCGACCGGAAGTCGGGCTCGGTGACGATCTCCATCAGGGGCGTCCCGGCGCGGTTGTAGTTCACGAGGGTGTGCGTCGCCGACTCGATGGAGCCGCCGGCGTGCTGGAGGCTCCCGGGGTCCTCCTCCAAGTGCGCCCGGGTGATCCCGATCGTCCGGGGCTCGCTGTCGACGCGCACTTCGAGCTCGCCGGACTGACAGATCGGGGCGTCGTACTGCGTGAGCTGGAAGTTCTTCGGGAGATCCGGGTAGTAGTAGTTCTTCCGGTGGAACGTCGTCGTCTCGGGGATGTCGGCGTCGATCGCCTTCCCCACCTTCACGGCGGCCTCGACGGCGGCCTCGTTGAGGACCGGCAGCGCGCCCGGCAGCCCGAGACAGGTCGGGCAGGTGCGCGTGTTCGGCTCCTCCCCGTCTTCGGGCTCCGTCGAGCAGCCGCAGAAGATCTTCGTGTCGGTCTCGAGCTGGACGTGGACCTCCAGCCCGATCACGACCGTCCGCTCCTCCGTCGCGGCCTGAGTGCTCATTACCGGAGCGTTGTGAGCGGGTCACCTAAATCGTGTCGGGACCGATACGTGGCGTACCCGCGTCGAGTCGACGTGATTTCCGGAATTCGTTTTCGCGGTTCCCGGCGATACGTCGTTGCCGTCGGCGACAATGGATCGTTGGGGACCACCTCCAAAGCCCCAGCCGCTCGGTGATACGCGACCGATCCCGGATCGTCGGCGACCACCTCTAAAGCCCCAGCCACGAGGACGGCGCACGCTCGCTGTCGTTCGAGACGCCTTCGGCGTCTCGTGATGACGAGAGAGCTTTGCTCTCTCGAACCACGCTCCTCAGTCGCTCACGTCGTTCGCTCCTTGCGGTGCTTGCATCGCCTGCGCCGTCCTCGCGGCTGCCCCTTTGAGTCCTCCCCCGCCCAGCACGGCACCGCAGCCTCACGCCTCCCCAGCCTCGTCGGTCGCCCTCCGCGTCGCTCCGGGCGACCGACTCCCTCGCACGCGCTGCTCGCGCCCGGAGGGCGCTCGCAGGCGCGCGCCACCGCAGCCGTTCCCGAGAAATCGTGCCGAGGTACTCGCGCCGGTCTCCCCTCCGGGACCGTTGCTAAACCCTTATGAGCGCGCGGGTGGGATGAACGGCCGTATGAGCGACCTCCCGGACGACTTCGACTGCACCCTCACCAACTGGGAGTACATCTACGGGCTCTGCCGAAACGTCTCGAACGAGGTGAAACGGGCCGACTTCGAGCCGGACGTGGTCGTCGCGCTGGCGCGGGGCGGTTGGTTCGCGGGGCGGTGCGTCTGCGACTTCCTCGGTCTCAACGACCTGACGAGCCTCAAGATGGAGCACTACGTCGGAACCGCGGAGAAGAGCGGCGAGCCCCAGATCCGCTACCCGATGCCGGAGGGGAGCGTCGAGGGGAAAGACGTCCTGATCATCGACGATATCGCGGACACCGGCGGCTCGATCCGCCGCGCCGAGGAGTACGTCGACGACCGGGACGCGGCCGAGATCCGCACCGCGACGCTCCAGCTGCTCGGCACCTCCGAGTTCCAGCCGGACTTCGTCGGCGAGCGGCTCGAACAGTGGACGTGGGTCGTCTACCCGTGGAACTTCCTCGAAGACATGATCGACCTCACCGAGGGCGCGATGGAGCGCGCCGAGCAGGAGACGTTCGACCGCGAGGACCTCCGCCACTACCTCGACGAGTACCACAGCATCGGCCGCATCGAGATGGAGGTCGCCCAGCCCGGCCGCCTCGACGAGGTGCTCGACGAGATGGTCCGGCGCGACGTGGCCGCGTCCGCCGGTGACGACGCCTGGACGCTGGCCGAGTAACTCCCCTGCGATGGCCGGCAACGAACCGAGCCCCGACCCAGCATCCTCGATAGACGCCCTCCTCGACGCCTACGCGCTCAAGGACGAGCGGCGCACGGGCTGGCAGCTCCGCGGGGTCGCCGACCCCGAGTCGGTCGCCGCCCACGCCTGGGGCGTCGCCTACCTCGTCCTCGCCCTCGGCGACCGGTTCCGCGGGGACCTCCCCGGACTCGACCTCGACCGCGCGCTCCGGCTCGCGGTGGTCCACGACGTCGCCGAGGCGGAGACGGGCGACGTCGCGACCCGCGCCGACTCGACCGCGGACCCCGTCGACCCGGCCGCAAAGGAGGCCGCCGAGCGCGAGGCGATGGCCGACCTCGCCGGGCCGCTCCCGGACCGCGTGCGCGACGCGTGGGAGGCGTACGAGGCCCGCCACTCGCCGGAGGCGGTCCTCGTCAAGGAGTGCGACCTCCTCGACGTCTGCCTCCAGGCGGTGATCTACGAGCGCGACGCCCGGTACGACCCCGCCGACGGCGACCCGGACGCCTTCCGCGAGTACGACGACCTCGACGAGTTCTTCGCGACGGCCGAGCCGCGGCTGCGGACCGAGACCGGGAACGCGCTGTTCGCTCGCCTCCGCGATCGGTATCGGGCGGCTCGGGACGGCGAGTGAGCGCTCAGTCCGACGCGCGCCACGCGGCGACGGCCGCGTCGATCACCGCCAGCGCGTCCTCGCTGCCGTTCGCGTCCCCCTTCTCGAACTCCTCCTTGGTCTGGCCCATCTGGTTCGTCACGTGCGCGAAGCAGACGACCGGTCGGTCCCGGGCGTTCGCGAACGCGTAGAGGCCCGCCGCCTCCATCTCGACCGCGAGAATCCCCTCCGACCGGGCGCGTTCGATCGCGGTCTCCGTCTCTCGGAAGGGCGCGTCCGTCGTCCACGACGCCCCCGTGTACACCGGTCTGGGCACCGCCTCGCACTCGCGCTCGACCGGTCCCAAGAGCTCGGGATCGAGAGACGCGTAGCGGTCCGGCGGTCGGTAGTGGTGGCTCGTCCCCTCGTCGCGGAGCGCGCGCTCGATGAGCACGAAGTAGGGCGGGTCGTCTCTCGGGACGATCCGCCCCGAGGAGGTGACGCTGACGAGGAACTCGCAGCCGGCGGCGAACAGCTGCTCCGCGACGAGGACCGCGAACGACGCCCCGACGGCGCACCCGACGATCCCGAACTCCTCGCCGTTCCGCTCGAACCGATAGAGCTCGGTGTGGTACCCCGGCCACGTCTCGTCCCGCTCCGCCTCTCCGGCCGCCCGCAGCCGGCGCACGACGTCTCCGTCCGGATCGAGGACGCAGACCTCCGGGACCGAGCGCTCCGGGAGTTCCTTCTGACGGCGGGCGTTCTCCAGCAGGGCGCTCGGCGCGAACACGGACGGTTCGTCGAACCCCTTCGCCTCCAACAGCGGGGACGCGTCCGAGTCGGACGGGTCGGTCATGTGGGCCGACGTTCGCGGAACTCGCGAAAGGGTGTTGCGGTCGGACTCGCCCGCGCGCCTCCGACTCACCGGAGTCCGAGACGGTCTCCGAACCGTCGAGCGAGCGCTCCGATCGCGTAACTGGCCGCGGCGAGCACGGCCGCAACCGGCGCCCAGAGCGCCGGCGCGCCGTGTCCGTAGAACGACAGCACGAACGCCACGGGCGCCGCCTCCCGCGTCGAGATCAACCACGCGTAGAACGTCAGCGGACCGTAGGCCGGTCCGACCACCAGCCCGGCACTGACGAGCAGCCCGCTTCCGGCGTACGCGGCGCCCACCGCGAGCAGCGTACCGAGCAGGACGAACAGTAACAGGACCGCCTCGGGTATCGCGTCGAAAGCGGCGTGTGACCCGAACGCGAACAGTCCGGTCGCACCGAACAGCCCCGCGCCCGCCGCGGCGCCCAGCCGTCTCGGCGACGACTGCGAGCCGAGGAGCGCTCGCCGGAGGGTCGCGTTCGAGTTGAGGTCCATGTGTTCGTTCCGGAGGGCGCGGTGTCTCCGTGTGAGCACGTGGCCTCTCGGTATCCGTTTTTCGGGTTCTCTACTGCGGTCCGACGGCGCCGCCGACGCGTTCTACGTCCCCGACGGGACGGTCCCGTCGGAGCCGACCTCCCGCCCGAACGCCTCCCGGAGCACGCGGATCGCCCGCCGCTTCGTCCCGTCGGGGACGAAGACGAAGGGGATCGGCACGTCGAACGCGCGGTCGCCGTACAGCCCCCAGTCCCCGACCGACCGGGTCGTCCCGCCGTAGGCGATGGGGATGTCCTCCAGCTCGTCGGGGTCGTACGCGGGGACGTACGACCGGTCGATCCACACCTCGTGGACGGGCACGTCGAGCGCGTCGGCGAGGAGCCGCTCCAGGCGGTCGTCGCCCTCGGTGAGCCACGCCGTGAAGTCGTCGAGGTCGCCGCCGATCCGGTCGGCGAGCGCGATCCGGTGCTTCCAACAGGTGGCCGGGAAGCGGCGCCCGCGGAACCGGTCGTACATCGACGCCAGCGTCGAGTCGGGGTGGTCGCGGGCGGCGGCCTTGAGCCGTTCGAGCACCGCGTTGTCGTCGAGTTCCCGCGAGAGCACGCCGTCGACCGTCACCGGGCTCTCGCCGGTCACGCGCTCGTACTCGCCCAGCAGCTCCTGGAGGAGTCGGTTGGCGTAGACGGCCTTGTGGTGCTGGGTGACCCACATGTACAGCGCGATCCGGCCTTCGAGGTAGTTCCCGATGGTCGAAAGCGCCTTCTCGGTGAGCGCGAGCCCGGCCTCGGGGTGGGCGGTGTAGGCGTCGACCATGCGGTCGACGTCGAAGCTCAACACGCCCGCGCCGGTCATGCGGTTGTCGCGGGTGATGTAGTCGAGCCGGTCGACGTCGATGGGGGAGTGGAGCAGCTGCGCGCCGACCCCGTACTGCCAGGGCTCGCCGCGCTCGTACGCGAGGCTGTAGCCGAGGACGTACGCGCACACCTCGAAGGGATCCACGTCGAACGAGCGCAGGGCGTCGCCGTACTCCTCGGCGATGAGGACGCAGCCGAGCAGCTCGTGCGGGCTCGCCGACCGGAGCGGTGCCCCGCCGACGCCCGCCCGGTCGAAGGCGTCGACCAGCCCGGCGTCGGCGACCCGCTCCCGTAGTATCCCCTCGTCGAGGAACCCCTCCGAGAGGTGCGAGAAGGGCGGGTGGCCCACGTCGTGGAGCAGGCAGGCGCACTCCAGCGTGCGCTGGATCTCCTCTAGCTCGTCGGTCGTCGCGCCGCGCGCGAAGTACGGCTGGCGGCGGAGGTTCTCGAAGACGGTCCGCCCGAGGTGGTAGACCCCGAGCGAGTGCTCGAACCGCGTGTGGTTCGCCCCGGGGTAGACGAGGTGCGTCGCCGAGAGCTGGCGGACGTACCGCAGCCGCTGGAACGGGCGGGTGTCGACGACGCCGTCGACGAGCGCGTCCGGCAGCTCCACGTAGCCGTGGACGGGGTCTTTGATCTGCGTGGTCGGCATCCGATTGTCGCTGAGACGACCGCCCGGAACCTGCCTCTTTCGGTCGCGCGCGGCTCCCCCGCGCACCGCCAGAGTCCGTCCATATAAGTATCGAGCGCGCCGAGCCGCGGGCATGGCATCGGAACCCGGCGACGACGCGGCTCGCGCCGCCGACGGCGGGGACGACACCGCTCCCGCCCGCGAGACCGGCTCCCCGCTCGTCGACCGGTGGGTCGCCCTCGACCGCGGCTGGCAGGCGCTCGCGCTCGGGCTGGGGATCGTCGCCCTCCACGCCGCGGGACAGGCCGCGGGCCTCCTCTGATGGGCGTCGTCGCCGCCGCCCGGTCGTACCTCCCCGGCCTCGCGCTACTTTCCGCCGGGGCGCTCTGCGCCCGCCTCGTCGCCGGCGCGGTCGACGGCCTCTCCCCGCTCGTCGTCGCGGTCGCGCTCGGCGCGCTCGTCGGCAACGCGGTCGGGACGCCCGACGCGGCGGAACCGGGCGTCGGCGTCGACAAGCTCTTCTTGGAGACCGGGATCGTCCTGCTCGGCGCCGCAGTCGTCGTCGAGGAGTTCCTCGCCGCGGGACCGACCGTGCTCGGGATGGTCGTCGTCACCGTCGGCGGCGGCCTGCTGCTCGCCGAGCTGATCGCCCGCGTGCTCTTCCGGCTCGACGGGGAAACGCCCTCGCTGCTCGCCGCGGGCGCGAGCATCTGCGGCGTCTCCGCGGTGGTCGCGATCGGACGCGTGCTCGACGCGCGCGGCTCGGCGATCACCTTCGCGGCGGCGACCGTGCTCCTGTTCGACGCCGTCACGCTCGTCGCGTTCCCGATCGCCGGCGAGTGGCTCGGGCTCACCGGCCGGCAGTTCGGCGTCTGGGCCGGCGTGAGCATGTTCTCGACCGGCCCCGTCGCGGCCGCGGGGTTCGCGCACTCGCCGGAGGCCGGCCAGTGGGCGACCGTGACGAAGCTCGCGCGCAACGCCCTGCTGGGTGGCGTCGCCGTCGCCTACTCGCTGGCGTACACCGCGCGCTCGGCGACCGATCCGGGCGTCCGCCGGATCTGGGCGGAGTTCCCGAAGTTCCTCCTCGGCTTCCTCGCGGTCGCCGCGGTCGCGAACAGCGGGCTCCTCTCGCCGGCCGCGCTGGCGTCGATCGGGCGCGCCTCGGACGCCCTGTTCACCCTGGCGTTCGTCGGCCTCGGGCTCTCGATCCGGCTCCGCGAGATGCGCGAGGTGGGCGGGGCCGCCGTCGGCGCCGTCCTCGTCCACCTGCTCGTCGTGAGCGCGCTCGCGCTGGCGGCGGTGCGGTGGCTGCTGTGAGTCGCCGCGCGGCGGCGTCGACCGCGCGCCGCGCCCGCGTTCACTCCGTATAAGTAGCGCGCGGACGCAGTTCGCGTATGAGCACCATCGGTTTCATCGGCGGCAGCGGCATCTACGAGGCGCTGCCCCTGAACGACGTGCGCGAGGTCGAATACGACACGCCCTACGGCGAGCCCAGCGACGCGATCACGATCGGCGAGTTCGCGGACACCGGGACGGAGGTCGCCTTCCTCCCCCGACACGGCTCGAACCACGGCGTCTCGCCCACCGACCTCCCGTACCGCGCGAACATGTACGCCCTCAAGCAGGCCGGCGTCACCCACGTCTTCGCGTCGAACGCGGTCGGCAGCCTGAGGGAGGAGCTGGAGCCCGGCACGCTCGTCGTCCCGGACCAGATCTATGACCGGACGAAGCACCGCGACCTCTCCTTCTACGGCGACGGCGTCGTCGTCCACCAGCCGTTCGCGGATCCGTACAGCCCGGAGCTGGTCGACCACCTGACCGAGGCCGCGGGGTCCGCCGCGCCCGCCGACACGAAGGTCGTGAAGGGCGGCACCTACGTCTGTATCGAGGGGCCGCAGTACTCGACGCGCGCCGAGTCGGAGTTCTACAAGAGCCAGGGGTGGGACCTCGTCGGCATGACCGCGATCCCGGAGGCGAAGCTGGCCCGCGAGGCCGAGATCGCCTACGCCACGATCGCCGGCGTCACCGACTACGACGTCTGGAAGG
The DNA here is from genome assembly GCF_001261915.1 of Halorubrum sp. SD626R. Lineage (GTDB taxonomy): Archaea > Halobacteriota > Halobacteria > Halobacteriales > Haloferacaceae > Halorubrum. Next base: position 25,246 of record NZ_CVRT01000096.1, read on the forward strand.
GGGACAGCGAGGTAACGCTCGAAGAGGTCTTAGAGAACGCCGAAAAGAATCAGACGGCGATCAAGGCCGCCGTCGAGGAGGCGGTCCGGACGCTTCCCGACGACTTGGAGTGCGACGCGCACACGTCGCTCGAAGGCACCGTCAACACGCCGACGGAGGCGATCCCCGACGAGACGAAAGAGCGCGTCGAGCCGCTGCTCGGCGACTACCTGTAGACAGGTCCTGCGGTGCGGCGGCGCGTGCCTGCGAGCGGCCGGAGCGAAGCGGAGGCCGCGAGACAGCACGCGCGAGGGACGCGGTGAGCGAGGGCGACCGAAGGGAGCCCGAGCGAACCGCGAGGCTGGGGAGGCGTGAGGTGCGGTGCGGTCGCGTCGGGTGGGACTCAAAGGGGCAGTCGCGAGGGCGAAGCACGACGACGCAAGCACTGGAACGAGGGAGCGAACGCAGTGAGCGACCGAGTGAAGTGCGCAGCGAGTCGCGCGAGCCCTCGTGACTGGGGCTTTGGCGGTGTTCCCCGCTGGTTTTCAGGGAGCAGCGTATCGCAGAGCGACTGGGGCTTTGGAGGTGGTCGCCGCCGATTTTCAAGAAACGACGTGCCGAGCAACCACGGTGTACACAACCTAGTCGTCGAACACGCCGAACGTGAACTCGGAGTCGGACTCCCGAGTTAGTCGCTCGGAGCCGTCGTGGTCGCGCAGCTGTCCCTCGTCCATCGAGTCGTGGACGTGCTCGACCTCCGCCGGCGCCAGCTTCTCCGTCACCTCGAACGTCGTCACCGGGCTGACCAGCCCCCAGACGGCGCCGATCGAGTGCGCGAAGAAGGCGATCGGCGTGAGGACGAGGTAAACCGGCCACGTGAGCGGGTGTTTGTCGTACCTAGCGGTCCCGACGAGTTTGTAGACGAACAGGACGCCGACCAGCGCCAGGGACGCGGTCTGGTACCACGCCATCGCCGGCGCGGTGCCCGGGAGGAGTATCGACGCGAGCGCAAGGAGCGGCACGAGCGGCGAGAACGCCCACGCGACGATGCGCGTGTAATACACGGGACGGTAGGCGAGGGGGAGGAGGCCCCCGTCGGCGCGCGTCCCGGAGATCCACCGGCGGCGCTGCTTGGCCATCGCGCGCAGCGAGGGGGGCGCCTGGTTCCGGAAGCGCACGTCGAGGACGGCGAAGGAGACGCTCGCGCGGTCGGCGGCCCGCCAGATGAAGTTCGTGTCCTCGGTGATCGTCGCGACGTCCCACGTGATCTCGTCCTCCAGCGAGTGCCGGACCGCGACGCCGCCGCCCCATGCGTACAGCGGGTACCGCAGGCGGTGGAACGCGAACTGCTCGTACTGGTAGCCGACGCGAAAGATCTCGCTCAGATACGTCAGCCGCGACCCCGTGTACAGCGGCTTCTCGGTGAACTGGACCACGTCGGCGTCGGGGAGCCCCTCGAAGCCGGCCATGATGGTGTCCTCGTCGAGGTATAAGACGTACTCGCGGTCGCAGGGTACCTCGCGGCGGGCCCACTCGACCGCCCGCCCCTTGTTCGTCGCGGCGCACTCGAAGGAATCGGGGACGACGTGGACGTCCGCGCCGTCGACGTCGATCGGCTCCTCCGCGATCACGCGCACGTCGTCGAGTCCGTCCGGCACCGCGTTCACCGTGGCCTGGACGACCCCCTCGGCGTCGACGGTGAGAATCCGAACTTGGATGTCGTCGTATCCCCACTTGACCTCCTCGGGGTCGACCCGGCCGCCACGGGCGAGGACGACGGACTCGAAGAGCCACCACGCCGACGAGGCGCCGTACAGGGCCAGCGCGACCCACAGGGCCGCGACGACGACCGCGAGGACGGGACTATCCGTGACGAACTCGATCACGCCCCTTATCGATCGCTCGTGACAATCAACGCACCGGTATCGAAACGCGGCCGCACCGCGGGAGGGCCCTCGACGCGGATCCGAACGCGACGGACGTCCCCGGTCAGTCCGCGATCGCCTCCGACTCCCCGGTCGTCGCCGCGGGGTCTTTCACCCACAGGTCGCCGAAGAAGTCGTCCTGCTGGAGCCGGACCGACCCCCGGTGGGCCATGAACAGCAGCGCGAGGTAGGTCATGAACGGGCGGCCGCCGGCGGTCTCGATCTCCGCGAACAGCACCTCCGTGCGCCCGCGATCAAAGTGGGTTCGGAGGGCGTTATCGATCTCCACGATCACCTCCTCGATGTCCTCGTCGTGGGTGCGGTCGGTCGCCTCGCCCGCGGTCGGCTCGCCGTCGCGCCGGAACTCGTCGCCCGTGTGGTAGTCGAGCGTCTGCGTCCCGCGGTCGTACCCGTGCGGCGACTCCGAGGTGTCGTACTCGCGGGAGTCCTTCCACCACGAGCCGCGCTCCGCCTCGCGGAGTTCGCGGACCAGCTCGTCGAGCGTCTCGGGCGATCCCCGGGTGCTCTTCCGGTCGAGCCGCCGGTCCATCTCCGCCTCCAGCTCGTCGACCGGGTCGAAGTCGCCGTCGGCGGGGTCGGGTGCGCCGCCCTCCATCGCGACCTCCCACGGCTCGGGTTCGGGCTCCTCGTCCTCGTCGTCGTCGGTCAACATCCCGTCGCTCTTCATCCGGAGCAGGACGCTGGCGTAGAACAGCGCCCGCCCCGTCGTCCGGAGGTCCGTCTCGTCGAGCCGCTCCAAGAAGGCGTCGGTCACCTGCACGATGTCGATGTCCCACGGCTCGATCTCGCCCTCCTCGGCGAGCTGGACGAGGAGCTCGACGGGCTCGACCTCGCCGTCCTCGTCGGGCGCTCCGCGCTCGGTCTCCTCCTCCGCGGCGACGTCGCCTCCGGCGTCCGCGTCGCTCTCGTCGCTTCCGGGTACCTCCGGTGTCGCCCCGTCACGCGCCCCGCCGTCGCGCTCGCTCGTCAGGTCGAGGTCCGGGACGCCGTCGTCCGAGCCGCCGCGCCCCCCCGCCGACTCCGGCGGCTCAGTCATCCGCCGTCACCTCCCCGTCGCCGTCGTCGGCGTCGTCGCCGAACTGCATCCCGGTGACCGCCGAGAGGTTGTCGCCCTGCATCGTGACGCCGATGGCGCGGTCGGAGCGCTCCAGCAGCGCCGAGCGGTGGCCGACGACGACGAACTGCGCCTCCGCGGCCAGCTCCTCGATCATCTCGCCGACGCGCTCGGCGTTGACCGCGTCGAGGAACGCGTCGATCTCGTCGAGCGCGTAGAACGGCGCGGGGTTGTGGCGCTGAACGGCGAAGATGAAGGAGAGCGCGGTCAGCGACTTCTCGCCGCCGCTCATCGCGTCGAGCCGCTGGACCGGCTTGTCCGCCGGCTGCGCCCGCATCGTCAGCCCCTCCTCGAACGGGTCCTCGGGGTTCTCCAAGAGGAGCTCGCCGCTGCCGGCGGAGAGGCGCGCGAAGATGTCCTCGAAGTGGTCGTTGATCGACTCGAACGTCTGCATGAACGTCTCCTTCTTCGCCGCCTCGTACCCCTCGATGCGCTCCTCGATCGCGTCGCGCTCCTCGACCAAGACGTCCCGGCGCTCCTGCAGCTGGTCGAGCGCCTCTCGAACCTCGTCGTACTCGTCTATCGCGAGCATGTTGACGGGTTCGAGCGCCTCCATCTCGGCCTCCAGCTCCTCGATCCGCGACTCGACCTCGTCGAGGTCCGGGATCTCCTCGGCGTCGTACTCGCCGACCTGCGACTCCAGCTCGTCGATCTCCCACGCCAGCCGGTCGCGGCGGTCGGTCAGGTCCTCCAGGTCGGACTCGGACTCGGCGACGAGCGAGCGCTGCTCGTCGCGCTCGCGGGTCGCTTCCTTGATCTCCTCGCGGAGGTCCTCGCGGTCGGCCTTCAGCTCCGTCAGCTCCTCCTCTAAGTCGGCGATCGCCTCCCGCTTCGCCTCGAGCTCGCTCTCCTTCTCCTCGATCGCGGCCTCGTGCTCGGCGACCGCCTCCTCGGCCTCGGCCTTCCGGTTCTGGGCCGCTTCGACGGTGTCGTGGAGCTCGTCGACCGCGTCCTCGGCGTACCCCTTCTCCAACTCCAGCTCGTTCTGCCGCCCGTCGAGCGAGCTCATCCGGTCTTCCAGCTCCGCGATCTCGTCGCGGATGTCGTCGGCGCGCTCGGAGAGCTCCGGGATCTTCGAGTCCGCGAGCTCCGCCTCGATCTCGTCGATCTCGCCCTCCAGCTCCGCGATCTCCTCGTCGAGCTCGTCGAGCTCCGCGTCGATCTCGCTCATCTCCTCGTCGACCGACTCGCGTTCGGCCTCCAGCTCCTCGAGCTCGGTCTCCAGCTCGTCGATGCGCTCCTCGGCGTCCGTCAGGTCGTCCTCGGCGCGCTCCACGTCGGCCTCCAGCGACCGGACGCGCTCGGCGGCGTCCGCCTTCCGGTCGCGCGCGTCGTCGATGTCGTCTTCGAGGGCGTCGATCTCGGCCTGTAGCGACTGCCGCTCGTCTTCGAGCTCCGAGATCTCGGTCGCGAGCCGTTCGAGCTTCCCGCCGCCGGACTTCGTGAACGCGTACCGCGAGCCGCCGCCGGAGCCGCCCGTCATCGCGCCGGACTTCTCAACGAGGTCTCCGTCGAGGGTGACCATCCGGTAGTCGCCCATCAGCTCGCGGGCGGTGTCCATGTCCTCGACGACGAGCGTCGAGCCGAGCACGTACGAGAAGATCGAGGCGTACTCGGCGTCGTAGTCGACGAGGTTCCGCGCGAAGTCGACGACGCCCGGCAGCGAGGGCTTCCGCGGGAGGCTCCGGTCGTCCATCTCCGTGATGGGGAGGAAGGTTGCCCGGCCCGCGTTCCGCCGCTTGAGGTAGTCAATACACGTCGAACCGACGCCGTCGTCGTCGACGACGACGTTCGCGAGTCGGCCGCCGGCGGCCGTCTCGCAGGCCTCGGCGTACTCGGCCTCGACCGACCCCAGCTCGCCGACCGCGCCGTGGACCCCGTCGATACCGCCGTTCTTCACCTCGGTCACCGCGCGGGGCCAGGAGGCGTCGCCGCGCTCGTCGGCGGCGGCCTCCAGCTTCGCGTACTCGTTCTGCTTCTCGCGGAGCTCCTCCTCGACCGTCTCGAGGTCCTCGCTCCGCTCAGCCTTCTCAGAGAAGAGGTCCGCGACGACCTCCTCGATCTTCTCCTCGTTCTTCTCGGCCTTGTCGAGCTCGCTGCGGAGCTCGGAGATCCGGGCCTTGTGATCCGGCAGCGACTCGCGGGCCTCCTCTAAGTCGGTCCGCGCCTCGCTCACCGCGTTCGAGCGCCGGCGCGCCTCGTCGAGGAGGCGGTCCTTCTCGCGCTGGGTCTCGTTCTTCTCCTCGCGCAGCGACTCGATCGCCTCCTTCTTCTCCGCGAGCTCGGCTTTCAGCTCGTCGAACTCGGTGTCGACGCCCTCGATCTCGGCCTCGACGTCCGCCAGCTCGGACCGCTTCGTGGCGATCTCGGACTTGACCGACGCCTTCTCGACTTTCGCCTCCCGGATCTCGGATTCGATCTCCTCGATCGTCTCCTCTTTCCGGTCGATCTGGACGAACGCGTCGCGCCGCTCCGTCTCGGCCTCCGCGGCGCGCTCTTCGGCCGCCTCGATCCTGTCCTCCAGCCGCGAGATCTCGCCTTTGACCTCCTCGATCTCCGACCGGATCTGGATCTGCTCGTCCTCGCCCTTCGTCTCGATCTCGTGGTTGAGGTCGGCGAGATCCTCCTCTAAGCGGGTGAGCCTCCCCTGTCTCGCGTCGAGCTCCTCGCGGAGCTCCGCGAGCTCGTCTTCCGCCGCGTCGATGTCGTCCTCGACGCCGTCGAGCGCCTCGCGCTTCTCCTCCAGCTCCGAGGCCTTGAGGAAGCCGCGGTACTCCTCCAGCTCCTCGCGGAACTGTTGGTACTGGAGGGCGGTCTCGCGCTCGTCGGACAGCCGGTCGAGCCGGTCCTCCTTCTCGCCGATCCGGAGGTCCGCCTCGCCGATGCGCTCCTCGACCGTGTCGAGCTCCTCGTAGGCCGCCTCCTTCTTCTCGTCGAACTCGGCGACGCCCGCGATCTCGTCGACGATCCCCCGGCGCTGGTAGGGGGTCATGTTGATGATCTCGGTGACGTCGCCCTGCATCACCACGTTGTACCCCTCCGGCGTCACGCCGGCGGCCGCCAGCAGGTCCTGCACGTCCGAGAGGTTCACCGAGCGCCCGTTGAGGTAGTAGTACGAGTAGTAGTTGTCCTCGGTCTCCTTCACGCGCCGCTTGATCGTGATCTCGGAGACGTCGCCGACGTTCTCCGTGCCGGCCGCGGAGACGACCTGCGACCGGTCGAGGGTTCCGTCCTCGTTCGAGAGCACGACCGTCACCGAGGCCTCGTTCGGGCCGCCCGAGCCCTCGCCGTCGTCGTGGCCGGGGTTGTAGATCAGGTCGGTGAGCTTCTTCGCCCTGATCCCGCGGGTGCGCGCCAGTCCGAGCGCGAAGAGGACCCCGTCGATGATGTTCGACTTACCGGAGCCGTTCGGGCCCGTGACCACCGTGAAATCGTCGTAAAAGGGGATCCTCGTCGTCCGCCCGAAGCTCTTGAACCCGTCCAGAACGACTTCGCTGATGTGCATGTGACGCGGAGGTGCGGAGGAGGACTACGCGACGATGATGTCGCTGTCCGACTCCTCGTCGTCGCCCGCTGCCTCGGACTCCCCGGTCTCGGCGTCCGGCGTCGTCGCCTCCTGCTCGGGGACGACCATGTCGCCGCCCTCGGCGTCGGCGCCCGTGCCCGCGGCCTCGTCGGCGCTTTCATCGCCGCCCGTCCGCTCGACGACCTCGACGTGATCGTCGGAGTGGGTCCGCGTCTCGCCGCCGGACGCGTCTGCCGTCTCGGCCGGCTGCTCCGCGGCCTCGGCGGTCCCCGCGTCCTCGCCCGCGGCGTCCGCCCGTACGGACACCTCTTGTGCGTCCTCGACCTGTCGGACGCGCTCTTTCATCTCGACGAGCTCCTCCGTGAGCCCGTTGACCGCCGCCTGCAGCTCCGCGACCTGTCGTTCGAGGTCCTCCACGCGGTTACTCATATACACACGTATGCCCACGCGGGCCGTATAAATCTGCGTCAGACACACGTGTGACCGTGTGGCACGATACTCGTCGAACGCGGCGGCGCGACGCGCTCGTTTCGGGGGAGAGAACCGCCGCGCCGCCATCGTCCGATATCGGGGGGAAGATACTTGTAGTGCGGTCGATATGGCGTCCGTATGAGCAAGATCACCTTCCGGGCCGACGACGCCCTCGTCGAGCGGCTGGAAGCGTGTGACGCCTCCAAGAGCGAGGTGATGCGGGAGGCGCTCCGCGCGCACCTCGACGATGCCGAGGCGGGGCCGACCGCCGGCGACGCGGGCCGGGACGCCGCCGACGACACGGTCGACGCCGCGCTCGCCGACCGCGTCGACGACCTCATCGCCGGGCGGCTCGACGCCGCGTTGGACGACCGGCTCGGCGGGCGGCGCGGTCCGTCCGACGCGGCGTATGCGCGCGAAAACCCGGCCGAGATCAACGTGAACGTGTCTCTCGACGCTCCTGACGCCGATTCTGACGACGCGCGTGTGACACGTGAGACGTCGGCCGACGCCGAGGCGGAGCCGCGTAAGACGCCGCCGGGCGTGGGCGCGGACGAAAGCGTCTGCGGCGGCTGCGGCGAGAACGTCCCGGAAGACCACGTCTACTGCCCGAACTGCGGCGAAAAGCAGTCTCACAGGGCGTTCTGCGAATGCGGCGACGAGCTGCGCACCGACTGGGCGTTCTGCCCCGGTTGCGGCCGTCGGACGCCCGCTGCGGACGTGTTAAACGACAGATAACGCGTCGTTGGGGTGTAAGCGGCCGGAATTGCGGCGTTTCGGGTTGTGTCTTACACTCGCCGATAGTTTTATAATGGTAGCCTCGGTGATTCGAACTGCGTAAGACGGTCGTCTTACAGCTGCCGTCCGCGGCGGGGATGACTCCGCCGACGGGCGACCGGCCGCTGTAAGACACACGCGTCGCGTGTTCGCCGTCTTACCGGGGGAATACCAATGGAGCGTGTGACACTACGAATCCCGAAACAGCAGATCGACGAGGTCGAACAGATGGTCGAGACGGGCGAGTTCCCGAACCGGAGCGAGGCGATCCGGTCGGCCGTCCGCGACATGTTGAACGAACAGGACGGCGAGCACGACGAGCGCGGCCGCAACCGCAACTGGGCGAAGGTGTAAACTGATGCAAGATCTCGTTCAGGACGCCCTCGACAACGCGGAGGCGGAGAAGCGCGACATGGACTCCGTCGACATGGAGGACGACGAGTTCGGGGACCCCCGAATCGTCATCGTCGGCGCCGGCGGCGCCGGCAACAACACGATCAACCGACTGTACAACATCGGCGTCGACGGCGCCGACACCGTCGCGGTCAACACGGACAAACAACACCTCAAGATGATCGAGGCCGACACCAAGATCCTCGTGGGCAAGTCGCTCACGCAGGGGCTCGGCGCCGGCGGCGACCCAAAGATGGGCGAGCGCGCCACGGAGATGGCGCAGGGCACGATCAAGGAGGTGCTCGGCGACGCCGACCTCGTCTTCGTCACCGCCGGGATGGGCGGCGGCACCGGCACGGGCGCGGCGCCGGTCATCTCGAAGATCGCCAAAGAGCAGGGCGCCATCGTCGTCGGGATGGTCTCGACGCCGTTCAACGTCGAGCGCGCCCGCACGGTGAAGGCCGAAGAGGGGCTGGAGACGCTCCGCAACGAGGCCGACTCGATCATCGTCCTCGACAACAACCGGCTGCTCGACTACGTGCCGAACCTGCCGATCGGGAAGGCGTTCTCCGTGATGGACCAGATCATCGCGGAGACGGTCAAGGGGATCTCCGAGACGATCACCCAGCCGAGCCTCATCAACTTGGACTACGCCGACATGTCCACGATCATGAACCAGGGCGGCGTGGCGGTCATGCTCGTCGGCGAGACCCAGGACAAGAACAAGACCCAGGAAGTGGTCAACGACGCGATGAACCACCCGCTCTTGGACGTCGACTACCGCGGCGCCTCCGGCGGGCTCGTCCACATCACGGGCGGCCCGGACCTCACGCTGAAGGAGGCCGAGGGGATCGCGAACAACATCACCGAGCGGCTGGAGGCGAACGCCAACGTGATCTGGGGCGCCCGCATCCAGGAGGAGTACAAGGGGAAGGTCCGCGTCATGGCGATCATGACGGGCGTCCAGAGCGCGCAGGTGCTCGGCCCGTCGACGCAGAAACAGGCCGACAAGTCCCGCGCCGCGGCCGGCGCCGAGGACCTCGGCGACTCGCGCTCGCGGGCCGCCGAGACGAACGGCACCGCCGGCGCGACGGCCTCCCGGGGCGCCGACGGCGGCGCCTGGGAGTCCGACGGCGGCACCGAGCCGACCGAGAAGAACAACGGCCTCGACGTCATCCGCTAGGCGTCGCCAGCCGACGACCCGCTTTCGACTCCGTTTTCTTCGTCGGTTCCGACTCCAACCCGCCGGACGGCGCGAGGACTTAACATCGCACGGTCCGTGGGGACGTACGTGTCACGCCACCAGCCGAGCCGAGGCCCGCGGCGTCGCTCGGACGTCGACCGGGACGGGACCGCGCGCGCCATGGGATGACCGACGCCGCGCTCTACTTCACCGGACCGGAGACCGTCGAGGTTCGGGAGACGTCGGTCGGTCCGCCGGACGCCGACGAGCTCCTCGTCGAGGCCCGCGCGTCGGCGATAAGCGCGGGGACGGAGCTGCTCGTGTACCGCGACCAGACGCCGACCGACCTCCCGGCCGACGAGACGCTCGACGCGCTCGACGGCGACCTCTCGTACCCGCTCCGGTACGGGTACGCCGCGAGCGGCGTCGTCCGCGAGGTCGGCGACGACGTCGACCCGGCGTGGGTCGGCCGGTCGGTGTTCGCGTTCGTCCCCCACCAGACGCGCTTCCGCGCGACCCCCGACTCGGTGGTCGCGCTCCCGCCGGAGACGACGCCGGCGGCGGGCTCGCTGCTTCCGTCCGTCGAGACCGCGACGAACGTCGTCCTCGACGCCGCGCCCCGGCTCGGGGAGCGGGTCGTGGTGTTCGGCGCCGGCGTGATCGGCCTCTGTGTCACCCGGCTGCTGGCCGCGTTCCCGCTGGAGTCGCTCGTCGTGGTCGACCCGATCGAACGGCGCCGCGCCCTCGCCGAACGGCTCGGTGCCGACCGAACGACGACGCCGGCCGAACTCGGCGAGTGCGACGCGGTCGGGACGGCCGACGGCGACTTTGACCCCGGCCTCGATCCCGACTCCGCCGTCGACGGCGCCGACCTCGCGATCGAGCTCTCCGGCCAGCCGAGCGCGCTCGACGACGCCATCGGCGTCGTCGGCTACGACGGGCGGATCGTCGTCGGCTCGTGGTACGGGACCAAGCGCGCGCCGATCGACCTCGGCGGGCGGTTCCACCGCGACCGCATCGACATCGTCTCCAGTCAGGTGTCGACGATCAGCCCCGAGCTCCGCGGGCGCTGGGACCGCGACCGGCGCATGGACGCCGCGCTCGACCGGCTGGAGCGGATCCCCGCCGACGAGCTGATCACCCACCGGATCCCCTTCGAGCGCGCGTCGGAGGCGTACGAGCTGCTCGATTCGGAGCCCGACGCGGCGGTACAAGTGATCTTCGAGTACTCGTGATCGTTCCCTGCGATCACCGGCGATCGGAGAGCCGACCGGTGACGACGAGGTAGTCACGCGTAAACACCGCCAGCGACGGCGCGAGGACGACGGGCGCGAGCGCCCACACCAGCTCCGTCGGCGTCGGCGGGAGGAGCGCGACCGTCACGAAGACCATCTGCACGCCCGCGAGGTACCTGCTGAGGTCGCCGTCGGGGAGGTCGCCGACGGGGAGCCCGCGGACGCGCCGCAGCCACACCGCCCCGCGGAAGACGTACCGCGCGGCGGAGATCGAGAGGTACCAGGCCGGGAGCAGTCCCCACAGCACCGCCACCAGCGGCGCGGCGACGAACCCGAACGTGTCGAACGCCATGTCGAGCCGGCGCCCGATCTCCGTCTCCCGGCCGACCGTCCGGGCGACGGCCCCGTCGAGGTTGTCGAGAGCGACGCCGGCGCCGTAACACAGCGCCGGCCCCCATGCGAGCGACGTGCTAGGGGGGACGACGACGAACCCGGCGACGACGGCGTACAGCGCTCCCCGCGCGAGCGTGACCGCGTTCGCCAGCCCGAGCAGCCGCCGCCAGAACCCGTCGGCGAGTCCCCCCGGGTCGAGCCCGTAGCCGGCGTACCAGAGCTGCCCGGCCCAGCAGACGCCGGCGACGACGGCCGGCGAGAGCCCCCACCGGACCATGGCGTCCGCGGGGAACAGCCGGAACAGGAGGACGGCGAGCGCGCCCGCGGCGACGAGCGGCAGCCCGATCCCGACCCCGACGTGGACGGACCGCCGCTGGGGGGCCTCGGCCATCTACCCGTCACCCCTCGTCACCCGCACGGCGACGTTTACGCCGGTGTCGCGTGCGTTTACGCCGCGATCGAACGCGTTTGCCCCGCGATCGAACCCGTCCGCGTCGCCTCCGACCGGCGCGGCGGGCGAGCGTCGCGCTCGACGGTCCGGGGTCGGCACGGCTACCGCCGCAGGAGGGCGACCAGCACGGCGATCAACACGACCTGTGCGACCTTGTCCACGGCGCCGAACGTCCCGACGTCGGCCGGGAACGACTTCGCCCCGCCGGCGAAGTTGACGACGTACCACAGGACGATCTGGACGACCGTGAAGGCGATCCCGACGGCGTACACCGCGCGCCGACGGTAGTCGATCACGAGGAGGACGACGCCGCCGACGAAGCCGAGCCCCGCGAGGACGAAGCTGATCCCCAGCGGGGAGGGAGCGAACCTGGCGCCGAGGACGAGGTGGACGGCGGCGGTGACCAGGGCCGCAACGATCCCCACCCAGTGGAGGGCGTTCAGCGAGCCGACGTCGACCGCGGGCTGCGTCTCGGTCGTTGCCATACCACACACATAGGCTTCAGTCACATAGGAATACCGACCGATCGGCCGGGGGACTCCGGCGCCCTACCGCTCGAAGTCGGGATCGCGCAGGGCGTCGACGCGCGCGATTTCCTCCGCGGTCAGCCGCACGGCCCCGGCGGCCAGATTCGAGACGACGTGCGACTCGGTCGTGCTGGACGGGATCGGGACGACCCCTCGGGCGGCGTTCCAAGCGATCACGACCTCGGCTGGCGAGAGCCCCCGATCCGCCCCGATCGCGTTCAGGGCGGGCTCGTCGAGGAGGCCGGGCGCCGAGAGCGGCGAGTGCGCGACGACCCGGATCCCGCGCTCGTGACAGGACGCGACGAGGTCGTTCCTGGGTCGGTACGGGTGGCGTTCCACCTGCACCAGGGCCGGGTCGACGTCGCCCGTCTCCAGCACCGTTTCGAGCTGCGCCCGCGAGACATTACAGACCCCGAGCGTCCGGGCCCATCCCTTCTCGTAAACGGCCTCCAGGTTCGCCCACGCCGTCGCGAGCGACACGTCCGCGGTCGCGAGGTCGCCGTCCGCGTCCTCGGGGAAGGTGAGCGCCTCCTGCCGCTCCACCGGTTTCTCTGCGAGCCGGCGCAGCTCGCCCCGGTGTTCGAGCGCCGAGGGCCAGTGGAGCGCGTAGCAGTCGAAGGCGTCGATCCCGAGTTCCTCGCGGCTGCCGGCGCAGGCAGCGAGCAGGTGCTCGCGTCGGTGGTTCGTGCGCCACGCCTTCCCGAGGAGGAACAGGCGCTCGCGGTCGGGCGCCCCCGGCGCGGCGAGCAGCTCCCCGATCCGGTGCTCGTTGCCGTACAGCTCGGCGGAGTCGAGGAGGCGGTAGCCGGCGTCGAGCGCGGTCGCGATCGAGTCGTCGCGCTCGACGTACTCGCCGTCGCGGTAGCGCGAGCAACCGAAGCCGACCGACGGGAGCCGGATCGCGGCCGCGCCCGGCGTCCTCCCGGCCCCCTCGCCCGGCGTCGCTCCGTCTCTCCCGGTCGTATTACGCTCGTCAGACGCCGCCGGCCGCACCACCGGCGCCGGGGGCGAGTCGGCGGTCGCCCCGCAGTCGTCGACGGGAGCCGGACCGCCGCCCTCGGCGGCCGCCTCGATCGCGTTGCAGACGGCGACGACGTGGGCGCCCCGGCGTCCCCCGGCTCGCGAGGGGGACCCCGACTCGACCGACGCGGCGAGGCGCTCCACGGCGTCGACGTAGGCGTAGGGCTCCTCGGGTGACGCCGGCGGCGCGCTCACGTACTCTCGGCCGACGCGGCCGAACCGGACGCTGTCGCGGTCGGTCGCCGTCGCGCCCGCGTCCGCCAGGTACAGCGAGCCGTCGTCGCCGTGGAGCTCCAGCCCGTAGAACTCCCGGCTCCGGTGGGGCGCGTAGAAGCTGGCCGTGAGCCTGACGGTCGGCCCCGCCGCGAACGCCACCGTCGCCTCGACGTGGCTCGGCGTCGACGGCCGCCGATTCTCGCGCTCGGGCCAGACGTCCAGGACGTCGGCGACGCGGACGCGCTCGACCGGGCCGAACCACGCGACCAGCAGCGCGAGCGGGTAGACGGCGCCGTCGTACAGCGGCCCGATTTCGAGAAAGGAGTCGGGGCGGTCGTGCCAGTCCGTCACGCGACCGACGTGGGCGTGCGCGTATCCCACTCCTACCGGGCCGAGCCGGCCGTCCGCGAGGAGTCGGCCCGCGCGGCGCTGCGAGGGCGCCTGCGGCGTCCCGGGCGCGCAGCCGAGCGCGAGGCCGCGGTCGCGGGCGAGCGCCACCAGCGCTCGCGCCTCGTCGGCGTCGAGCGCGAGCGGCTTCTGCGAGTAGACGTGGCGGTCGGCCTCCAGCGCGGCCCGCGTCACCGGCGCGTGGGCGGCGTGGCTCGTCAGGTTCACCACGAGCGGCGCGTCGACCGCGGCGAGCGCCGCCTCCAGGTCGGTGAACGACGGGCAACCGTGGTCCGCGGCGAGCGCCGCGGCGCGGTCCCCGTCGAGGTCGACGACGCCGGCGAGCGACAGCGAACTCTCCGACAGCCCGGCGGCGTACTCCGGCGCGATCGACCCGGCCCCGACGAACAGGCAGTTCACGGTCGTACCGAGGCGGGGAGACGTATAGGTGTCCCGCCGAGCGCCGGACGGCGCGACCGCGACGCCCTCCGGATTTAGGTGCGTCGCGCCCGTGGATCGGTCCATGTACGCGACGACGGTGCTGACGGAGTTCGTGGCCCAGCACTACCTCACGGTCCCCGACCCGGGGCCCGAGGGGGTCCCGCACTCCCACCACTTCGAGGTGGAGCTGACGTTCCGCGGCCCCGAGCTGAACGCCCACGACTACCTCGTCGACATCGACGACGCCGAGGCGGCGCTCGCCGACCTCGCCGACCGCTACCGGGACGAACTGCTGAACGACCTCCCGGAGTTCGAGGGGCACAACCCCAGCGTCGAGCGCTTCGCCCGCGTGATCTTCGAGCGCGTGACCGACGCCGTGACCGACGACACCGTGGCCGAACTGGCCGTGACCGTCTGGGAGGACGAGACGGCCGCCGCGACGTACGACGCGCCGGTATGAGGGTCGGCCTCGCGCTGTACGGGAGCCTCGACGAGCGGTCGGGGGGGTTCCGCTACGACCGGAAGCTGGTCGAGGGACTCCGCCGGGCCGGCGACGCCGTGGAGGTCGTCGAACTCCCGTGGCGATCGTATCCGCGCGGGCTGCTCGACAACGCCAGTCCTGCGCTCCGCGACCGGCTCCGCGTCGACGTCGACGTGATGCTCCAGGACGAGCTCGCGCACCCCTCGCTGTGTCTCGCCAACCGCGACCTGCCGTACCCGATCGTGAGCGTCGTCCACCACCTGCGCGCGAGCGAGCCCCGGCGACTCTCCCCGCTGTACCGCGCCGTCGAGCGCCGGTACCTCGCGACCGTCGACGGCGTCGTCTGCAACAGCGCGGCGACCCGCGACGCGGTCGCGGCGCTCGGTGTCGACTCCGTTTCGACCGTCGTCGCCCCGCCCGCCGGCGACCGGTTCGACCCCGCGATCGACGACGCCGAAGTCGGGAAACGGGCGACGGAGCGTCCCCTCCGGGTCGCCTTCGTCGGCAACGTCGAGCCGCGGAAGGGGCTGGACACGCTCGTCGAGGGGGTGGCGCTGGCCGACGCCCCCGTCGACCTCACCGTCGTCGGTCGAGCCGTCGACGAGGGCCACGTTGCCGACGTCGAGCGACTGGTCAGTGAGCGCGGGCTCGGCGACCGCGTGCGATTCGCCGGCCGGCTGTCGGACGCCGCGCTGGCCGACGTCCTCCGCGAAAGCCACGTCCTCGCGGTCCCCTCCCGATACGAGGGGTTCGGAATCGTCTACCTGGAGGGGATGAGCTTCGGCCTCCCCGCGATCGCCTCGCGCGCCGGCGGCGCGACGGAGACCGTCACGGACGGCGAGACGGGCGCCCTCGTCGACCCGGACGACCCGGGGGCCGTCGCCAGCGCGCTCGACGAGTTCGCGGCCGACCCCGATCGGCTCGCCGAGATGGGCCGCGCCGCCAGGCGCCGGTACGAGCGCCACCCGGACTGGGCGGAGTCGACCGCGCGCGTCCGCCGGCTGCTCGCCGAGGTCGCCGGCGTCGACGACGCCCCCGACGCGGCCGACCCGGAGGTGGCGACGTGAGGGACGGTCACGCCGGGTCCGGCGAAGACCCGTCCGCCGGCGACGCTATCGCCGCCGACACCGCCGCGTTCCGGTGGTACCTCCGGGCGAAGCGATCCGTCGACGACCGGGCGATCGACCGGCGGCTCCTCGGAATCTTCCGCGAGCGATTGGCGGAGCGCACCGCATCGACGCCGGGACCGCTCCGCGTGCTGGAGGCCGGGGCCGGGATTGGGACCATGGTCGCCCGGCTGATCGACTGGGAGGTGCTCCCGCCGGGCGAGACGCGGTACGTCGCCGTCGACCGCGACGCGGGGGCGCTCGCCGGGGCCGAGCCGTTCCTCCGTGAGTGGGCGGCGAGTAGGGGGGAACCGGCGTCCGTCGACGACTCCGACGGTGACGCGTTCGTCGTCGAAACCGACGCGCGCACCGTCGCGGTCGAGCCGGTCGCCGCCGACGCGGTCGCGTTCGCGGGGGAGCGGTCGGGGGAGTTCGACGCCCTGATCGGGATGGCGCTGCTCGACGTGCTCGATTTGGACGGGCTCGACGCCCTGCTCGGCGCGCTCGCGCCCGGCGGGACGTACTACTTCCCGATCGCGTTCGACGGCGGGACGCGCTTTCGCCCATCACACCCCGACGACCGGGCGATCGAGCGGCTCTACCACCGGCACATGGACGAGAAGCCGGGTGGGAACAGCCGCGCCGGCGGCGCCGCGCTCGCGCGGTTGCGAGAGGCGGACGGCTCGACGCTCCTCGGGGCCGCCGGCTCCGACTGGGTCGTGCGTCCGATCGACGGGGAAGACGGCTACCCGGGCGACGAGTCGTTCTTCCTCCGGCACATCCTCGACACCGTCGAGGAGGCGGTCGGCGAGGTGCTCGCGGCGGACGGGGAAACGAGGAGCTCTATCTCGGCCGCCGACTTCGACGACTGGCTCGAAAGCCGCCGCAAACAGGTCGAGGCCGGTGAGCTCGTTTACCTCACCCACCAGCTCGACCTGCTCGGGGGGGTCGACGGCGACGCGTGAGTCGAGCCGATCAGGTCGCCGCCTCGATCGAGTCGAGCAAGCGGCACTTCCGGCAGACGTCGCGGCTCGTCTTCGAGCCGCAGCGCTCGCAGTCGCCGAGGTCGGGCGAGTCGGCGGCGGCGTCGCCGCCCTCGCGGTACGCCTCGGCGGCGAGCGCGGACAGCTCCTCGTAGCCGGCCATGATCGAGTGGCGGGCGCCGGGGTGGTTCGCCTCCAACTCGTGGATCGTCGACTGGATCTCTCCGCGGTACGCCTCCGAGGAGTGGGGGCACTCGGCCATGTGCGTCGGGAGGTCGCGGACGTGACAGTAGAGGGCGATCTCCTTCTCGGGCACGTCGCGGAGCGGCTTGGCGCGCGGGACGAACGCGTCGGTCCCCTCGCGCTCGTCGAAGGGGCCGAGCGAGGCGTCGAAGTGTTTCGCCACTTGGCGCACGTCGCCTTCGAGGAAGTTCATCATCGCCGTCTGGGCCTCGTCGTCGAGGTTGTGGCCGGTGAGCAGCTTGTCGGCGTCGAACTCGGCGGCGTACTCCTCTAAGAGGTCGCGCCGGAACACGCCGCAGTACGCGCAGGCGGCCATGTTCTCCGGGTCGCTCTCGACGACGTCGTCCATCCGCACGTCGAACTCCTCCTCGTAGGAGACGACCTCGTGGCGGAGCGAGAGGTCCGCGGCGAGTTCGACGCAGGCGTCGAGGCTCTCGTCGCGGTACCCCTCGATCCCCTCGTGGATCGTCAGGGCGAGCATCTCGACGCGGGGGTCTTTCCCGAACACGTCGTCTAAGATCCGCGTCAGCGCGACGCTGTCCTTCCCGCCCGAGAGCCCGATCACCCAGCGGTCGGGGTCGTCGGGGGTCGCCTCCGGATCGAGGAGGGCGTCCTCGCGGACCCGGCGTTTCACGCGCTTCTCGACCGACCGGCGGAGGTGGTGACCGCAGAGGTGCGCCCCGGAGTAGGCGGCGTGGTGGACGGCGTCGGCCCCGCACTTGTCGCACTCCATCGGTGTCGGGTTGCGGACGCGCGCGGATACCCGTTTCGGGCCGCATACGTGAGGGGAGTGTCGGAGGCGGGTGGAAGCGACGCCGATTCGAACGCTCCCGAGGTGACGACCAGTTATAAATAGACAGTTGCTGGCGGATCGACGGTAAACGCGGTGGAAGCCCCAGCCGCTCAGTTATAAACACCTCACGACGGATCGGCTGAAAACGCCTCCAAAGCCCCAGCCGTGAGTGCTCGCGCACCTCGCTGCGGTCCTCCGTCGCTCGCGTTGCTCGCTCCCTGCGGTCCTTACGTCGGTGTGCTTCGCCCTCACGGCTGCCCCTTTGAGTCCCACCCCACACCGCACAGCGACCGCACCTCACGCCTCCCCAGCCTCGTCGGTCGTCCTCCGCGTTGCTCCGGACGACCGA
>NZ_CVRT01000097.1 GCF_001261915.1 Halorubrum sp. SD626R
GAGCGCTCGGAGAGCGCGAACCGCGAGGCTGGGGAGGCGTGAGGTGCGGTTGCGGCGCTGTGCGGGGCGGGACTCGAAGGGGCAGCCGCGAGGGCGCCGTAGGCGACGTAAGCACCGCAGCGAGCGGAGCGAGCGAGGAGCGCAACGAGCGTACGGCGCCCTCGCGGCCGGGGCTTTGGAGGTGGTCTCGATCGCTCCGTCGACAACCACTTATAAACAAACGGCCGAGGCCTCGGGGACGTTCGCCGCAGAGTCGTCGTTCAGCTACACACACTCAACCGTACTGCCGTTCGGGCGTTTATAAAAGTCGAAACGGAATCGGACTCCCTATTCCACGCGCTCGCCCGCGGCGAACACCGCCTCGGGATCCTGCCACGCCGTCACGTCCTCGGTCGGGTCGGCGTCGAGGAGGACGAGGTCGGCGCGGTACCCTTCCTCGATGCGACCGATGTCGTCGAGCCCGAGCAGGTCGGCGGCGTTGACGGTCGCCGCCTCCAGCGCCCCCTCGGGCGAGAGGCCGTGGTCGACCATGTACGCCATCTCCTGCGGAATGTCCGCGAAGAAGTTGAACGGCGTGCCGGCGTCGGTACCCATCGCGATCGGCACGTCGGCCGCCAGCGCGTGGTCCCACGCGTCGTCGAAGCGGTTCGCGGCGTCTTCCGCCTTCGCGACGGCGTCCGCGGGGATCCCGGCCTCGACGCCGTTGTCGACGATGCCGCGGAGCGCGCTCGCGGTCGGCACCCAGTAGGTACCTCGATCGGCCATCATCTCGGCGGCATCCCGGTCCATGAACGTCCCGTGCTCGACGCTGGAGATCCCGGCCTCGACCGCGTTCTTGATCCCCGCCTCGCCGTGGGCGTGGGCCGCGGTGGGGGTGTCGGTCGGCGCGGCCGCGTCGGTGAACGCGGCGAGCTCCTCGGGGGTCAGCTCGGGGGCGCCCGTCACCGCGCCCTCGGTGAGGACCCCGCCGGTGGCCATACACTTGAGCACGTCCGCGCCCGCCTTCAGCTGCTCGCGGGCCGCCTTCCGGACCTCGGCCGGCCCGTCGGCCTCGCGCCCGAACCAGTTGCCGTGGCCGCCGGTCATGATCACGTTGCGTCCGCACGCGAGGACCCGGGACCCGTCGATGTCGCCGGCGGCGACCGCCGCGCCCGCGTCGAGCGCGAGCGTCCCCCGGCTCCCGAGGTCGCGGACGGTCGTGACGCCGGCCTCGACCGCCGCTTCGATGTTGCTCGCGGCCCGGTAGCTCGCCGTGTAGTCGCTGTCGGGCACCGCGGTCGAGACGTCCGGTCGTCCGTCCATCATGACGTGGACGTGCGCGTCGATGAGCCCGGGCGCGACGATCTCGCCGGCGGCGTCGACCTCGGTGACTCCGCCGCTCCCGTCGCCGTCGTCGACCGCCGCGACCGCCTCGTCGACGCGCTCCGGGTCGCCGACCGCGACGATCTCCCCGCCGGCGACCGCCACGTCGGCCTCGCGACTCCCCGCCGCGTCGACGACTCGCCCGCCTCTGAACGCGTACATGCCCGTACGAGCGGGCGTTCGACGGGTAAACGCTCGGATCGCGGTAGCCCGGCGGGGCGCCCGAGAACCGCCGTCGTCCACCCCTGTTTATAAACGGATGGCCGGAGACGCCCCCTTGTATGGGAACGACTGACAAATCCGACCGACAGGGCGGCCTGTACGAGCGACGCATCGGAACGCCGACGACGAACGACGAGGTGAACGGCTACTGGCTGTTCGGGTTCGGCGTGCTGCTCGGGCTCGCCGGGGTCGCGCTGTTCTCCCTCACCGAGGCGGCGACGGGAACTCGCGGCATCGCGTACGCGCTGACGGCGCTGGCCCCCCCGTTCGTCATGCTCGGGGCCGTGATACGCTTCCCGCTCCGCCGAGCGGGGACGTACCTCGGCTACCTCGGAACCGCCGTCAGCGTCCTCGGCGTGGTCTGGTTCGTGAACATCTTCCCGGACGGCTGGTTCACGGCGTCCGGCGACCCGACCGTGATCGCGCTGTACGGCGTCGGACTGCTCCTCATCGGGCTCGCGGGGACGGTCGTCCCGCTGCTCTCCGACCCGGTGTACGAGGACTACGAGCGGATGCAAAGCGAGGCGGCCGCCGCGACCGCCGAGCGCGACGAGACGAGCGCCGAGCTGGAGGCGGCCCGCGAGGAGCTGGCGTCGACCCGCGAGGAGCTGGCCGCCGCCGAGGAGCGCGCGGACGAGCTCGACGCCGACGCCGCGGCCGCGCGCGACGAGGTAGCGTCGCTCCGCGAGAGCAAGGCCCGGTTCGAGCTGTTCGAGGACGCGGGCGGGAAGCCGCGCTGGCGGCTCCGCCACCGCAACGGCAACGTCATCGCGACCGCCGGGCAGGGGTACAGCAGCCGCGGGAAGGCCCAGCAGGGGCTCCACAGCGTCCGGCGGAACGCGCGCGGCGCCGGGCTCCTCCGGATCGAGACCGCGGTCGAGGAGGCCGAGACCGTCGCCGACGACGACGGGCCGGAGCCCGAAGACGCCGCGGAGCCGGCCGTGGCGGTCCCGATCGACGACGACGAGATCGCGAGCGCGGCGACGTTCGAGCTGTTCGAGGACGCGGCCGAGGAGTGGCGCTGGCGGCTCCGCCACGACAACGGGAACGTCGTCGGCGACTCGGGCGAGGGGTACGCCTCGAAGTCGAACGCGAAGCGCGCGCTCGCGACGGTCCGCGAGCGCGTCGCCGCCGCGGACTACCTCCGCGTCGACCCGACCGCCTTCGAGCTGTTCCGCGACGCGGCCGGGAAGTGGCGCTGGCGGCTGATCCACGAGAACGGGAACGTGCTCGCCGACTCGGGCCAGGGGTACTCGTCGCGCTCGAAGGCCCGCCAGGGGCTCGACAGCGTGCGGTCGAACGCGGCCGAGGCGGCCCTCGAAGTCGACGGCGAGGAGACCGAGAGCGGGAGCGCGAACGCCGCCTTCGAGCTGTACGAGGACGCGGCCGGAGAGCACCGCTGGCGGCTCCGCCACGACAACGGGAACGTCATCGCCGACCCGGGCGAAGGGTACGCTTCCAAGTCGAACGCGCGGGACGCGATCGGCCGGATCCGCGAGTACGCCGCCGACGCCGACGTGCTGGACGTCGGCAGCGCCGCCTTCGAGATCTACGAGGACGCGGCCGAGGAGTGGCGCTGGCGGCTCCGCCACCGCAACGGGAACGTGCTCGCCGACTCGGGCGAGGGGTACGCCTCCCGCTCGAACGCGGTCGAGGCGGTCACCAAGGTGAAACGGAACGCCCCCGGTGCCGGCGAGGAGACGGTCGACGCGGCCGAGTGAGGAGTCGGGCGGTCGGCGTCTTGTTTTTATTTAAACAGCGAATTAGGACGCCGCAAGCAGCTTCAGCCGCAGCTCGCGCTCGTCGACCTCGTACTTGAACGCCGGGTGGCCGTCGATCAGCACGTAGGGGACGCGCTCGCCGTACTCCTCGGCGAGCTCGGGGTCCTCGTCGACGTCGACCATGTCGAGGTCGATCGCCACGTCGAGGGCCGCGGCGGTCTCCTCGATGGTCTCGCGGGCGGCGTCACAGAGGGCGCAGTCCTCGCGGGTGTACACCGTCACGGGGACCGTCGCGTCCGACTGGCTCATGCGAGCCGGTAGGGCGGTCGGCGGTGAGTCGCTTTCGGTCGCCTCAGAACACGTCGGGGTCGTCGCCGATCTGCCGTCGCCCGCTGATGACGCTCGGCGTGCCGCCCGTCTGGATGATGTTGAACGCGGTCATCAGGTCCGAACGGGAGATGATCCCGACGAGCCGCTCCTGGCGGTCGACGACGGGCAGCCGGCCGACGCCGTGCTCCTGCATCGTCTGGAGCGCGGTCATCGCGTCGGTCTCCGGACCGACCCCGACCACGTTCGTGGCCATCACGTCGCCGACGGTGTACGCGTCGCGCTCGACCTCGCGGACCGACCGGGCGTCCTCCAGCGTCACCATCCCGACGAGGTCGTCGCCGCGGAGCACGGGGTAGCCCGTGTGGCGCTCCTCGAACATCCGGCTCATCAACTCGGCGACGGAGGCGTCCTCGCTGACGGTGTGGAGCTCCTCGCGACCGGTCATCACGTCGCCGACGGTGACGTCCTCGAAGGCGGCCTTCAGCGTGGTCTGCTGGGCCTCCCCGGAGGCGGCGATGTAGATGAAGAAAGCGAGCACGATCAACAGCAGCTGGAAACTGAGTAGCCCGACGATTCCCATCACGAACGCGAACGCCTTTCCGACCGCGGCGGCGCGCTGGGTCGCCTGCGCGTGCGGCTGGTTCCGGGCCAGGAGCGCCCGGAGGACGCGCCCGCCGTCCATCGGGAACGCCGGGAGCATGTTGAAGACGGCGAGGACGACGTTCAACAGCGCGAGGTAGCCGAAGACGAACGGCACGGCGTTCGACCCGACCGGCGCGAGGGCGAACACGGCGTAACAGCCGACGCCGACCGCGACGCTGACGATCGGCCCCGCGACCGCGATCCAGAACTCGTGTTTCCAGTCCTCGGGAAACTCGGCGAAGCTGGCGAGCCCGCCGAGCAGCCACAGCGTGATCGACTCGATCTCGTAGCCGTACCGCATGGCGACGACCGAGTGGCCGAACTCGTGGAGGAGGACGCCGACGAACAGCCCCACCGCCGCCGCCAGCCCGAGGACCCACGGCGTGAGCCCGCCGGCGAGCGCGGTCGGGTCGATCCCGGCGCCGAGCGTCTCGTTCATCACCTCGGCGATCATCCCGACCTGCGAGCCGATGAGGTAGGCGAACAGCGGCAACACGATCAGGAACGTCCAGTTGAGCCTGACCGGGATCCCCAGCGCCGTCCCGATCTTGAGTCCTCGCATGTCCCCGCGTTGGTCCGGTGAGGGGTTAAACGTCCGGGGGTGAGGGACCGAAACGCGCGACGGCGATACCGACCGACGGACCCGACCGCCTCGCCGCCGACTATAACCCCCTCGCCGTCGATCGGTCGGTATGGACGACTCCACCACCGAGGGGGCGACGACCGCCGCGGACGCGGTCCTGAAGCGCGGCGACGAGGTCGCCTACGAGGCGGTCGACGCCGCCGACGGGCTCCGGAAGGGCGTGCTCGTCGACGAGTCGGACGGCGCCCCGAACTTCGCGATGCGGCGGTTCGAGCTCGCGCCCGGCGCCGCGGTCCCCCGACACACGAACGCGGTCGAGCACGAGCAGTACGTGCTCGCCGGCGAGTACGTGGTCGGGATCGGCGAGACGGAACACGTCGTCTCCCCCGGCGACGGCCTCCTGATTCCGGCGGGCGTCGAGCACTGGTACCGGAACGAGGGCGAGGCGCCGGGCGCGTTCGTCTGCGTGGTTCCGAACGGCGACGACGAGATCGAGCTCGTCGAGTAGGCGCCTCATCCCGTCCGATCGTGGTTCGATCGCCCGACGGTCGTTCGGTCACCCCGCGCGCTCACTCGATCGTCCCGACTCGGTCGGCGACGTAGCCGAACTGGTCGCGGTAGCCGTACGGCGACAGCAACACGGGGTAGAAGGGTTCGTCGGCGCGGAGCTGCTCGTCGCCGGCGGCCGCGAACGCCTCGACGACCTCGACGCGCTCGAAGTTGCGCGCGAACACCTCGTACGCCTCGGCCTCCGGCTTCGGGATCCGGTCGCGGAGGCGGAACACCTCGACCGCGTCGCGGCCGCCCGCGTCGACGGCGTCGTCGGCGCCCGGGGCCGGCAGCGCGCCGGTCGCGGTCAGGAACGCCCGCGTCAGCCAGTAGGCGTTGTCGGCGGCCCCGTCGGAGCCCTGCAGGCCGGCCTCCACCTCCAGGGTGTGGGGGTGCTCGATGAGCCGCCCCTCGGTGAACGCGTCGGTCTGGATCACCACGTCGACCGGAAGGTGGGGGGCGACCGCGCGGGCGACCTCGTCCATCGAGTCGATCACCGCGAACGGCTCGGCCGAGGACTGCGTCGAGTGGATCGAGAGGGTGGTACAGCCCTCGACCTCGTCGAGGAGCGCGGCGGCGAGCCGCTCCTCGCGAGCGTCGGCGTCGGGGTCGCCGGGGAACGCCCGGTTGAGGTCGGCGTCGAGGTAGCGCACCCCTGCGTCGAGCGCCGCCTCGTTGGCGACGATCAGCCGCACCGGACGCTCGACGTCGGGGTCGCTGTCGAGGAGGCGTCGGACCGCGCGGGCGCCGCAGGGCTCGTCGCCGTGGATCGCGCCGACGACCGCGACCTCGGGCTCGCCCTCGCCCAGATCGTGTATCTCCATACGGCGAACAGGCGCTCGGCGGGTAAGTCGCGTTCGGATTCAGTGCGCCTCGTCGATCCGGTCGGCGTACTCGTAGTCGGCCGGGTACGCCTCCGGGCGCGCGTCGTCGAGAGTGATCCGCCACCCGTCGATCGCGGCGGGGTCGTCCAGCGCGGCCCGCAGGGTCTCGCGCACCTCGGCGACGTCGACGCCGTAGAAGTCGCCCGGGACGCCCCGGAGGTACTCCAGCGCGGTCTCGAACAGCGATCGCATCCCCGCGTCGCTCTCGAAGTCGACCCGCTTGTACGCGCCGGCGGCGACCTGCACCATCCCGTGGAGGAAGGCGCTCTCCGTCGTCCCGCTCCCGTAGTTGTACCACTCGTCCTCGAAGCAGTCGTGCGACTCGTGGTACTCGCCCGCGTTGAACAGCCGGACGCCGTGCTCGGTCGCCCGGCGGAGCGTGGCGTGCTCCCAGTGGCCCCCGGCGAGCCGGGCGTCGTCGGGGGTCGAACCGCCTTCGCCGTCGCCCTCGCCGGCCGCGTGCCACCCGGTCGGGTCTCCGAGCGGCGGGGCGACGCCCGGGTCCCGGGTGTGCTCGTCCATGCGGACGCCTCTCTGGCGCAGCGACCTAACCGTTTCGCGGCTCGGGGGCACTCCGGACCCCGCCACGTGCCCGGCCCGGCCACGTACCCGGCCGCGCCCGGCGACCGGATCGAACGCTTCTTTCCGGGACCGGGCGTCGGGTCGATCGATGGAGTTCGGACTCCTCTCCGCGATCGGGGCCGCGGTCGTCTGGGGAACCTACGTCTTCGCGCTCAAGCGCTCCTTCTCCGGCTACCCGCCGGCCGGGCTCACGGTGCTGATCAACGCGTCGGCGATCGCCTGGTTCCTCCCGGTGACCGTCGCGACGAACGACCTCGGCGCGGGGGCGCTCGCGAGCGACCCGCTCGGCGCGCCCGGGGCGGTCGCGCGGTCGCTGGCGGCGGTCGGCCCCGCGGCGGCGGCCGTCGTCGCCGGCACCGCGGCGGCGACCGCGGCCGCGTTCGTGCTCTTCCTGCGGGCGATCGAGGACGGCGACGTCTCCTACGTCGCGCCGATCAACAAGGTCGTCCCGATGTTCGTGCTCCCGCTGGAGGTGCTCCTGCTCGGGCAGGTGCTCGCGCCGGTCCAGGTCGCCGGGGTCGTCGTCACCACGGCGGCCGTCTACGTCGCGAACTACGAGCCGGGGAGCCTGCTCGCGCCCCTCGCGAGCGCGGCCCGCTCCCGCCCCGCCCGGCTCGCCCTGGTGAGCGCGGCGTGCTACGCGGTCGCCGACCTCGGGAAGCGCGTGGGGCTCCAGGAGCTCGCGATCCCCGGCACGCTGTGGGTCCCCCTCCTCCTCGCCGGGGCCGGGCTCGTGCTGCTCCCGGCCGCGGTCCGGACTCCGCCGGCCGTCTCCCGAGGCGACGCGCCGAAGTTCCTCGCGGCCGGCGCCCTCGTCGCGCTCGGCGAACACCTGACGACCGTCGCGTTCGCGTCGCTCCCCGCGAGCGTCGCCTCGCCCGTGATCAACACGCAGGCGATCGTCGCCGTCGTGCTCGGCGGGGTCCTCCTCGGCGAGCGCTACTTCCGCGTCCGCCTCGTCGCCGCGCTCCTCGCCGTCGTCGGCGTCGCGATGATCGCGCTGTGAGTGGCCGCGCCCTCGCGGCGAGGCGGCGTCGGGGCGACCGCCCGTCGGCGTTGCCGCCACCCGTGGGACACTTGAGCGACCGGTCCGTGTCAGTAGTATGGACACGGCGCCGGAACTGACCCCGACCGACCACGCCGAGTCGATCGTGAACGCCCCCGGCGACGGCGCGTACGTGCTCGACGCCGACCGGAACCGCGTGTTCGTCAACGACCGGCTCCGCGAGGTGACGGGGTTCGACGACGACGTGCTCCGCGCGAAACACCCGGAGCGCGTGGTCGCGGAGGGCTACTGGAGCCCCGAGGCGGGCGACCGCTACCGCGCCGCCGTCGAGCGCGTCCTCGCGGGCGAGACGGCCGACGAGCGGGTCCAGCTCACGACGACGCTCGGCGACGGCAGCGAGGTGACCACGGAGACGCGGCTGACCCCGATCGAACGCGACGGGGCCGTCGTCGGCGCCGTCGGCGTCATCCGCGACGTCACCGACCGGGTCGAGCGCGAGCGCGACTTAGAGCGGCTTAACGAGCGGCTCGAACGCCTCGCGGGCTTCCTCTCGCACGACCTCCGGAACCCGCTGTCGGTCGCGCAGGGATACCTCGCGATGGTCCGCGAGACCGGCGAGACGGAGCGACTGGAGCCCGCCGAGGCGGCGCTCTCCCGGATCGAGGCGCTGATCGACGACGCCCTCGTGATGGCCCGCGACCCCGAGGACATCGAGATCGACGCCGAACCGGTCGACCTCGGCGACCTCGCGGCCGACTGCTGGGCGTCCGGCGACTTCGGGGACCCGCCGGCCGACGCCGAGCTCGTCGTCGACGACCCCGGTTCGGTCCGCGCCGACCCCGACCTCCTCAGGCGGGCGGTCGGGAATCTGCTCGAAAACGCCATCGATCACGCCGGAAGCGCCCCCACGGTCCGAGTCGGGGTCGACGACCGCGGCGCGTACGTCGCCGACGACGGCCCCGGGATCCCGGCCGACGAGCGCGAGGCGGTGACCGAGTTCGGCGTCTCGAACGACGACGGCACGGGGATCGGACTCGCCATCGTCGAGCGCGTCGCGGCCGCGCACGGCTGGACCGTCGCCCTCGGCGAGTCGCCGTCGGGCGGGTTCGAGGCGCGGCTGGTCGGCCCCGAACCGACGGGATAAAGACCTGCGGAACCGAACGCCGGGTCGCGTGCGAGGGTAGCCAAGCCCGGAAACGGCGGCGGACTCAAGATCCGCTCCTGTAGAGGTCCGTGGGTTCAAATCCCTCCCCTCGCATGAGCGCGTCACAGCGCGCGAATGCACAAGCGGGAGGATTTGAATCAGGGAGCGCCTCCGGCGCGACCGTGGTTCAAATCCCTCCCCTCGCATCGCCGGGGTCCACCCCCGTGATGCGGGAAGACGCTCTCGGAGCGCTCTTCCCTCGCAAAACTTCATCCGAAACCCGACAAGCGACGGCTAGGAAGACCGATACACGATGCGGTGGCGCGCGCCTCCGAGCGGCCGCCGGTGGCGGCCGCGAAGGAGCGCGTGCGAGGGAGTCGGTCGTCCGGAGCAACGCGGAGGACGACCGACGAGGCTGGGGAGGCGTGAGGTGCTGTGCGGTTGCGGTCGGGTGGGACTCAAAGGGGCAGCCGCGAGGGCGACTTAGGCGACGAAAGCACCGCAAGGAGCGAGCAGCGCGAGCGACTGAGGAGCGCAGCGAGCGTAAGTCGCCCTCGCGGCCTGGGGCTTTGGAGGGTTTCACCAGTAATCCGGTGTCAATCGCGTCTGGCCGAGCGGCTGGGGCTTTGGTGGTTGTCGGTCCGTGCTCATCTACCTATAACCAAGCGGGTGTGATTTCGGAGCCGTTCACTGCCGGTCCGTAACCGTCCACTCAGACATCCGATACCCGTTCCGCAAGCGCGAATCCGGCGAAGGCGACGACGGCCAGCTGGACGCCGACGCCGACGGCGGAACCGACCCCGGCGACCGCGTTGACGAGGATGGGCCTCGGATCGAGGACGAACAGCAGCGCGGCGCTCGCACCGAGGTACGCGACTGCGGCGACGACGCCTGTCGCGAGCACGGTCGCACTGTCGCCCTCGGTCGAGCGCCGCCGCCGTCCGACCGCGACGGCGACGCCGAACAACAGCCCGTAGACGAGCGCGAACGTGACGAAGCGGCCGCCGAAGGTGTAGGCGGCCAGGACCCGCGGCGACGGGACGCCGATCGAGGTTTCGAGGAGGATCGGTGCGAGACGGCGGTTCACGGCCATCGCGACCGCCACGACGGCGGCGACCGCGGGCGGGATCGGGGACCAGTTCATGCCGAGCGAGCGGTGCGGCCGCCCGTCACGAGTGCCTTTCGTTCCGGGCGCGCTCTCGCCTCGCCGCCGCACCGCCTCGCCTCCGAGCGACACGGCTTTTTATCCTCACCCGCGAACCGCTACCCATGACCGAACGAACGCGTCGCGAGTGGCTCCGAATCGCCGGCGGCGTCGGCGTCGCGGGACTCGCCGGCTGCAGCTCGCTCGGCGACGACCGGTCGACCGACAGCGCCGACTCGCCCGACGCCGACGCCGAGTCCGACTTCGAAGGCGTCGACCTCCCGCTGGCCCTCGACGACCGACCGCAGTCGGCCGACGGGATCGCCTCGCAGTTTCGACAGGGGCTCCGGAACCACGGCCACATCGACGCGACGATCCCGGAGGCCGTCGAGGTGGCGTGGAGCGTGCCGGCGAACCGCGGCGACCACACCGCCTCGAAGGGGAGTCCGATACGGGCGCCGTCGGGCGACGTCCTCCTCGCCGACGACACGGGTCGGATCCAGTCGATCGCGCCCGACGGGACGGTGCGCTGGTCGACCTCGATCTCCGACGACGACCGCGGGAGCCACGGCACCCCCGCGATCGCGGACGGCACGGCCTACGTAGGGACCTACGACGGCGTCGTCTCCGCGGTCTCGGTCGCGGATGGGGAGATCGAGTGGCAGACCGAGGTCGGCGACGCGGCCGCCGCCAGCCCGACCTACCACGAGGGGCGGCTGTACGTCGCCGTCGAGTACGCGACGCCGAGCGGGACCGTCGTCGTCATGGACGCCGAGAGCGGCGAGGTGGAGTGGCGCGACGACCGGCCGACCGACCACCCGCACTCGACCGTCGCCGTCGACTTGGAGCGGGACCGGTTCCTCTTCGGCTCGAACGACGGCCACGTCTACGCGTGGTCGCTCTCAGGCCCCGAGCGCGCGTGGACGTTCGACACCGGCGGCGACGTCAAGGCGCCGATCGCGGTCAGCCGCGGGATCGCGCTCGTCCCGTCGTGGGCCGGCACCGTCACCGCCGTCGACGTCGCGGACGGAACCGGGCTCTGGGAGTTCGAGACCGACGAGTCCGTGTCGCCGACGGACGACCCCGACCCGGGCCGGACGGGCGGGGTCATGTGCGCGCCCGCCGTCCACGACGGGACGGTCTACGTCGGGAGCCACGACAGCAACGCCTACGCGATCGACTTAGCGACCGGCGAGGAGCTGTGGTCGACCCCGACGGACGGGTGGATCACGGGGAGCGTGACCGCGACGAACGAGCACGTCTTGGTCGGCTCGTACGACACGCGCCTCTACGCGCTCGACCGGGCGGACGGCTCGGTGACCTGGTCGGTCGAGGGTCGGGGCGACGTGAGCAGCGCGCCGCTCGTCGCCGACGGCGCGATATACTACGCCGAGCGCGCCCCGGAAGACTCCGACGAGCCCGGGCTGTGCTACAAGCTCGTCGCGTCCGAGTGACGCGGCCGGCTCGAAACGCGGACCGCCGAGCCGCCGACCCCCGCGAGAACGTCACGAACGTCCAGTCGAAACGGAGGGTCCGAAACGGTTTTGCCGGCCCCTGACGGACGGTCGATATGCCAACGGATCCCGACACAGGGTACGACCCGTCGCTGGGTCGGAAGTTCGTGTTCGTCACCGGCGGCGTCATGTCCGGGCTGGGGAAGGGGATCACCGCCGCCAGCACCGGACGGCTCCTCGCGAACGCGGGCTTCGACGTGACCGCGGTGAAGGTCGACCCCTATCTCAACGTCGACGCCGGGACGATGAACCCCTACGAGCACGGCGAGGTGTACGTGCTGAAGGACGGCGGCGAGGTCGACCTCGACCTGGGCAACTACGAGCGCTTCCTCGGCACCGACATGACGTTCGACCACAACGTCACCACCGGGAAGACGTACCAGCACGTCATCGAGCGCGAGCGCGCCGGCGACTACCTCGGCAAGACCGTCCAGATAATCCCCCACGTCACCGACGAGATCAAGCGCCGCATCCGCGAGGCCGCCGAGGGCAGCGACGTCTGTCTCGTCGAGATCGGCGGGACCGTCGGCGACATCGAGTCGATGCCCTTCCTGGAGGCGCTCCGTCAGTTCGCCCACGAGGAGGACGACGAGGACATCCTCTTCACCCACGTCACGCTCGTCCCCTACTCGAAGAACGGCGAGCAGAAGACGAAGCCGACACAGCACTCCGTGAAGGAGCTCCGGTCGATCGGGCTCCAGCCGGACATCCTGGTCGGGCGCTGCGAGGACCGGCTAGACCCCGCGACGAAGGAGAAGATCGCCCTGTTCTGCGACGTTCCCACCGACGCCGTCTTCTCGAACCCCGACGTCGAGGACATCTACCACGTCCCGCTGATGGTCGAAGACGAGGGGTTAGACGAGTACGTGATGGAGCGGCTCGGGCTCGCCGACGAGGCGCTCCCGAAGTCGGAGCGCTCGACCGAGTGGCGCGAGCTGGTCACCCGCGACCGCGACCGTGACATCGACGTCGCCCTCGTCGGGAAGTACGCCCTCGAAGACGCGTACATGTCGATCCACGAGGCGCTGAAACACGCCGGGATACACACCGAGACCGAGGTCAACGTGCTCTGGGTCGACGCCGACGAAACCAGCGCCGAGCACGAGGAGCGCCTCGCCTCGGCCGACGCGGTCGTCGTCCCCGGCGGCTTCGGCTCCCGCGGCACGGACGGGAAGATCGAGGCGGTCCGCTACGCCCGCGAGAACGACGTGCCGTTCCTCGGGCTCTGTCTCGGCTTCCAGATGGCGGTCGTCGAGCACGCGCGCAACGTGCTCGGGCTGGCGGGCGCGCACTCCGCGGAGATCGACCCCGACACCCCCCACCCGGTCATCGACCTGCTCCCCGACCAGTACGAGACGGAGGACATGGGCGGGACGATGCGGCTCGGCGCCCACGAGACCGACATCGAGCCGGACACGCTCGCGGCGCGGGTGTACGACGCCGACGCCTGCACCGAGCGCCACCGCCACCGCTACGAGGTGAACCCCGAGTACATCGAGGAGTTGGAGGCCGACGGGCTGACCTTCTCCGGGCGCGCCGACAACCGGATGGAGATCCTCGAACGCCCGAACCACCCGTTCTTCTTCGGCACGCAGGCGCACCCCGAGTTCCGGTCGCGGCCGGACCGCGCGAGTCCGCCGTTCGTCTCGCTCGTCGAGGCGGCGCTGGAATCGACGGACACAACCGAGCGGAACGCGGACGTGAGGCTATAGATGGTCGAGACGGACGAGTTCATCGCGGAGGCGAAAGCGGAGATCCGGGAGGCGATCGGCGACGCGAACGCCGTGATCGCCCTCTCGGGCGGGGTCGACTCCTCGGTCGCGGCGACGCTCGCGTACGAGGCGGTCGGCGACCAGCTCACCCCCGTCTACGTCGACACGGGGCTGATGCGGAAGGGGGAGACCGACGAGATCCGCGACACCTTCTCGTTCATGGAGTCGCTGCGGGTGATCGAGGCGCAAGAGCGCTTCTTCGACCGGCTCGCGGGCGTCACCGACCCCGAGGAGAAGCGCCACGTCATCGGCGAGGGGTTCATCGACGAGTTCGAGACGGTCGCGCGCGACGTCGACGCCGACTTCCTCGTGCAGGGGACGATCTACCCCGACCGCATCGAGTCGGAGGGGAACATCAAGTCGCATCACAACGTCGGCGGACTGCCCGAGGTCGTCGACTTCGAGGGGATCGTCGAGCCCGTGCGCGACCTCTACAAGGACGAGGTCCGCGAAGTCGCCCGCGCGCTCGGCTTAGAGGAGATCATCTCCGAGCGCATGCCGTTCCCCGGCCCCGGGCTCGCGGTCCGGATCGTCGGCGAGGTGACCCCCGAGAAGGCCGCGGTCGCCCGCGAGGCGACCCACGTCGTCGAGGAGGAACTGGAGGAGTACGACCCGTGGCAGGCGTTCGCCGCCGTCCTCGGGAAAGCCACGGGCGTCAAGGGCGACAACCGCGTGCACGGCTGGGTCGTCGCCGTGCGCTCGGTCGAGAGCCGCGACGGGATGACCGCCCGCGCCCAGGAGATCGACTGGAGCACGCTCCAGCGGATCCAGAGCCGGATCACCGGAGAGAACGAGAACGTGGCGCGCGTGGTGTACGACGTGACCCACAAGCCGCCCGCGACGATCGAGTACGAGTGATGGCGGGGACTCTCGCCCGCCCCGACGGCGGCCGCGCCGAGGGCGACGTCGCCGTCGTCGCCGGCCCCGACGAGCACGGACTCGGGGAAGAGCTCGCCGCGCTCGGCGTCGAGATCCGCCGCATCGAGGGGCTCGTCACCGCCGACGCGCTCGCCGGCGCCGGGACCGACGAGGCCGATTACTTCGTCCTCACCGACGTCGAGGAGGCGACCGGCATCCCGATCGCCAAGGAGCTGAATCCCGACGCCCTCGCCGTGACGTACGCCGAGCGGTCGCTGCCGGAGTTCGTCGCGGGCGTCGCCGACCTCGCGATCGACCCCGACCTGATGGACGCCGCGACCGTCGCCGAGGAGCTGGTCGACGGCGCCGCCGACCGCGCGGCGTAGCCGGCCCGGTCGGTCGCGTCCGACCGCTCCGAGAGCGGGCGCGGTCCCACCCTCGTTCCGCGAGCAGTAGCGTTATTTCTGTCTCTCACGTAGGCTGATATGGTATGTCACAGCAGGAAGTGAAAGAGGAGCTGTACGTCGATCAGTACACGCTCGGGCTGGTGGGGCCCGACCAGGAGTGGGCCGGCACCGTCGCCGACGGCGGAACGGTGAAGACGTACACGCCGCCGGGGTGTTGGGGGCCGATGGTCACGCCCTCGTTCCGCGGGGGCCACGAAGTGACGCGCCCGATCCGCGTCGAGGGCGCCGAGGTCGGCGACGCCGTCGCGATCCGCATCCGCGACGTGGAGGTGACGAGCATGGCGACGAGCACGGGGTCGATGGCCGAGCGCGAGGAGGCGTTCCGCGACGACCCGTTCGTCGACCACCGCTGCCCGGAGTGCGGGACGACGTGGCCCGACTCGGTCGTCGAGGGCACCGGCGAGGACGCGATCCGCTGCGCCGAGTGCGGTGCCAACGCCTCCTCGTTCGGCTTCGAGTACGGCTACACCGTCGCGTTCGACCACGAGAACGCGGTCGGCGTCACCCTCGACAAGGACGGCGCCCACGAGCTCGCGACCGACGCCGACGAGGTGATGGACATCCCCGAGAACTCCCGGCAACACCCGATCCTCCTGTACGAGCCCGACGGGATGCCCGGCACGCTCGGTCGGCTCCGGCCGTTTATCGGCAACATCGGAACGACGCCGCCGGTGACGATGCCCGACTCGCACAACGCGGGCGACTTCGGGCAGAGCCTCATCGGCGCCGACCACGACTACGGCGTCGAGACCGAGGCGGACCTGGCGAAGCGCACCGACGGTCACATGGACATCCCCGAGGTCCGGCCGGGCGCCACCCTCATCTGTCCCGTCGCCGTCGACGGCGGGGGGATCTACGTCGGCGACCTCCACGCGAACCAGGGCGACGGCGAGCTCTCGCTCCACACCACCGACGTGAGCGGCACCGTCACCATGGACGTCGAAGTGATCGAGGACCTCGAACTCGACGGCCCCGTCCTCCTCCCGAACGAGGCGGACCTCCCGTTCATCAGCGCGCCGTACACCGACGCGGAGCGCGAGGCCGGCCGCGAGCTCGGCGCGGAGCACGGCGTCGAGACGGAGACGGAGATGGCGCCGATCCAGGTGGTCGGCTCCGGCGCCACGGTCAACGACGCCACGCAGAACGCCTTCGACCGCGCGACGAAGCTGCTGGACATGAGCGAGGGCGAGGTTCGGGGGCGCTGCACGTTCACCGGCGGCGTCCAGGTCGGCCGGCTCCCGGGCGTCGTCCAGCTCGACATGCTGGCGCCGCTCGACGTCCTCGAAGCGCGCGGCCTCGACGGGCTGGTCCGGGAGCAGTACGACCTGTAGCGCCGACGGCGGTCGTCCGGCCTCGCCGCCGCCCTCGGCTGCCCCGAACGGCACCTATATCACACCGCTCCCGGATCCGTCGGACGAGCAATGATGCGCCACGACGTCTCCATCGTCGGCGGCGGCTGCGTCGGGCTGTCGGTCGCCAAACACCTCGCCGAGCGCACCGACCTCGACGTCGCCGTCCTAGAGAAGGAACACCACCTCGCCTCCCACCAGAGCGGCCGGAACTCCGGCGTGCTCCATCCCGGGTTCAACTACCCGCCGGGCTCGAAGAAGGCGCGGTTCGCCACCGAGGGGACCGCCCGCATGAAGGCGTACTGCGAGGAGCACGATATCCCCTGTGATGAGCTCGGCGTCCTCGTCGTCGCGACGGACGACGAGGAGGCGGCGCGCCTCGACGACCTCGCGGAGCAGGCCGAGGCCAACGGCGTCGCCTACGAGCGGCTCGACTCCCGCGAGGCGATCCGCGCGCACGAGCCCCACGCCGAGGGCCAGGCCGCGTTTCGCGCCCCGGAGGCCGCCTCCGTCGACTCCGAGCAGTACGTCTACGCGCTCGCCCGCGAGGCACGGGATCTCGGCGTCACGATCTACACCGGGTACGAGGTCTCGCGGATCGAGGAGGCGGCCGAGGGGTACCGGCTCGCGACGAGCAACGGTCGGTTCGAGGTCCCGTACCTCGTCAACGCCGCGGGGCTCCACGCCGACACGCTGGCCCACCAGGTCGGCGTCGGCGAGGAGTACCAGGTGGTCCCGTTCCGCGGCGAGTACTACGAGGTACGGCCCGAGCGCGCCGACCTCTGCGAGACCATGATCTACCCGACGCCGAACCCCGAGCTCCCCTTCCTCGGCGTCCACTACACCCGTCGCACGGACGGGAAGGTGATCGTCGGCCCCAACGCGGTGCTCGCGTTCGGCCGCGAGGCGTACGACAACACGGACGTGAACCCCCGCGAGCTGCTGGAGACGCTCACCTACGGCGGCTTCCGGCGGCTGCTCGCCTCGCCGCTGATGCTCTCGGTCGCGTGGGCGGAGCTGAACAAGTCGTACCGCAAGGGGAAGTTCGCGGCGGCGTCACAGAAGCTCGTCCCCGACGTGCGCGCCGAGGACCTCCAGAAGAGCTACGCCGGGATCCGCGCCCAGCTCGTGAGCGCGGACGGAGAGTTAGTGAAAGAGCCGCTGTTCGTCGAGCGCGACGACGCGGTTCACGTCCTCAACGCCGTCTCTCCGGGGCTCACCTCCTCGCTGCCGTTCGGCGAGCACATCGCGGAGCGGCTCGCGGCGAAGGTGACGGTTTAAGTCCCGGCCGTCCGACGTTGCCACCACCACTCGCCGGATGTCGCCGCCGGGCTCACCGCTCCCGCGCGGCGCGTCCCTCGCGTCCGAGACCATGACACCACACGCGTTCATCCCGACTCGCGGCGGCCCCGTCCGGGCCGCCACCGACGGTCGCATCGCCCCTCGAGAGGCCTCTCCTCCTCGCGAGCGCCAGACTTCCCCGGCACGAGGGCGCCGATGAGCCGCGGTCCGGACCGGCTGCCGGTCGAGGACCGGCTCCACGGCGACCTCCCGATCGTCGACGCGGAGACCGCGGCCGCCGCGCTCGACGCCGACGCGACGGTGCTCACGAGCGGCTTCGGCAGCGTCGGCTACCCGAAGGCGATCCCGCTCGCGCTGGCGTCGTCGCCCCGCGACCTGTCGCTCACGCTCGTCGCCAGCGGGAAGGTCGGCGACGAGATCGACACCGAGCTCGTCGGGTCGGGACAGGTCGAGCGCCGCTTCTCCTACCAGTCGTCGCGGGTCGCCCGCGAGAAGACCGACGCCCGCGAGATCGCCTTCAGCGACCGCAACGCCTCCTCGATCGGCGACGAGGTCCAGTACGGGGGGCTCGTCGACCCCGACGTCGCGGTCGTCGAGGCGGTCGCGGTCGGCGAGGACTGGTTCGTCCCCTCCACGTCGCTCGGGCAGGTCCCCGCGTTCGTCGAGGCCGCCGACGAGCTGTACGTGGAGCTGAACCGCCACCAGCCGCTCGAACTGCAGGCGCTCCACGACGTGTACCGACCGGACGCGCCGCCGGACCGCGAACCGGTCCCCCTCACCGACCCCGGCGAGCGCATCGGGACCCCCCACGTCGAGTTCGCCCCCGGGAAGCTCGCGGGCGTCGTCGAGACGGAGACCCCCGACTCGACGTACACGTTCCGGGACCCGACCGACGACGACCTCGCGATCGCTGCCAACCTCGGATCCTTCCTCCGAGAGGAGCTGGAGCGCTCGCCCGTCTTCGACGACGCGGTCCACCTCCAGTTCGGCGTCGGCTCGCTCGGCAACGCGCTGATGGGCGAGCTCCAAGCGCTCGACTTCGGCGACCGCGAGGTGGTCTACTTCGGCGAGCTCATCCAGGACGGCCTCTTCGACATGCTCGACGCTGGGGGGCTTGCGGCCGCCAGCGCCACGTCGCTCGCGCTCACCGACGAGGGCCAGGAACGGCTCTTCGAGGACGTCGAGCGCTACGCCGAGGACGTGGTGCTCCGGCCGGCCGATATTTCGAACCACCCGGGGCTCATCGACCAGTTCGGCGTGATCGGTGTCAACAGCGCCATCGAGGTCGACCTCTACGGGAACGTCAACTCCACGCACGTCCGCGGCGAGCGCATGATAAACGGCGTCGGCGGCTCGGCCGACTTCAATCGGAACTCCCTGATCACGGTGTGCGCGCTCCCCTCGACGCTGAACGACGGCGCGGTCTCGCGGGTGGTCCCGCAGACGTTCCACGTCGACCACACCGAGCACGACGTCGACGTCTTCGTCACCGAACAGGGCGTCGCCGACGTGCGCGGGCTCTCGCCGGTCGAGCGCGCGGAGCTGCTGATCGAGCGCTGCGCGCACCCTGCATTCGCGCCGGAGCTCCGGTCGTACCTCGACGACGTCTGCGAGCGCGACTACCACATCCCGCAGGACGTCGAGCGCGCCGCGGAGTGGTTCGAGTAGGCGGACTGAGTGGGTAAAAATCGGTTACGCCGTCCGCGCACTCACAGCACTTTGAGGAAGATGAGCAGCCACCAGACGTAGCCGCCGGTGAGCGCGAGCGCGGTGAGCAGTTCGAGGACGCCGACGTACTTCTCCCCGTGGGTCCGGCGGAACGCCTGCACCTTCTCGACCTGTCTCCAGGCCGGCATCAGCGGATCCGGGATGATCTCGCCGAGGCCGCCGGCCTGCTGTGCGGACTGCTCCGCCACCGCCTCGGGGGAGTCGTCGTCGCTCATTGGCTCGCCCCCCTGCCGAACGGCAGTCTGAGCCCGCGGATCATCACCTTCTCGGCGACGAAGACGGCGGCGAAGACGGCGATCCCAGCGAGCTTCGCGACGTTGCTCGGGTACGCCATGATGAAGACGCCGAGCGTCGCGAGCAGGGCTCGCGCGCCGATCTTCTTGCCGGGGCTCATCTTGAACGGGTAGTTCAGCCCGTAGATGATCGTCACCGCGCCGAGCAGGACGAGCAGCCCGACGTACAGCGTGTTGAGCCCGGGCTCCATCGAGATCATAACGGGGTTGTAGACGAACGCGACCGGGAGGACGAACAGCGGCGCGGCGATCCGGAGCGCGGCCCCGCAGGTCCGCCAGAAGTTCGCCTCCGCGATCCCCGCCGCGATCACCGCCGCGGTCGCCACCGGCGGCGTGATCCCGGCGAGGATGGCCGCGTAGAACATCGTGTAGTGGGCCGTGATCGGCTGGACGCCGAAGTCCGAGACGAACGTCGGCACGATGAGGATGGCGACGATGACGTACGCCGCGACCGTCGGCATGCCGACGCCCATCAGGATGGCGACGGCCATCCCGAGCAGCACGGCGAACAGCAGCACGCCGCCCGAGATGTTGATGAGCAGCAGCGCGATCTTCGCCGGGATGCCGGTCGTGCTGAAGAGGTTCACGACCCCGCTGATGACGACCAGGATGATCGCGATCGGCGCCAGGATGATCGCGCCGCGGCGGATCCCGTGGACGGTGTTTTTCACCTGGGTGACGAACTCCCCGACCGGACTGGTGCCCGAGTTGTCGACGAGCCGCTGGAGCGGCGGCATGAGCACGCCCGTGAGCATCATCGCGACCACCGTGTACAGCGCGGAGGTCATCACCGTGTACTGTGCGAACCCGAGCAGGTAGATGAGAATTCCGAACGGGACGCCGAAACGGAGCGCCTCGAACAGCTTCTTCTCGGTCGAGAGCTCCTCGTCGAAGAACTCGGAGAACTCCATGTCCTGGCTGCTGGAGTCGGAGATGGCGAGGTAGTGGACCGCGATCGAGATGGACACGACCAGGATCGCGGCCGGCACGAGGCCGGCGACGACGATGTTGAGGTAGGGGACGCCGAGGTACGACGCCATCACGAACGCCGAGGCCCCCATGACGGGCGGGAGCACCTGTCCGGAGGTGGACGCGACCGCCTCGATGCCGGCCGCGCGGTGGCCTTTCATCCCCGCCTCCTGCATCGTCGGGATGGTGAACGAGCCCGTCATCGCCGCGTTGGCGGTGTAGGAACCGTTGATCGAGCCGATGACCGCCGAGGAGAGGACGGCCGTCTGGGCGATCCCCGACTCGATGTACTTCGCGGCCACGATGGCGACCCGGAGGATGAGGTCGAACGCGCCGTACGCGAACAGCAGCCCGGCGTACAGCAGGAACGGCGCGATCCACGAGGCCGTGATCTGCGTGAGGCTCCCGTAGAACCCGTACAGGTCGGTGACCGTCGCCTGCAGCAGCGTCGCCTGCTGCATCCCCGCGTGTCCCAGTACGCCCGGGACGACGTTGCCGTACATCGCGTACGCGAAGACGCCGATGACGAGCCCGAGGAACACGTTCCCGAACTCGCGCCACGTGAGGTACATCAGCGAGAGGATGACCAGCCGCGCGAGCATGTACTCGTGTTCGAGGGCGTACCCCTGCCGCTGGAGGTAGACGTCCTGGAAGTTGACCGCGAAGAACGCCGACGCGGTCATCAGCGCCAGCGACGCGGGGATCAACACGGCGCCGTCGATCCAGTCGCCGTCGCTGATGGCGAGCCGCGTCTCGTTGATCGCGTACACGGTCAGGATGCCGCCGACGAACGCGGTGGCGAACCGCACCTGCGAGATCGCCTGCGTCTGGGCCCAGTAGAGCACCCCGGCCCAGAACAGCAGCGCCGCCGCCGTGACCGTGACGTCGAGCCCGCGTAACAGTCCGGATTCGGGTTCCGCCGAGGCCGTTTCCGTGCTCATGGGCGCCAGTGTCCGTCAGGTGAAATATTCGTCGGGCCGGGCATGCGTGATCGTGTCATAGTTGCTGTCTGAATTGTCGGTTGCGCGTTCGATGATTTTAACTTACTGATCGGGGCCCCGGAGAGCGGGGAAAAAGCCGGGTTACCGGCCGATCAGGCGCTGTCGCCTTCGGTCAGGCTGTCGTCCCACGCGTCGTTGTCCTGGTAGTACTGCACGGCGCCGCGGTGGACCGGGATGTTCTCGCGGGCCGACGCCAGCATGTCCGCGGTGGACCCGAAGTCGTTGAACTGCGCCTCGCCCTCGTTGACGACGTCGTTGTGCTCGTCGACGACGCGGCACAGCTCGTAGACGGCGTCCGGGTTCGCCTCGGGGTTGAACGTGTAGTTGACCTCCAGGTTCCAGTGGAACACCTCGTCGGTGCCGATGTCGGTGCCCGCGATGGACCAGTCGTCGTAGCTCGTGGTGCCGGTGCCGGCGCCGTCGTACGACTCGGCGGACTCCATGAGCGCGTCCGTCGGCTCGACGTAGTGAACGTCGACGCGGGAGGCGATCTCCTGGACGAACCCGGTGTAGCGCACGCCGGGCGTCCCGTACGCGATGGAGGCGTCGATCGTTCCCTCCTCCATCGCGCCGGGCGCGTCGCCCACGCCCATGTTCTGGATGTTCATCTGGTCGTACACGTCCGCCGTCGGGTCCTGCGACCAGACGTCGAGCGTCGTCGCGCGCGTCGAGTACCCCGGCTCGGCGGGATAGACGTTCGCGCCGGCGAGGTCGTCGAACGTCTCGATGTCCGTGCCGTCGCGGGCGATGACGTAGATGCTGTACGGGAACGCGTAGAACCCGTACTGCGGGATGCGCTCGACGGGCTGCTCGGAGAACGCCCCGCTCTCGCTGAGCGCCTTCGACAGCGAGTTGTTGTCCGTGATCCCGGCGTTGAACTGGCTGTTCGCCATCCGGCGGATCGTCCCGATGTAGCCCGGGCTCTCGATGGTCGAGTACTCCAGGCTGTCGCTCTCCTGGCTCACCGCGCGCTCGACGGCGAGGCCGACGTCCTGCGTCCCTCCGGCCGACGTCCCCACGCGCAGCGAGAGGTTCTGGCTTCCGCCGTCGCCGCCGTCCTCGCCGTCGGATCCGTCTTCACCGTCCATCCCGTCGGAGCCGTCGGAGCCGTCCGACCCGTCGGACCCGTCCGATCCGTCGCCGCCGTCGCCGCCGCTACAGCCGGCGAGTCCGGCGATACCTACCGCGCCCGTACCGTACAGGAACCTGCGTCGATTAACTGAGTTATCTGCCATGCTCAATCCTGACATTGCGGTCGATGATTAACAATGTATCTGTTTGTTTCAGTTTAAACCGAGGGAATATTCGCCGTCGTGAAAGCCGCCGAACACGTCGCGTCCGCCGGTTTACTCCTCGGGGGCCACCGTTACTCTTCGAGGATCACCGTCACAGGGCGGTCGGCCGCGAGCAGCACCGACTGGGTCGTGCTCCCGAACAGCATCTTCCCGGTCGGGCTCCGACGGCGGCCGCTCATGGTGATGTTGTCGACGTCGAGCTCGGCGGCGACCTCGATGATCGTCTCCGCGGGGTCGTCGCCGTGCTCGCGCCGCCTGGTCGTCTCCACGCCGGCCTCGGCCAGCCGGTCCTCGACGGCGTCGACGCTCTCGGGGTAGTTCTCCTCGTTCCACACGTCTTCGGAGTCGACTCGCCCGCTCTCGCCGCTGACCTCGAACCCCTCGTAGACGTTGAGGATCACCGCCTCGACCTCGTCGTCGGCGTTCGGCAGCGAGGCGACGGCGTCCGCCGCGGCCAGTACGTGGTTCACGTCTCCACCGACGGGGAGCAGCACGCGGTACATATCGGCACCTAACCGAACAGCGAGTAATAAAGATGTCTGCCGGCGCCATCGATCGGGATCGCCGACCGCCTTCCCTTACCGCGTCACCGGCGCCTCGACGGTCCCGATCGACTCGACGACCGCCCGCACCTCGTCGCCGGGGTCGATCGGCGCCGCGCCGGGCGTCCCCGTGCTGAACAGGTCGCCGGGCGCTAACGTCATCACGTCGGAGTGGAACGAGACGATCTCCGCGGGCGGGAACAGCATGTTCCGGATCTCGTTTTCGGCCCGCACCTCGCCGTTGACCTCGGTCCGCACCGAGAGCGGTTCGAGGTCGAGCGGCCCCTCCGGCACCGCGAGCGCGGCGCCGGGCACGAGGAACGTGTCGTAGCTCTTCGCCCGCGTGAGGAAGCGCGGGTTCCGCTGGAGCACGTCCTCGGCCGTCATGTCGATCACGGGGAGGAACCCCGCGACCACGCTATCCACGTCGGCCTCGTCGACGTTCCGGCACGTCCGGCCCATCACGACGGCCAGCTCCGCCTCGGCGGTCACCCGCTCGCTCTGCTCGGTCGGTGGGAGCCGGATCGGCCCGCCGGGTCCAGTCAGGACCGACGACGGCTTCATGAAGCTCGCCGGCTCCTCGGGGCGCTGCTCGTCGAGGTCGCCCGCGTGTTCCTCGTAGTTCAGCCCGATCCCCCACAGCTTTCCGAACGACGCCAGGGGCGCGCCGAACGACACGTCCTCGGCCGGCACGGGGTCGGCGGTCGCGTCGGCGACGTCGCCCAGGTCGCCCGCGGCCGCTCGGGGGAGCGCGTCGCGGACGCTCTCTAGGCCCGGCTCCGCGGCGCCGAGGGGGACGTACCCCTCCTCGTCGCCGAGCAGGGGGTCGCCGGTCGCCGTGCGTGCGAGGTACTTCATCGCTCGATCGCCCCGCGTTCCGCGTTCGCTCCGTTCATCTCACTCCTCGCGGTCCGTCCAGAAGTCGAACGAGCGCCCGGGCGCGAACACGTCGAGCCCGACCGCGCGCTCGTCGCCGGTGTTCTCCACCCGATGGGTCTCGTTGGACTCCAAGAGGACGGAGTCGTTCTTCTCCAGCGTGACCTCGTCGCCCTCGGTCGCGACCGTGAGCTCGCCCTGCAGGCAGAGGCACACCTGCTCGTTCTCGTGGTCGTGCATCGGCGAGCTGTGGCCCGGCGGCTTCTCGAACCACTCGAAGGAGAACCGATCGCTGCCCGCCATCGAGACGCGCCGCCACCCCTCCTCGGGCTCGTACGTCTCCGCCTCGTCGAACGCGACCGGCCTCATAGGTTCGCTCCCGTCGAGCCGCCGTCGATCGGGAGGGCCGTCCCGTTGATGTACCCCGACTTCGGCGACGAGAGGTACGCGACGGTGTCGCCGAGCTCCATCGGGTCGCCGATGCGTTCGAGCGGGTTCTGCGCCCAGTCGTTAAGCCCCTCGTCGTAGGAGTCGTAGTCGCCGCGCTCGACGGCGGCCTCGACGAGGTCGCGGATCCGGCTCGTCTCGTGGGGGCCGGGCAGGACGGCGTTCGCGCGCACCTCCGGCGCGAACTCCTTCGAGAGCGTCTTCTCCAGCCCGATGACGCCCATCCGGACGGCGTTCGACAGCACGAGGCTGTCGATGGCCTCCTTCACGCTCCGCGAGGTGATGTTGACGATCGTGCCGCCGTCGCCCTCCTTGAGGTGGGGATACGACTCCCGCGCCAGCCGGACGACGCTCATCACGAGCAGGTCGTAGGCGTGCTGCCAGTCCTCGTCGTCGGTGTCGAGGAAGGCGCCCGAGGGCGGGCCGCCGGCGCTGGTCACGAGGTGGTCGATCGTCCCGAACTCGTCGACCGTCGTCTCGACCAGGGCCGCGACCTCGTCGGCGTCGGTCAGGTCGGCCGGCTGCGCGACGACCTCGCCCGTCGCGACCGCCTCGACCTCCTCCTCCGCGGCCGCGAGTCGCTCCTCGTCGCGGCCGTTGATGACGACGTCCGCGCCCTCTCGGGCCAGCGCCTTCGCCGATGCCTTGCCGAGTCCGCTGGACGACGCCGTGACGAGGGCCGCGTTCCCGTCGATCTGTAGGTCCATGTCTCACCCATCCCCAGTGCGGCGTGAAAACGTTTCCCTACAGGCAAGGGGACGGCCCCGTCCTCAGGCGTCCGTATCGCTCGCGTCCGGACCGTCCGCCGACTCCGTCTCGAACCCCGCCTCGCCCTCGTCGAATCCGACCGTCTCGCGGCCGACCACCCTCGCCGCCTCGGGGAGGTCGTCCACGACGGCGTCGGAGACGCGGAGCTCGCCGAGGTCCTGCGTGTTCCGGATCCAGACGATCCGGACCGTCTCGGGGTCGTAGCCGCCGAGCGCCGCCAGCGCGGTCCGGAGCGCGAACTCGTCGTCGGGCGCCACCACGGGGAGCTTCGACTTCGCGAGCGACCCGCTCGTGAGCGCGTTCGCGTACGTCTTCTTCAGGTCGAGCTGATCGACCGCGCGCTTCCGGGTGAGGTCGGCGAGCCCGATCCCGTTGCCGTTCCCCTTCGTCGCCTCCGTGAGCCCCCGCACGTAGATGAGGTCGATGTCGGGGGTCTCGGGATCGGGCGCGTTGAGGACGCGGTAGCGGCCGATCACGTTCGTGTCCATCCCGGCGCCCGAGATCTCCTTGCCGATCTCGTCGACGACGAGCAGGTCGATATCGTCGACCGGGAGCGTCGGCATCTCGTCGTAGGCGCGCTCTAACAGCTCCGGCTCGCGGTCGAGGAACGACCCGGCGGGAACGGCCTCTAGGTGACCGATCTCCTCCTCGAAGTTCTCGACGAGCGCGATCCCGCCGATCATCGGAGTCTCGCGCTCGATCACGTCGAGCGCGGCCGTCAGCGCCTCGACGTACCCCTCGGCGATCGCCGTCGAGTGAAACGACTTCGCGCCGCGCTGCTTGCCGAGCCCGACCACGGTCATCTTCGCGAGCCCGCTC
Organism: Halorubrum sp. SD626R; assembly: GCF_001261915.1. Taxonomy (GTDB): domain Archaea; phylum Halobacteriota; class Halobacteria; order Halobacteriales; family Haloferacaceae; genus Halorubrum. The sequence goes on from NZ_CVRT01000097.1 coordinate 26,170, forward strand.
TCGATCGGCCCGGTGAAGTTGGTGTGGGCCTTCACCCGATTGACGACGAGCACGGCGTCGGCCGCGAGCGCCGCCTCCGAGAAGTACACCGGCAGGTCGGCGCCGCCGACCGGGACCGTCGCCAGCCGCTCGGCGGCCATCCGGGCGTCGATCGGCGCGCCGACGGTCTCCTCGGTGATCCCGAGCGCCTCCAGCACCTCGCGCTGCCCCTCGGGGGTCGCGCCGCCGTGGCTGCCCATCGCCGGCACCACCACGGGGTCGAAGCCGCGCTCGGCGAGCCGGTCGACGACCGCCGCCGCGACCTCGTCGATCCGGTCGATCCCGCGGCTGCCGACCCCGACGGCCACGGTCGCGCCTGCGGGGAGCGCGTCGAGATCGAGGTCGTCGAGCGCCTCGCGCGCCGCTCCGACGGGGTCGTCGAGGCGCTCCGTCCGCGGCTCGTACCGCACCCGCGCGAACCCCGGGAGCGGCTGCGGGTCGATGAGCCCGTCCACGTCGGATCGGTCGGGGAACTCCATGTGGGGGCCCTCGCGCCGCCGACAGAAAAACGGCGGGTGAGCGGGTCCCGCCCGTCGCTCCGTGAGCCTTGCCGATACAGCGGTCTACTTGTATCCGTATCACGCCGCACCACCCATGGAGATCACCGAGGTCGAATCGTTCCCGATCAAGCTGCCGCTGGAGTCGCCCGTCTCCTTCTCCAACCGGACGCTCACCTACCGGGACCACGCGATCACGTACGTGCGGACGGACACCGGCCACGAGGGGGTCGGCTACTCGCTGGGGTACGAGGGGGCCGGCCTCATCGCCGACGCGGTCGAGTCGCTGCTCGAACCGATCCTCGTCGGCGAGGACCCCCGCGACACCGAGCGCCTGTGGCACGAGATGTACGAGGGGAACGTCCAGATCGGCCGGACCGGCCTCTTCTTGCGCGCCATCTCCACCGTCGACATCGCGCTCTGGGACGTGAAGGCGAAGGCCGCGGGGATGCCGCTTCACAAGCTACTCGGCGGCCACTCCGAGTCGGTGCCGTCGTACGCCAGCGGCGGCTACTACCGCGACGACAAGGGCCACGAGGCGCTCCGCGGCGAGATGCGGCGCTACCTCGACGAGGGTCACGACGTCGTGAAAATGAAGGTCGGCCGCCTGTCGGCCGACGAGGAGGCCGAGCGCGTCGCCGCGGTGCGCGACGAGATCGGTGACGAGCGCACGCTGCTGCTCGACGCCAACGGCGTTTGGGGGTCGACGACGGAAGCGCTCCGCAACTGCCGGGCGTTCGCGCCGTACGACCCATACTTCATCGAGGAGCCGGTGATGATCGACCGCGTCGACACGATGGCCGAGGTGAACGACGGGATCGACTACCCCGTCGCCACCGGCGAGCTGGAGGGGACGCGCCACAGCTTCGCCCGGCTCGCCGACACCGGCGCGGCGACGATCCTCCAGCCGGACGTGACGGTCTGCGGCGGCGTCACGGAGTGGCTGAAGATCGCGAACCACGCCTCGGCGTACGACATCCCGATCGCCCCGCACTACAACTGGAACATCCACGCCTCCCTGCTCGGGGCCATCGAGAACGGCCTCTGGGTGGAGTACTTCTACCGCGACATGGACGTGAAGGCGTTCGACGACGTCGTCGCCGATCCGGTGACGCCCGGCGACAACGGGATGATAGAGCTGCCGGACCGCCCCGGCCACGGCGTCCCCTTGGACGAGGACGCGCTGCAGCGGTTCAGAGACGACTGATCCCGACACGACCACGAGACCATCGACACAACCACACATGCGAGACTACTCAGACCAGATCGACACCCGCGACCCGGACCGAGACGTACAGATCACCGGCCTCGACGCCTGCGTCGTCGAGGGGAACTTCGAGTGGAACCTGATCAAGGTTGAGACCGACGCCGGCGTCACCGGCATCGGCGAGGCGTACCGCGGCGGCGGCGTCCCGGAGCTCGTCGAGTACACGAACCGGTTCCTCGTCGGTGAGAACCCGCTCGACGTCGAGCGGCTGGTCCGGTACATCTTCCAGGAGATGTCGGGGCACGGCGGCACGACCGGGAAGGTCGTCACGGCGGCCTCCGGCATCGAGATCGCGCTGTTGGACGCCGCCGGGAAGATCCTCGGGCTCCCCGTCTACCAGCTGCTCGGCTCGAAGTACCGCGACGAGGTCCGGCTCTACTGCGACTGCCACGCCGGCGAGGCGTACGCGGTCGAGGACGGCGCGACCGACTACGCCGGGGCCGAGGCGTACACGCCCGAGGCGTACGCCGCCGAGGCCGCCCGCGTCACCGACATGGGATTCGAGGCGCTGAAGTTCGACCTCGACCTCCCGGCCGACAACGAGAACGACCCGTACAACGGGCGCCTGACGAACGCCGCGATCCGCGAGAAGAAGGAGATCGTCGCGGCCGTGCGCGAGGAGATCGGCTACGACGTCGACCTCGCGTTCGACTGCCACTGGGACTACTCCGTCGAGAGCGCGAAGCGGCTCGCCCACGAGTTAGAGGAGTTCGACCTGATGTGGTTGGAGGACCTGATCCCGCCGGAGAACATGGACGCACAGAAGGAGGTGACGAGGGCGACCCGGACGCCGGTCGCGACGGGCGAGAACCGCTTCCGCGTCTTCGAGCTGTCGGACCTGATCTACGAGCACGGCGTCGACGTCGTCACCCCCGACCCGGCCACGGTCGGCGGGCTCACGGAGACGATGCGGATCGCAGACCGCGCGGAGGAGAACTACATGCCGATGTCCCCGCACAACGTCTGTAGCCCGGTCGGGACGATGGCCTGCGTCCACCTCGGCGCGGCCACCCCGAACTTCGACCTGCTGGAGTACCACGCGCTGGAGGTCGACTGGTGGGACGACCTGCTCGCGCGCGACGAGCCGCTGATCGAGGACGGCCGCATCGAGGTCCCCGAGGCGCCCGGGCTCGGGATCGAACTCGACGAGTCGGTCGTCGAGGAACACCTGCTCGACGGGACCGACGGCTTCTGAGGCCGGAGTCTCGGAGGCGCCTCGGCGTGCGGTTTCGGCGCCTCGAACGGCGAGCGTACACTTATTTATTCCTGGCATCGGTAGCGGTCGTATGCTCGATTACTTCGATATGGAGTCGACCCTCTCCCAGGAGGAGCGCCTGCTCGTCGACTCCGCCCGGTCGTTCATCGACGGCGAGGTCGACGACGTGGGCGACCACTGGATCGACGGCACGTTCCCCACGGAGCTCATCCCGAAGATGGGCGAGATGGGATTCTACGCGCCGAACCTCGACGGGTACGGCCTGCCGAACGTCAGCGAGCGGGCCTACGGCCTGCTGATGCGCGAGCTGGAGGCGTGCGACTCCGGGCTCCGATCGATGGCGAGCGTGCAGGGCGCGCTGGTGATGTACCCGATCCACGCGTTCGGCAGCGACGAACAGAAGGAGGAGTGGCTCCCGAGGCTCGGCGCCGGCGAGGCCGTCGGCTGCTTCGGGCTCACGGAGCCGGAGCACGGGTCGAACCCCTCCGCGATGGAGACGCGCGCCGAGGCTGCCGGCGGGCGCGCGGGCGACGGCTACGTGCTCAACGGCTCGAAGACGTGGATCACGAACTCCCCGATCGCGGACGTCGCCGTCGTCTGGGCGAAGGACCACACCGAGGACGGGGACCCCGTCCGCGGCTTCCTCGTCGAGACCGACCGCGACGGGGTCACGACGAACGAGATCGACGAGAAGCTCAGCCTGCGCGCGTCGATCACCGGCGAGATCGGCCTCCAGGACGTGCGCGTCCCCGCCGAGAACCGCCTCCCCGGCGTCGAGGGGATGAAGGGGCCGCTGTCGTGTCTGACTCAGGCCCGCTACGGCATCGCGTGGGGCGCGGTCGGGGCGGCGGCGGACTGCTTCGAGGTCGCCCGCGAGTACGCCACGGACCGCGAGCAGTTCGGCAAGCCGATCGGCGGCTTCCAGCTGCAACAGGAGAAGCTCGCCGAGATGGCGACGCAGATCACGCTCGCGCAGCTGCTCGCCCACCGGCTCGCCGACCTCAAGGAGGCGGGCGAGATGCGGCCGCAACACGTCTCGATGGCCAAGCGCAACAACGTCCGCACCGCCCGCGACCAGTCGCGGATCGCCCGCGAGATGCTCGGCGGCAACGGGATCACGGCCGACTACTCGCCGATGCGCCACATGGCGAACATGGAGACGGTGTACACCTACGAGGGCACTCACGACATCCACTCGCTGATCCTCGGCGAGGACCTCACCGGGCTGCAGGCGTTTCAGTAGCGCGGCTCGCCCCGTCTCTTCGACGGCCTCTCAGGCCACCTGATTCTTCAGCCCCTCGTACTCGCCGGTCTCGGCGACCCGTTCGAGGTTCTCGACGAGGATGTCCGCGCGCCGCTCCCAGTACCTCGGCGTGTGGCCGGAGACGTGCGGCGTCAGGAAGACGTTCTCGAACCCCCACAGGTCGTGGTCGCTCGGCAGCGGCTCGGGGTCGGTGACGTCGAGCGCGGCCCCGTGGAGCGCGTTCGACCGGAGCGCGTCGACGAGCGCCGGCGTGTCGATCACCCCGCCCCGCGCGACGTTGACGATGATCGCGTCCGTCGGCAGCGCGTCGAGCTCGGCCTCGCCGACCAGTCCCGCGGTCGTCTCGGTCAGCGGGCACGCGAGGACGAGCACGTCGGTCCGCGGCAGCACCTCGGGGAGGTCGTCGTAGCCGACCACCTCGTCGGTCGGCCCACCCTTCGCGACGGTGTGGCGGACCCCGACCGTGTCGGCGTCGAACCCGTGGAACCGGTCGACCACGGTCTCGCCGATGGATCCCAGTCCGACGACGGTGACGGTGCTGCCGGCGAGCTCGGTGAACGACTGGAACCGGCGCCACTCCCGGCGCTCCTGTCGGCGGCGCCCCTCGTCGAGCCGCCGCGCGAACGTCAGCACCCAGCCGAGTACGTGCTCGGCGACGTTCGGACCGTGGACCCCGGACGCGTTCGTCACCGCGACGCCGCGCTCGGCGAGCGCCTCCAGCGGGAGGTGGTCGACGCCGGCGGCGTTGCACGCGAACAGCCGGAGGTCCTCGGCGGCCGCGACCTCCCCGGCGTCGACCCGCTTGCCGGCGACGACGGTCGCCTCCCGCAGGTAGCGCTCGTGTTCCTCGGGCGTCGCCGCGAGGCGCACCTCGCGGTCCGGGAGTCGCCGTCGGAGTATCTCCGCGTAGTCGGCCGCCGGGATCCCGTGCGCGTCGTGGTCGAGCACCGCGACGTCGATGGTGGACATGGTCGGGGCGTCGCGGTGGGTCGACAAAGTACCCGGGGGTGGCGGTAGTCGGGGTGCGAGGGCCGCGCGGTGGACGGGAGCCGCCCTACTCCTCCATCCGGATCGGCGGGGACGCGCTCATCAGGAGGAGGCAGGCGACCCCGACGCCCCCGCCGAGGAGCCCGGTGCCGACCCCGACCGCGCGGACGGCCGCCTCGAACCCGAGCGGGCGGGTCGCGAGCGCGACCGCGACGCCCATGACCACCGGGGTCGCCGTCGCCGCCGCTCGCCCGCTCCCCTCGCCGAGGCTGACGAGACCCCCGCGGAGGTCCGGCGGCGGGAGCGTCGTGATGACGCTCCGGTAGATGGAGAGCACGAGCCCGAACCCGGCCCCCATGAACACGACGCCGACGGCGGCGACCCCGAGCGACGGGGCGAGGAACGTCAGCGCGAGCCCGGCGCCCATCGAGAGGTTCGTGGCAATGAGCGGGTAGAGCCGGTCGTCGAAGACGTCGGCGATCCGCCCGGCCTGCGTCGCCGCAAGCGCGTACGTGAGGCTCGCGACCGCCGCGAGCGCCCCCGCCGCCGCCGGCGTGCCGCCGAGCACGTCGACGACGAGGATCGAGTTGTACGTGAGGAAGCCGAACCACGCGACGTTCGCGCTCCCGCGCGCGACGACCATCGTCCACGCCCGCCGGTGCGCGACCAGCGCGCGCATCTCGCCGAGCTGCGCCCGGAGACCCGCCGACTCCTCGCCTCCCGTTCCGTCTCCCGCCTCGCCCCCCGCCTCGTCGAGCGGCTCCTCGAAGTACCGGTAGACGACGGCGGCGATCGGGAAGGCGACGGCGTACAGCAGGAACGGGTACTGCCACGCCATCCCGACGAGGACGCCCGCGGCCAGCGGGAACGCCGTCTGTGAGAGCCCCGAGCCGGTGAACCGGAGCCCCTGCGCGGTCGCCTCTTTCGTCCCCGCGTACAGGTCGCCGAGGCTGGTGATGATGATCGGCGTGAGCGCGGCGAAGCCGATCCCCTGGAGCGCCCGCAGGGCGAGCGCCGCGGCGAAGGTCGAGACGAAGGCGATCGCGGTGCCCGTGATCCCGAACCAGACGAGCCCGAAGAGCAGCACCGGCCGCCGCCCGTACCGGTCCGATATCACGCCCGCGATCGGGATGACCACGATGGACGGCGCGGTGAACGCCGACATCATGAGCCCGATGTTCGCCGTCGACGCGCCCAGCGGCTCGACGAGCGAGCCGAGCACCGGCGAGAGGAGCGCGGTGCCGAGCGGCGGGAGCACGTTGATGAGCAGCAGCAGCTGGAAGGGCCGTTCCCTGACGATCCCCGAGTCGGCTCCCGCCACTGACGAGAACGATACCACGGCTGGCCGCAGACGGTCGACCGAAGTAAAGATACGCCTTGGGGCAGCCCGTCGCGTCCCGGCGCGGTCGCCCGCCGAGCGACGAGGGTCCGGCCCCGGTCAGGCCGTCTCCATCTCGCGTTCGAGCTCGCGGAGCCGCTCGATTCGGTTCTCGGTCGACGGGTGCGTCGAGGCGATCTTGCCGACGAACCCCGCCTTGATCGGGATGATGAAGAACGCGTTCATCTCCGCCTCCTCGCGCAGGTCCTCCTCCGGCACGCGGTCCATCCGGCCGTCGATCGTCATCAGCGCGGACGCGAGCGCCCCGGGTTTCCCGGTGATGAGCGCGGCGCCGCGGTCGGCGGAGTACTCGCGGTACCGCGAGAGCGCGCGGATCAGCAGGAACGAGATCACCCACACGACGATCGACACGAGGATCGCGACGATGACGGGCGCGCCCTGGCGGTTGTCGCCGCTGAACAGCCACCCCCACCGCACGATGAAGAAGGCGATCGTCGAGAGGAACGAGGCGATGGTCATCACCATCACGTCGCGGTTCTTCACGTGGGCGAGCTCGTGTGCGAGCACGCCGTCGAGCTCGTCCTCGTCGAGCGCCCGGAGCAGCCCGGTCGTCACCGCGACGGTCGCGTTCTTCTTGTTCCGACCGGTCGCGAACGCGTTCGGCACCTGCGTGTCGGCGACGGCGACCGTCGGCTTCGGGAGGTCGGCCTGCTGGCTCAGGCGCTCGATCCGGCGGTGGAGGTCCGGGTACTCGTCGGCGCTCACCTCGCGGGCGCCCATGCTCCGCAGGGCGAGCTTGTCGCTGAAGAAGTACTGCGCGAGCGAGAACATCCCGAACATCGCGAGCGTGAAGATGATCCCGACGTTGAACACCTGGATCAGGACGCCGATGAACACGACGTAGAGGGCGAAGAGCAGAAACATCGTGAACCCCATCCGTCCGCGGAGTCCCCAGTCGGTCTTCCATTCCATACCCGAGTTTTACCGTTCGCCGGATTAAAGCCTGCCGGGGTTCCGAGAGCGCCGCCGAACGCTCGCGATCGTCCGACGACGGTGCGCTTTTGCCTCGCCCCGGCAACCCGCACGCATGGAGACTGTCCTCGTCACCGGCGGCCGCGGCGCCTCCGGGCGCTGGGTCGTCGACCGACTCGCCGGCGACTACGAGGTCGTCGTCGTCGACTACGAGCACCCGGACCTCGACGCCGACCCGGCCCCGAACGTCTCGTTCCGCGCCGCCGACCTCGCCGACCGCGGCGAGGCGCTCGACCTCGTCCACGCCGTCGACCCCGACGCCGTCGTCCACTGGGCGGCGATCCCAGTCGCGGGTACCCACCCCGACGGCCGGGTGTTCGAGACGAACGTCCACGCCGCGAAGAACGTCCTCGACGCTGCGGGCCGCGCCGACGCGCGGATCGTCCAAGCCTCCAGCGACGGCGCCTACGGCTTCTTCTTCGCCGATCCGACGCCGTTCCCCGACGAGCTCCCGGTCACCGAGGAACATCCGCTCCGGCCCGAGGACCCCTACGGGCTCTCGAAGGTGACGGCGGAGGCGGCCGCCGGCGCGGTCGCGCGCCGCGAGGGCGTCCCGGCGGTCTCGATCCGTCCGTCGTGGATCCAGTACCCCGGCGCGTACGCCTGTCGGAGCGACGAGTACGTCGGCGACCTCGACGCCGGCGCCGGCAACTTCTGGTCGTACGTCGACGCCCGCGACGTCGCCGACCTCGTCGCCGCCGCGCTCGCGGGGACGGCGGGGACGGCGGGGTCGGACCCGGCCGTGGCGCCCGGATCCTACGAGGCCGTCAACTGCGTCGCCGCCGACAACGCGCTCGGTCGCCCCCTGCTCGACCTCCTGCGCGAGTCGTACGGCGAGGTCCCCGACGACTGCGCCGTCGACCCGTGCGCGCTCGCCGAGGGCGACGACCGGGGCGCGTACGCGATTAAAAAGGCCGAGCGGCTGTTCGGGTGGGCGCCGAGCCGGTCGTGGCGCGAGGCGGCCGACGAGGACGTTCGCGAACCCGTCCTCTTCGAGTAACTGCCTCGCGGTGGCGCGCGCCTCCGAGTGGCCGCCCCCGGCGGCCACGAGGTGCGCGTGCGAGGGACGCGGCGACCGAAGCGAAGCGGAGGGAGCCGCGAGGCTGGGGAGGGGTGAGGTGCGGTCGCTGTGCGGGGCGGGAATAAAATGGGCAGCCGCGAGGGCGACGTAGGCGACCAAAGCACCGCAGGGAGCGAACGAAGTGAGCGACTGAGGAGCGTGGTTCGAGAGAGCAAAGCTCTCTCGTCATCACGAGACGCCGAAGGCGTCTCGAACGACAGCGAGCGTCGACCGGTCGCGAACGCGTTCGGCACCTGCGTGTCGGCGACGGCGACCGTCGGCTTCGGGAGGTCGGCCTGCTGGCTCAGGCGCTCGATCCGGCGGTGGAGGTCCGGGTACTCGTCGGCGCTCACCTCGCGGGCGCCCATGCTCCGCAGGGCGAGCTTGTCGCTGAAGAAGTACTGCGCGAGCGAGAACATCCCGAACATCGCGAGCGTGAAGATGATCCCGACGTTGAACACCTGGATCAGGACGCCGATGAACACGACGTAGAGGGCGAAGAGCAGAAACATCGTGAACCCCATCCGTCCGCGGAGTCCCCAGTCGGTCTTCCATTCCATACCCGAGTTTTACCGTTCGCCGGATTAAAGCCTGCCGGGGTTCCGAGAGCGCCGCCGAACGCTCGCGATCGTCCGACGACGGTGCGCTTTTGCCTCGCCCCGGCAACCCGCACGCATGGAGACTGTCCTCGTCACCGGCGGCCGCGGCGCCTCCGGGCGCTGGGTCGTCGACCGACTCGCCGGCGACTACGAGGTCGTCGTCGTCGACTACGAGCACCCGGACCTCGACGCCGACCCGGCCCCGAACGTCTCGTTCCGCGCCGCCGACCTCGCCGACCGCGGCGAGGCGCTCGACCTCGTCCACGCCGTCGACCCCGACGCCGTCGTCCACTGGGCGGCGATCCCAGTCGCGGGTACCCACCCCGACGGCCGGGTGTTCGAGACGAACGTCCACGCCGCGAAGAACGTCCTCGACGCTGCGGGCCGCGCCGACGCGCGGATCGTCCAAGCCTCCAGCGACGGCGCCTACGGCTTCTTCTTCGCCGATCCGACGCCGTTCCCCGACGAGCTCCCGGTCACCGAGGAACATCCGCTCCGGCCCGAGGACCCCTACGGGCTCTCGAAGGTGACGGCGGAGGCGGCCGCCGGCGCGGTCGCGCGCCGCGAGGGCGTCCCGGCGGTCTCGATCCGTCCGTCGTGGATCCAGTACCCCGGCGCGTACGCCTGTCGGAGCGACGAGTACGTCGGCGACCTCGACGCCGGCGCCGGCAACTTCTGGTCGTACGTCGACGCCCGCGACGTCGCCGACCTCGTCGCCGCCGCGCTCGCGGGGACGGCGGGGACGGCGGGGTCGGACCCGGCCGTGGCGCCCGGATCCTACGAGGCCGTCAACTGCGTCGCCGCCGACAACGCGCTCGGTCGCCCCCTGCTCGACCTCCTGCGCGAGTCGTACGGCGAGGTCCCCGACGACTGCGCCGTCGACCCGTGCGCGCTCGCCGAGGGCGACGACCGGGGCGCGTACGCGATTAAAAAGGCCGAGCGGCTGTTCGGGTGGGCGCCGAGCCGGTCGTGGCGCGAGGCGGCCGACGAGGACGTTCGCGAACCCGTCCTCTTCGAGTAACTGCCTCGCGGTGGCGCGCGCCTCCGAGTGGCCGCCCCCGGCGGCCACGAGGTGCGCGTGCGAGGGACGCGGCGACCGAAGCGAAGCGGAGGGAGCCGCGAGGCTGGGGAGGGGTGAGGTGCGGTCGCTGTGCGGGGCGGGAATAAAATGGGCAGCCGCGAGGGCGACGTAGGCGACCAAAGCACCGCAGGGAGCGAACGAAGTGAGCGACTGAGGAGCGTGGTTCGAGAGAGCAAAGCTCTCTCGTCATAAGAAGA
>NZ_CVRT01000098.1 GCF_001261915.1 Halorubrum sp. SD626R
GCGCGTTCGGCTGGCTCTCCTACGACGTCGCCCGCGAGCTGGAGTCGTTCCCGGCGCCCGCGCCGGCGGGTCCGGGGGCGGTCGACGACCGCGGGCTCCCGCGGCTTCAGGTGGGCGTCTTCGACCGGGTCGCGGCGTGGGAGTGCCCGGTAGACGACGATACGGAGAGCGACGCCCGGTCCGTCACCCTCCGCGTGACGGCCTGTCCCCGGGTTCCCGATGGACTCGACGACCCGACCGCCGACCGCGACGCCCTCGACGCGCTGTTCGACGAGGGGGCGGCGCGGGCCGGCGAGCTGATCGACCGGATCGAGACCGGCGACCCGGGCGTCGGCCCCGCCCCCGACCCGGACGCGTCGACGGCGACCTTCGAGAGCGACGTCGGCCGCGAGGGGTACGCCGAGGCGGTCCGCCGGGTGAAGGCGTACGTCCGCGACGGCGACACCTTCCAGGCGAACGTCTCGCAGCGCCTGCGGGCCCCCGCGGCGCCCGCCTCGCGACGGAGCCCATCGCCGGGACGCGACCGCGCGGGGAGACGCCCGAGGAAGACGACGCGCTGGAGGCGGAGCTGACGGGCGACGCGAAGGAGCGCGCGGAGCACGCGATGCTCGTCGACCTGGAGCGCAACGACCTCGGGAAGGTCTCTCGGTTCGGCACGGTCGAAGTCGCTGAGTACCGCCGCGTCGACCGGTACAGCGAGGTGATGCACCTCGTGAGCCTGATCGAGGGGGAGGCGCGCCCGGACGTGGGCGCCACCGACGCGGTCGCGGCGTGTTTCCCCGGCGGGACGGTCACGGGCGCGCCGAAGCCGCGGACGATGGAGATCATCGACGAGTTAGAGGAGACGCGGCGAGGCCCCTACACCGGCTCGATGCTCGCGGCGGGCTTCGACGGGCGGGCGACGCTCAACATCGTCATCCGCACCCTGGTCCGGCGGGCGACCGAGTACCACCTGCGCGTCGGGGCCGGAATCGTCCACGACTCCGAGCCCGGCGCGGAGTACGAGGAGACGCTCGCGAAGGCGCGCGCGCTGGTGACCGCGGTCGACGAGGCGCTCGCGGCCGGCGGGATGGCGGTCGAAGCGGGTGACGAGCGATGACCGGGACCGTTGACGCCGACGCCGCGGCCGGCTGGCGGCCCGGCGCCGGCGCCGGCGACGCGGACGCGCGGGTGCTCGTCGTCGACAACTACGACTCGTTCGCGTACAACCTCGTCCAGTACGTGGGCGAGGTCGCCGGCGCGGTCGCGGTCCGGCGCAACGACGCGGTCGACCTCGACGGGATCCGCGCGCTCGACCCCGACGGCGTCGTCGTCTCTCCGGGGCCGGGCACTCCCGCGGAGGCCGGCGTCTCGACGGCCGTCTTCGACCTCGACCGCCCGGTGCTCGGCGTCTGTCTCGGCCACCAGGCGCTGTGCGCGAACCGCGGGAGCCGGGTCGGTCACGCCCCGGAGGTCGTCCACGGGAAGCCGTCGACGATCAGCCACGACGGCTCGGGCGTGTTCGCCGGGCTCCCCGACCGGCTCCGGGTCGGGCGGTACCACTCGCTGTGCGTCGAGCGCGCCGACCTCCCGGACGAGCTCGTCGAGACCGCCCGCACGGAGGACGAGCGCGAGGTTGTAATGGGCGTGCGCCACCGCGAGAAACCCCATATCGGCGTGCAGTTCCACCCCGAGAGCATCCTCACGCCGCGGGGGAAGGCGATGGTGGCGAACTTCGCGGAGGTGTGCGAGGCGCATGAGTGAGGAGTCGGACGAGGGCGACGCGGGCGACGAGCTTCGCTACCACGTCGACGGCGAGGTCGTCCCCGCGAGCGAGGCGACCGTCTCGGTCGAGGACCGCGGGTTCGCCTACGGCGACGCCGCCTTCGAGACGATGCGCGCGTACGGCGGCGAGGTCTTCCGGTGGACGGACCACGCCGCGCGGCTCGCCGACACCTGCGAGACGCTCGGGCTCGACCACGGCCTCCCGGACGCGGACCTGGAGGCTCGGATCGACGAGACGCTCGCCGCGAACGGCCTCGTAGACGCCTACGTGAAGCTCTCGGTCACCCGCGGGGTTCAGCCCGGCACGCTCGACCCGAACCCGGAGGTCGATCCGACCGTCGTCGTGATCGCGAAGCCGCTCCCCCGCGGCGGCGTCGACTCGGATCCGGTCCACGGCGGGCCGGCCGCGCTCCAGACGACGAAGACCCGCAAGCCGTCCTCGCGGGCGCTCCCGGCCGACGCGAAGACGCATAACTACCTCAACGGGATCTTAGCCCGGTTGGAGCTCCGGGTCACCGGCGCCGACGAGGCGCTCATGCTCGACCCCGAGGGCAACGTCGCGGAGGGCGCGACCGCGAACGTCTTCTTCGCCGACGGCGCGGCCCTCAAGACGCCCTCCCTGGACGGACCGATCCTCCCCGGCGTCACCCGCCGAACCGTGATCGAGATCGCCGAAGCGGAGGGGATCCCGGTGGAGGAGGGGACGTACGCGCCCGACGCGGTCCGCGGGGCCGACGAGGTCTTCCTCACCAACTCGACGTGGGAGATCCGACCTGTCGAGACGGTCGACGGCCTCGCAGTCGACGGGGACGGCGACGGCGTCGAGGGGCCCCTGACCACCCTGCTCTCACGGCTGTTCGACCGACGCGTGGAGGAGCGCTACTACGACGGCGAGCGGCTGTGAGTCGACGAGTAGCCGCGACCTGTTTATAAGTGATACGCGGTGGCGTGCGCCTCCGAGCGGCCGCCACCGGCGGCCGCGAAGGAGCGCCGCGCGAGGGAGTC
>NZ_CVRT01000099.1 GCF_001261915.1 Halorubrum sp. SD626R
TGTCGAGGTCGACGAACACGTGGAGCACCTCCCAGTCGTGCCAGTGGAAGTTCGCGGTGAACTGGTCGAACGCGGAGTACATCCAGAACTGGACGACCGCGAGCGGGGAGTCCTCGTACCGGACGCCGTTGTAGAACACCGTCGGATTCGGCGGCTCGCCCGCCGCCTCGAACCGCCCGTGATAGCCCTCGAACGCCGCGAAGCCGTCGACGACCGTCTCGCCGTCCCGCTCGGACGCGTACGGTCGCGGGTCGGTCGGGAACCACGGCTCCGCGGAATCGAAGTACAGCGTCGGCGCGAAGCGGGCCGCGAGCTCGTCGAGGCGATCCTGTTCAAGATCGCCCGTCGCGGCGTCGTCCGGCTCGGAGCCGGAGCAGCCCGCGACCGCGGCGCTTCCGGCCCCCGCGAGCGCGCCGAGGACGGTCCGCCGATCGACGGTTCGGGGGGCGGACTCCTCGGCCGCCCGATCCGACTCCCCGGTCACGCTCGTCCCTCGTCGGACCGCACGGGGGCGCGTCTCGGTCGCGGTCGCGATTCCAGTACCATTCCCGAGTGTAACGGACACACCGGCGAATAAGTCTTCTGACGGCGAGCGCGGCGGGCCCGCTCCGAGCGACCCCGCGGCCGAAGGTATTTGCGCCCGGACCCGCCACTCCCCGGTATGGACGGGAAGAAGGCCCTCTACTACGGCGCGGTCGCGCTCGCGGTGCTCGTCGGCGTCGGCATCCTCGTCTCCGTCGTCTGGTGGTTCCTGAACCTCGTGCTCGCGGTGGTCTCCGGAATCGTCACGCTCGCCGTTCTCGCCGGGCTCGTCTACGTCGCGTACAGGGCCGGATCGTGGCTCTCCGGGAGCGATGACTCGGTCGACGCGGACTCGATCGGCGACTCGTGGTCGTCCTCGCCCTCGTCCACGTCGACCGCGTCCGACGACGCGCCGGAGAGCCGTCAGGACCGGCTCCGCCGGCAGTACGTCGAGGGACAGATCAGCGAGGCGGAGTTCGAGCGCCGGATCGAGAGCGAGCTGGAGACGGAGGAGTTCGACGAGGTCGATCGCGAGCTCGAACGGGAGCGATAGGCGCGAACGGGAGCGGTAGGCGCGCGGAAGCGTCTTGGGCGCGCGCGGGACGCGGTCAGAACCGCTCGCGGAGTTCGCCGCGCAGGTCGTCGAGGTCGAGGTCCTTCATCGCGAGCAACACCAGCAGGTGGTAGACGAGGTCGGCGCTCTCGGCGGTGAGCTCGTCGCGGTCGTCGTCCTTCGCGGCGAGGATGACCTCGGTCGACTCCTCCCCGATCTTCTCTAAGACCGCGTTTTCCCCCTTCTCGTGGGCGAACAGCGAGGCGGTGTACGACCCCTCGGGGAGCTCCGCCTTCCGTGACTCGATGGTGGCGAACAGCTCGTCGAGGGGGGCCTCGGGCTCTCCGTCCGCGTCCGGCTCCGCGTCGCTCACGCGACCACCTCGTCCCCGGGGAAGAACGCGAGGTCGTGGATCCGCGGGTCGTCGGTGAGCTCCGGGTGGAAGGAGGTGGCGACGACGGGACCGTCGCGCACGGCGACCGGTCGGCCGTCGACCGTCGCGAGCACCTCGACGTCCGCGCCCACGTCGTCGATGAGCGGCGCGCGGATGAACACGGCGTGGAACGGCTCGTCGAGCCCGGTCACCGGCATTTTCGCCTCGAACGAGTCCTTCTGGCGGCCGAACGCGTTGCGGTCGACGGAGACGTCGACGAGCCCGAGCGCGTCGACCCGGTCGTCCTTCGCGTCCCGCGAGCAGACGATGAGGCCGGCGCAGGTCGCGAGCACGGGCTTCCCGCTCGCGACGTGCTCGCGGACCTCGGCGTCGATCCCCTCTCGGTGGATCAGCCGCGAGATGGTCGTCGACTCCCCGCCCGGCATGAGGAGGACGTCGCAGTCGGGCACGATCCCGGCGTCGCGGACCTCGACGACCTCGGCGGACTCGTCGTGGGCGGCCGCGGCGTTCCGGACGGCGGCGGCGTGCTCGGCCACGTCGCCCTGCACGGCGATGACGCCTGCTTGCATGGCCGCCTATCCGTCGGGGACGGGCAAAAAGGGCGCGCTACGCGACCGTCAGAGAGAGGATCTGGACGAAGACGCCGAAGAGGACGCAGAAGGCGAGGACGGTCTTCGGGTTCATCGTGATCGCGTCTCGGCCTTGGTTGTCGAAGTAGCGGACCAGTCCCGCACTCGACATCAGGCCGCCGGAGTTGGAGCCACTGCTCATACCTCTCGATGGGTCTCACCGCGTTCTAAACGTTTCGCTCGCGTCCCGGAGTCGTCATCGGCCGCCGTGCGCTCGGCTCCGGGTCCGCGGGCCGCAGCCGAGGGCTCGCGGTCCCGTGGTCGGCGGTCCTGTACTCGGAGACGCACGAGTGGGAAACCCTTATGCGCGGTGCGACGGTACGTTGCGGCGGATAATGACTGTTCGACTGCTGGATTTTCACGCAGACTGGTGTGGCCCGTGTAAGACGCAGGACCCGATCCTCGAGGAGATTCAGGAGGACCTCGGCGACGCCTTCGAACTCCAGAAGGTGAACGTCGACGAGGAGCAGGACGTCGCCAACCAGTATCAGGTGCGATCGCTTCCGACGCTGATCGTCGAGAACGACGACGGCGTCGTCGATCGGTTCGTGGGCGTCACACAGCGAGAGGATATCGAAGCGGCGCTCGCCGAGGCGGGCGCGTAGCCGGACAGTCAGACGCGGTCCGTCGCGACCGGCCGCGTCTCGCAAGCTTTTACAGCGTCGCCACGACAGTAGCCGTATGGCCAGTTTCGACGCCGCGGAACGCCGCAACCTCGATCGACACATCTGCATGCGCTGTAACGCCCGCAACTCTCCCGACGCCGACCGCTGCCGCAAGTGCGGCTACACGAAGCTCCGCCCGAAGGCGAAGGAACGCCGCGCCGCATAGAGCGTCGGTCCCTCATCGGCGACCCCGCCGGCCTCCAAGTCGGCCGACATCAAGGTCACCCGACGCCCGACTCAGTCGTCCGCGAGCGACGCGACGTCGAGTTCGGCCGCGTCTTCTCTTCGCACCGTCGACCGGTTCGACCGAGGGTCCTTCTCGACGATGACGAGTTCGTCTGCGGCACCCACCAGTTCGTCGTCGTGGCTGACGATGAGTATCTGTCGCACGCCGAACCCGCGCATCTCCTCGACGAGGCGCACGAGGCGGGAGACGTGTCCGGAGTCGAGAAAGACCGTCGGCTCGTCGAGGATGAGCGGCGGCGTCGGGGCCGCGCCCTCGATCCCCTCCGAGAGCAGCCGGTAGATCGCACAGCGCAACGAGAGGTTGAACAGCGCGCGCTCACCCCCGGAGAGCTGTTCCGGGTCTAACGCCTCGCCGTCCTTCTGATAGACCGTGAGGACGTACTCGCCGTCGAGTTCGATGTGCGCGTAGGCGTCGTTGCCGTAGACGACTTCGAACGTCTCGTTGAGGGTGCGCTCCAACTCGGTGACGTTGCGCTGGCGCACCTCCGCGCTCCGGTCGCCGTACATCGCCCCCAGTTCGCCCGCCTCCGCGTGGACTGCTTCGAGCGCGTCTCCCCGCCCCGCGAGCGCTTCGCGCTCCTCGCGGAGGTCCTCTAACCCTCGCATCTCGCAAAAGCGGG
>NZ_CVRT01000100.1 GCF_001261915.1 Halorubrum sp. SD626R
ACGCGCGAGGGACGCCGCGAACGCCCGCAGGGCGTGAGCGGCGAGGCTGGGGAGGCGTGAGGCGCTGTGCGGCGCGGTGCGGGGCGGGACTCAAAGGGGCAGCCGTGAGGGCGAAGCACGGCGACGCAAGCACTGGAACGAGGGAGCGTCAGCGACCGAGTGAAGCGCGCAGCGAGCCGCGCGAGCCCTCCCGGCTGGGGCTTTGGCGGTATTCTCAGCGGAAGCGGTTGCGTATCACCGAGCGATTGGGGCTTTGGCGGTGTAAGCCGCGGTGGGGACGACGTAGTGCCGAGCGGCCGGGGCTTCGGAGCGGTCTAGCGTCGATCTACCGTCGTTCGTTTATAAGAGATCAGCTCGAAACGCCGCGGTCGCGTCTCGCGTCTACTCGGTCCGAGCCGGGTCGTGCATATCCGGTCCGGACGACCGAATCGCATCGACGAGTTTCGTGACGGTCATGACCGTGAACAGGCTCGCCGCGGCGAGGAAGAACGTGGGGACGGCGACCCTGACGAGACGCTCCGCTTCGAGGAGGTCTCCCGCGGGCGCGGCGAGCAGTGCGACCACCGTGAGTCCGAGCAACCAGTTCTGTAAGCGTGTCGTCATGCGATGAGGTGCGGAGGGAAGCCGGAGAGGCGGCCGGCGGTCGGCGTCGTCTCCGACGCATTCAGCCGAGATGTACGTACGATCAGGTAATTCGGGGGATAATAAGGCTGTGGGGACCGGGTCGCCCGACGCTCAGTCGTCCGCGGTCGGCGTCGGCGCCTCCCCGCCGAGCCGGTCGCGGTCGTGCGGCGCCTCCCAGTCGAGGTCCGGACCGCGGGCGACGATCCCGGAGGGGGTCACGTCCGGGTGCGTCGTGTAGTAGTGCTCCTTGATGTGGCTCATGTCCACCGTCTCGGCGACGCCCTCGGTCTGGTAGAGGTCGCGGAGGTACGGCCAGAGGTGCTCGTACTGGTGGACGTACTGCCGGTTGCACATGAAGTGCGTGTGGTACACCTGGTCGAACCGGACCAGCGTGGTGAACATGCAGATGTCGGCCTCGGTGAGCGAGTCGCCCACGAGGTAGCGCCGGTCGGCGAGGTGGTCGTTCCAGTGGTCGAGCGCGCCGAACAGCTCGTCGATCGCCTCGTCGTAGGCGCTCTGCGACTTCGCGAAGCCGGCGCGGTAGACGCCGTTGTTGACCGGCTCGTAGATCTCGGTGATGACCTCGTCGACGTCCGCGACGGTCGCCTCGTCGTCGGCGTCGGGCAGCAGCGAGACGTCGTTCCCGAGGTCGTCGAACGCGGTCGAGAGGGTTCGGAGGACCTCGCGCGACTCGTTGTTGACGATCGTCTCCTCCTCCGTGTCCCACAGGACGGGAACGGTCACCCGACAGGTGGCGTCGGGGTCGGCCGCGACGTACAGTTCGCGGAGGTAGTCGCTGCCGTGGAGGTGGTCCGGGGTACAGCCGTCTTTCTCGGGGGTGAACTGCCAGCCGTCCTCGGCGCGGTACGGGTCCACGACCGAGACGCCGATGGCGTCCTCTAAGCCGAGCAGCGACCGCGCCAGCAGGGTGCGGTGCGCCCACGGGCAGGCGTACGAGACGTACAGGTGGTACCGGCCGGCCTCGGGCTGAAAGCGCTCGTCCGGCTCGGCGTCGACGTGGTCGGGCACGTCGCTGCCGGCGATCCAGTTCCGGAAGGTCGTCTCGCCGCGCTGGAACGAGCCGTCCTCGTCCGTCGCCTCGTACGCGTCGGTCCGCCACTCGCCGTCGACGAGTTGGTTCATACCCGATCTACGGGCTCGACGCCCATAACGTGGGCGGGGACGTGCGTGTCACCCGGCCGGACGAGGCGTGGAGTCGGTACGGAGCGAACGACCGGGTTGTCGGTCGTAGCCACGGGAACGACATTGACGAGACAGACAGCTTCGAAGTCCCGGCCGCTCGCTCATAAGCGGTTGATGCTTGCTCGACGGCGGACCCTCGCAAAGCTCCGGCCGCTCGGATATACGTCGTTGATCCCGTCTCGGCAGTGGACACTTCCAAAGCCCCAGCCGGCGAGGACGGCACACGCTCGCTGCGCTCCTCGGTCACTCGTTTCACTCGCTCCCTGCGGTGCTTGCATCGCCTGTGCCGTCCTCGCCGGCTGCCCCTTTGAGTCCCGCCCGACCACCCCGCACGGAACCACAGCCTCACGCCTCCCCAGCCTCGTCGGCCGGCCTCCGCTTCGCTCCGGCCGCCCGACTCCCTCGCGGGCTCCTCACGGCCGCCGTCGGCGGCCGCTCGGAGGCGCGCCGCCGCGTTACGGTGTTGCAGATACATCGCTCGCATCGTCAGCGCCGGTGGCTTTTCGCTTCCGGCCCGCGATGTCTCGACGTATGTCCGAACGAGGCGAGGCGGCGCCGACCGTCGCGGTCGTCGGCGGCGGCGCGGTCGGCGTCACCGCGGCCGCCGACCTCGCGGCCCGCGGCGCCGACGTGACGCTCTACGAGCGCGGCTCGCTCGGCGCCGGGAGCTCCGGGCGCGCCGCCGGCGTGCTGTACGACGCGTACGCCGAGGACGTCGACGCCGCGCTGGCCGCCCGCGCGATGGAGCGGTTCCGGGCGTTCGACCGGTCGCTGCCGGGCTTCTCCCTTGCGCCGTGCCCGTACGTGATCGCGGTCAGGGAGGGCGACCCCGACGCCGACGCCGTCCCCGCGATGGTCGACCGGATGCGCTCGCACGGGCGCGACGTGTCGCTCGTCGACCCCGCGGCCCTGGCCGACCGGTTCCCGATCGCGACCGACGACCTCGCGGTCGCCGCGGTCGCCGAGAACGCGGGCTGGTGCGACCCCGCGAGCTACGTCGCGGCGACGGGTCGGCGGGCGCGCCGCGAGGGGGTCGCCGTCGAGACCGAGACGGCCGTGTCGCTGACCGGCGGCGACCCCGCCGCCCTCCGGGTCGACGCGGGGAGCGGAGGCGGCGCCGAGGTCCGCGCGTTCGACGCGGTCGCCGTCGCCGCCGGCGCGCACACGGCCGAGTTCCTCGGCGACGCCGGGGTCGCGGTCCCGGTCGTCCCATACCGCGTGCAGGCGCTGACGACCCGGACTCCCTACGACGGCCCGATGCTCTACGACGCGACCGCGGGCGTCTACCTCCGGCCGCACCCGACCGGGCTGCTGGCCGGTGACGGGACCGAGCCGGTCGCGGCCGAGCCGGACGGCTACGACCGCGAGGCCGACGGCTGGTTCGTCGACGCCGTCACCGAGACGCTCCGCGAGCGCGTCGCGGTCGCGAGCGAGGGCGACCCGAGCCCGGAGCGCGCGTGGGCCGGGCTCTGCACGGCGACGCCCGACGGCGACCCGCTCGTCGGACCGGTGGGGGGCGACGGGGTGCGGTCGGACGACCCGAACCGCCTGTTCGTCGCCGCCGGCTGGCAGGGTCACGGCTTCATGCGTGCTCCGGCAGTCGGCGAGCTCGTCGCCGAGGGCGTGTTGGCGTCGCTCGACGGGACCGAAGCGGACGCCCCCGAGTCGCCGTGGGTCGGCGCGTTCGATCCCGACCGGTTCGACGGCGACGAGAGCTTCGAGATCACGGAGGGGATGTCCGTCGAGGAACGAGTCGGAGAGTGAACCGGGAGGAGAGAGTCGGCGTCAGCTCTCGTCGGCGTCGCCTTCCTCGACGACGGCGACGTCGCGCGCGTCGTCGTTCTTCGGGATCTCCACCTGTAGCGTCCCGTTGCGCGTCAGCGTCGCGTTCGCGCCCTCGGGCGTGACGTTCGCGTCGCGGGGGAGGTCGGCGCTCCCGGAGAGCGAGACGCCGCGACCGGGGAACAGCATCTCGTAGCCGTCGTAGAAGTCGCGGAACCGGTCGAGCTCGACCTCGACGGTGTGGTCGAGGAACGTCACGTTCAGGTCCTCACCGCGGACGCCCGGGGCGTCGAAGACGACGAGGTAGGCGTCGTCGCTCTCGAGGAGGTCGTACGAGAGCGGCCGACGCTCCTGCATCTTGCTCCACCCGCGGCCGGCGCGTTCGAGGACGCGGCGGACGACCGACCGACCCGCCTCGACGAGCTCGCTCACGGGTTACACCTCGATCTCGGCGAGGTCGCTCCCGCCGCAGTAGGGGCACGACAGGTCCTCGACCGCGTGGTCGTCGGGCACGTCGTACGTGTAGTGGTTCTCGAACATGTCGAGCTCGCAGTCGGCGCTCTCGCACTTGACCTCCATCGTCGATGGCATATACGCGGTCGTTGTGTCGGCGAGGGCTTAAACGGCGTGGCGGCGGCCGTCCGTGCATGGAGCGTCTCCCCGACGACGGCGAGGAGTCGAGTCGCGCGGACGGTGGCCGGAGTCGCGCGGACCGCGGATCGAATCGCGCGGACGCCGGACCGGTCCGCGTTCACGGCGTCGACTTCAGCGCGGCGGCCGACGACGCCGGACGGAAGACGTGGATCGCGAGCGGGAGGATAGATCCCGAGAGCGGCGGCCTGCGCGTGACCGAGCTCCGCCCGCTCGCCGAGCTCGCCGGCATCGATGGCGACGGCCGCCGGGGCGTCGGCCGGGAGGACGCCCTCCCGGCGCTCGCGGCGTGGATCCGCGAGCGCGACGAGAGCGCGGTCGTCGGGCTCGACTTCCCGTTCGGGCTCCCGCGGTTCGTCGTCGAGGAGACCGGGAACGAGTCGTGGCGGTCGTTCATCAGCGGATTTCCGGAGTCGATCGATGTCGACGACGACTCGGACGACCCGGTCCAGGCGTTCGCGGAGCGCTGCGTCGCGCTGACCGGGCGCCACGGCGAGGGGACCTACGACAAGCGGCGGACCGACGCCGCCGTCGGCGCGCGGTCGCCGTACGGGTTCATCGCCGACACGATCGCGTTTCACGGCATGCGCGACGTGCTCGCACCGCTCGTCGACCACGTCAGATTCGCGCCGATGGACCGGGCGGGCGAGGGGTGGCGGTCCGGGGCGCCGCCGGGCCCGACGGTCGTCGAGACGTACCCGGCCGCGGTGTTGGACCGGCTCGGGCTCCGCCGGACGGGCTACAAGGGCGGCGGCGAGTCGGAGTCGGCGCGTCGCCGGCGGAACGCCGAGGGACTGGCCGAGGCGGCCGACGTCGCGTACGCGTCCGGAACGGAGCTGACGGACGCGATGGCCTCGGACGCGGGCGGCGACGCGCTCGACGCCGTCGCCGCCTGCGTCGGGGCGTTCGGGGCGTGGACGCGGAGCTACGAGACGGACACCGCCGGGTTCGACGACCCCGAGGCGGTCGCGCTTGAAGGCTACATCTACGCGTGAGCGGGGCGTTGACGGCCGTCGAGGTTATAAATCCGCTCCGCGGAGCCGCTCCGGAACGACCGCCCGCTCGGCGACGGCGACGACTGCGGTGCCGAGCGTGACGCCGGCGAGGAAGCCGGGACCGTACGGGAGATACGGGGCCTCGAACGCGAGTACGACGCCCAGCCCGACGGAGATGGCGAGGACCGCGGCGCCGAAGGCGACGTACGTCAGCGTCTCCAGTCGGTCCGGCGGGAGTCGGTCGCGGGCGAGCCACGCGACCGGCCCGAGGGCGACGGCGGTCGCCGCGGCCCAGCCGGCGGCGAGCCCCCACGGCCGGGGGTCGGCGCCGAGGAACTGCACCGCGGCGAGCGCGACGAGCGCAGCGAGCGAGACGGCGTTCCCGGCTCGCTGCCAGCGGGAGGAGTCGTCGGCGGCCGCGGGCGCACCGTCGCCCGAGCGCGTCTCACCGGTCGAGGGCGTCTCGGAGGGCATAGCCGGCGCTTCCGCGCGTTCCGACATAAGCGATCCGGCGCCCCCCGACGTTCCGCACGCTTTTCCCGTCTCGGCCGACTACGGGAGGGTAATATGACCGATTCGCCCCTCGCCGGCCGCGGCTC
>NZ_CVRT01000101.1 GCF_001261915.1 Halorubrum sp. SD626R
TCGACCGGCTGTTTCAGGTGAGAATATATCTGAAGAATAGGATTTCAACAGAGCCACACGCTTCATTTTTCATCCTTGTCTGAACACTGCCCATAATCAGATCCAAACGCTTTTGAGATAGAATTGTGTAAATTGCACACGACATGAAATACGAAACAGCTGGGTTGATTCGAAAGGCAGCCGTCGTGGGAATCGTACTGCTACTCATCGGCTCGGTGGGAGTCGGCGTTTCAGGAACGGCCGCAGAGCGATTTAGCGAGGAGTCAGTTCCAGAACTCGACGCGACAGTCGCTGGGAGTAACACCGTAACGCCGGGTGAGACCACGACCTTGACGATTGCAGTTCAGAACCGCCATGATGGAGTTACTGATTCTGATCGGGCGATAGAGGACGTCTCACGAGTCGTTCAGGCACACGGAGTCCAAATCGGAGCTGCGACTGGGACGACCGTTGCGTACGACGACGAGGGGATCCCGATTGACTTGAAGATGGGAAAACAGAGTGTCGGAACGGTGCGAACCGGCAGTACTACGCGGGTTCCACTCACCATCGAGGTAGATGAGTCGGCTGAGCCGGGGACGTACACGGTGCCAATGAATCTCGAGTTTTCGTATATCCGTGATATCTTTGTCGACAGAGACGACTATACCGTTAACCGGAACACTGGGACCGAAGAGACAAGCGTCACAATTCGCGTTGAGCCGCACGGACAGCTGACAGTCGTCGATATGCGCGGTGACGATATTTATAAGAACGCCGAGGGTGATGTTGCGGTGACCGTGCGTAACACCGGCAGCGAGGCGATGTCCGATGCGACGCTCTCGCTGGTCGGCTCACCCCACTTCGAACCGCAGAGCAACCGGGCTGCACTCGGTACCGTCGCCCCCGGTGACACGCGCAACGCCACCTTCCAGACCGTAGTCCGTGGAGTTGAATCTGCTGGGTCGTACGCCGTCGGGTTCCGTGCGGCATACGAGGACGCGAATGGACAGCCAAGTGAATCCTCGATCCGATACGGGAGCGTCGGCGTGGCAGAGGGCCCGCAGTACAACGTGTCAGTCGAATCGCGTTCGCTCTACGTCGATTCGACCGGGGCAGCGCGCGTTACTGTGACGAATACGGGCGATGTCGCCGCGACGAACGCACGCGTGTTCGCCGAGCCGAATCAACCGTTTGCTCCGCTGTCGAATGGTGGACAGCTCGGGACACTTGAGCCCGGCGAGTCGGCGACTACCGAAATCAAAATGGAAGTGTCTGACCGTGCACTCGCGCAGTCGTACTCGCTCCCGATTACCGTCGCGCACGATGACGACTACGGAAACACCATCCGCAGCGACCCACTGAACGCAGATGTCTCGGTCGGCCCTGAGCGGCAGTTCACCGTGGTCGACACCGCCCAAATCGAGGCGGGCGCGACCGAGCGGATTGAATTAACCGTCGAGAATACTGGCGAGAGTGGCTTCAAAGATGCAGTCGTTCGAATCAACGCAGACTCACCGTTTGAGACCGATGACGATACGGCGTACATCGGCGAGCTGTCACCGGGCGAGCGGGCGACAGTCTCGTACACGCTCACGGCGGGTGAGGCGGCAACGCCGAAATCCTACACCCTTGATACCACGATCAAGTACGACAACCCGTTCGATGAGACGGTCGTCTCCGATATCCGGCCAGCTACGGTCGAAGTGACTGAGCCGAGCGGGCCCTCAACTCCACTCGTCCTGACAGCAATCGGCGTGCCGGTCCTGCTCGGGGCTGGGATCGTGTTCAAGCGCGACCGACTGCGGCAGTACCTCGGGTAAATGAACGCGGGAGAACGGATCCAAGATGGATTAGAACACGCGGGGCGGTACGCTGCGCGAAATCAGCTCAAGACGATCGTCGTCGTGCTTGTGACAGCGCTCATCGCGGTCAGTGTCGGGGTTGCGGGGATCCAGATGAGCATGGGAATGACCCTGTACATTGAGGACGACTCCCAGACGGCAACCGACTGGGAGACGCTCAAAGAGGACTTCGAAACGGGCAACAACGTGTTCGTCATCGTGGAGTCCGGCGAGCTTCACGACCCCGAGACGATCCGAGCGATCAACAGGCTCGACAGGCGATACACCGAAAACATCGACGAGACGACCACGGTCACTTCATTGGCAGATGTCGTTCGTCAAGGGAACGGCGGCGAGATCCCACAGACCGAAGCGGGAGTCGAACGGGCGATCACGAGGGTGCGCGGACAGGGTCCAGAGTCGGCCGCAATGGTTGATCGGCTGGAGCCTGAGTCCGGCACGACGATCATCCTCGCGAGCTACGGTAATGTCGATACGTTCGACAGGGGTGCGTTCCTCCCACAGCGGGACTCTGACATCATTTACAACAGGGTACAGACAGAGACCGATCTCGCACCGTTACCGCCCGGCATGACGACCACTATCACCGGACAACCTGTCTTCGAGAACGCCGCGTTTGGACTCATGTTGCCTGAGATGATCACTCTGTTCGCCGGGGCGTTCGCGCTCATTTTCACTGTAGTCTACTTGGTGATGCGCGCGAAAGTGGAGCGGGGCTGGCATGTGTTCCTTCCACTTGGTACGGCGATGGTCGCGCTGTTGTACATGATCGGTGCGATGGGTGTGTTCGGATTCAATTTCAACGCGATTATGCTCGGCGTTATGCCCATCGCGCTCGGGCTAGGAATCGACTATGGGCTGCAGATCCACTCGCGGTACGTCGAGGAGCGCGAGGCTGGGTGTTCGCCCGAAACTGCTGCAGCGGTCGCCACGCGAACTACAGGCCGTGCCCTACTTATTGCCATGGGTGCGACTGTAATCGGACTGGGGTCTCTCCTAGTGTCAAGTGTGCCTCCTGTCCGACAGTTTGGGATAACGAGCGCGACCGCTGTGTTGGCGTCAATGGCGCTGTCGGTTACGCTCCTCCCTGCGCTCCTCGTCCGCTTCGATCGCGATGGGTATTCTCAACAGAGCTCAGACGACGCGACCTCAACCTCGAACGATTGGCTAGAGACCGGCTCCGAACGGTTTACCAGCATCGTCACCGGGGGACGACCGCTTCTGACGCTGTTCGTCGCCCTCCTATTGGTCACCGGTGGCGCGTATGCGTACCCACAGGTGGAACCGAACCAGGAGATGATGGACTTCTGGCCTCAGGACCTTGACGCGAAGAACGATATGGATCGGCTGTCTGACACCGTCGACAGTCCGAAGGTAATGTATGTCAGTGTTAGTGCCGAGAAGGCATATTCACCGGAAACATTCCGTGAATTGGATAGATACCAACAGCTCATGCTGGCAAACAATCAGGTAAATGCGGTTCAAAGTCCGGTGTTAGCTGTCCAGATGGCCAATGATGGCTCGATCCCAAAAACTCGTAACCAACTCGACACGACGTTGGCACAACAAACTGGGTCGGGGATGATGGCCGTTCGAGATCCGACGGAGACGCCGTCACGCGTCCTCCTGACTTTCTATGTTGATGACGTGGAAGGCGAGGAGGTCCGAACCCTAATCGACGAGTTTGAGGGGAATGCAAATCTTGCGCTTACCGGAGCCCATGATATTCGCATCACTGGGAAACCAGTTCTTAATCGGAACGTGATCGAGAACGTTACGGCAGGTCTGACACCGATGACCATTATCTCGTTCGCGCTCGGATTCGTGTTCCTTTCGTTTGCGTTCCGGTCAGTTCGAGTGTCCGCGATCATTGTCATCAGTGTCGCTGGCAGTGCGGCGCTCCTTGTCGCCGGAGGTATGTACCTGCTCTCTGTCCCGTGGAATCCCCTTACTATCACGATGTCGTCACTCACGCTCGGAATCGGCGTGACATATGGAATCCACATTTACGAGCGGTTTGTCTTCGAAACGGAGACTCATGACAGACCGCCGCTTGGGGCTGCGGCCACATCGGTCGCCAAGCTCTCTAGGCCGATTATTGGGTCTAGTTTCACCACGATCTTTGGATTCGGTATCCTAATCGTCTCGCGATTCCCGGTGCTTGCAAACTTCGGG
Organism: Halorubrum sp. SD626R; assembly: GCF_001261915.1. GTDB lineage: Archaea > Halobacteriota > Halobacteria > Halobacteriales > Haloferacaceae > Halorubrum. The sequence continues at coordinate 4,020 of NZ_CVRT01000101.1, forward strand.
GTGACGACCGTGTTGGCGATTGGACTGTCGCTCGCGACGGCCTTCGGTATCCTTCCAGCTGTGCTGACGCTCAGGTCATCTGTCTCTGAAAATAAAAATGCCACCGAGCAAAGTATGACGAACAAATAATAGAAATCCCCGTTTCTTCCGGCTGAATCGCACTCACCAGAGTGTGATTGTATATTGAGGAACCAGTTGAGTACTACGCGCCGTCAATATGTGTGAATGTCGCTTGAGAGATGTTCTGGTATCCCTCAATTTACCCGCACCTTCGAAAACGGCCACGCGGTCGATACGTATCTCGCAGTCATGTCCACGCTAAGATCGACGTACGACTGGATATTGGTGATCTTAGTCGCAATGTATTCGCAGGGATACGAAAATGTCCTGTAGACTGAGGGAAGGTCATGGTTGCTGAGGTGTCCTAGTGTGCCGATATCCTCCGAGATACCAGATGGTCTACTTGTAGAAGTTGTCGCGTCGACGGGGAAGTTACCACGGGAATACGCGTCTACCGTCATAGTGTTAATGTAGCTGTTTACACGCATCTTTGCGGTGCGTGGCAGCCCAAGTCGATCAGTACTCTCCCGGCAACACGGCGGATTTGACAGCGAAACGTTTCAGGCAGCAGTTGTTCGTCGAGAAAGAATTAGGGAGATGTATTGTATAGTTATGGGTATAAAAAGCAATATTGGTGTGAAAGACAGCCGGACTCGGATCGTTGTCGGGTTAGTGGTCGGGCTAATCGGCTTGGCGACACTCGGCGGTCTCATTGGATTCGGGACGATGATCGGTGCAGCGCTGTCCATAGCGGGCCTCATTCTTGCTGGCACTGGTTTCGTTCGTGTGTGCCTCCTGTACCGCCTGTTGGGCATTGATACGTCGCGCCTCTGATAGCGATAGGACAGTTCCACAATACCGGCTCTCGATATGGACTGGTAGAGCCAGCTTTAGCAGATCTCTAATGTGAAACTCCGGAAATTCGGATTGGCACTGGTGAATTGTTCCCTGTAGTGTGATATGGAAACGGCTACTTCGCGCTACCGACCACCGCATCGTGTATTCCAAATCGGTGTAATCAGTGAAACTCAATACAGAACTATACTCCGAACAGAAACTGCACTGGTCAAAGCTGGCGTGTAACGAATCCTACTGGCTGACTGCGCGAGGGTCGCTCTGACCATATCCGAAAGAGCGGCATCCGAGCCAACTGATCTTGAGACTGCGATCGAACAGAACCCTGAGGCAGTCGCCGAGTTCGCGGAGCATCTCGACGCTGTCAAGGCGCTGCTGGAGGGCTTTTCGCTCGGGATGAGCGCGATTTCCGACGAAATGGTCCGCAATCTCTTGACTACCGGATCGATTCTCGTGGAGTCTGCAGACAGGATAGCAACTGACAAAGCCGTGGCATTAGCCGAGGCTGTTGGTGAGAATGGCGACGAACCTTGAGAAGCGCTAGATACGCTGCTCGTCTTTCAGCAAACCGGAACACTTGACTACTGGCTGAACTTGCCGAGGTCGCGTCGTTAGGGACTGCGGCGCTCGATGACGAGATGGTCACGTCACTGGCCGGGGCGGGCGCCGCGCTCGGCGAGGTCGCACGAGCCGCGTCAGACGATGCCACTCGTTATGATATCGAAACGCTGCTGTCGAGCGTCGGTAAGGCGGAACAGGAACCGCCAGAGAAGGCTGGAGCTGTCGGCTTGTTCTGCGGCCTATGTGACCCTGATGTCCAGTACAGACTCGGATACCTGCTTGGGCTGGCAGGCGCGATGGGACGGGAATGGACTAACGACGAATTCCAGTAACGGACAACTGGTGGCTCACCCTCGCTGGCGGACTTTTTCCCGATCGCACACTTTCTCCCTCAGTTTAATATTGTGTAGTAGACCCAAGACTATTAAACTCACGGCACGTAGCGTCTATAATGGCAACTCAGATAGCGGAGACGAACAGTGTGATTTCGCTTGGGGATGACGACATCGAATCGGTCGTCGGAGAGACCGACGTCACTCTCGTGGAGTTCTACACGGAGTGGTGTGGTACGTGCCAGCGGATGAAGCCGCTGCTCGAAACGATTGCAGCGGACACGGATGCAGCGGTCGCGACGATCGATATCGAGTCTCACCTCGAAATCGCAATCGAGTTTGGTGCCCAGAGTACTCCCACGTTCGTTCTGTTCGTGGATGGCCAGCCGGTGAAACAGCTCCGAGGTGGGCAAACCGAACAGTCACTGCGTGAATTGATCGCGACGTACAGCGACTAATACCGAGAGAACGACTAATGACTCCTACCGAACTTCGGGCTGACACGCCCGCACTGCACGAAGACATCTACCTGAACTTCGGTGCCCACGGCCCGAGTCCACGGTACGTCGTTGACGCTGCCGACGAGTTCGTTCGCTCCCACGAGTACGAGGCGAACGCCCAGAAGGGCCCCTACGAGGTGGCGTTCGACACGTACGACCAGGTGCGGGGCCACGTCGCCCGGTTCGTCGGTGCAGATGACGATGAGATCGCGCTTACCGAGAGCACGACTGCAGGTATCAACGCCATCGCGAACGCAATCGACTGGAGCCCCGGCGATGTCGTCGTCCGAACCGACCTCGAGCACCCCGCCGGCGTACTCCCGTGGCAGCGCCTGAAGCAAGCGGGTGTCGAGGTTCGGGTCGTCGAGACCGATGACGGCCGCGTCGACCCCAATGCCTTCGCCACGGCTGTCGACGACGCGCGCCTGGTGTGTTTCAGCGCGGTGACGTGGACCCACGGGACGCAGCTGCCGGTCGCCGACCTCGTCGACATCGCACACGAGGCCGGCGCGCTCACACTGGTCGACGCCGTGCAGGTGCCGGGCCAGCTCCCGATGGATGTCAACGAGTGGGGTGCGGACGCCGTTGCTGCGGCCGGCCACAAGTGGCTGCTGGGGCTGTGGGGCGGCGGGTTCCTCTACGTCGACCGTGACACGGCGGAGTCCCTCACACCCGCCACGGTTGGCTACCGGAGCGTCGAGACACCGACGGCGGACCCCTACGAATTCGCGGCGGGGGCACGGCGGTTTGAGGTTGGCTCGGCCAGCCCGGCCCCACACGTGGCACTTGCAGAGGCCATCAACGTGATCGACGAGGTCGGCGTCGACCGTATCGCGGACCGGATCCAGGGGTTGGCGGGGCGGGTGACCGACGGCGTCCCCGGCGAGCGACTCCTGAGCCCAGCCAATCCAGAGTCGGGCCTCGTGACCATCGCCGTCGACGACCCCGTGGCGACAGTCGAGCAGCTGGCTGCTGACGGCATCGTCGTCCGTACGCTCCCAGAGCCGGAGGCCATCGGGGCGTCGGTCCACGCCGTTAACACTCGCCAGGAGATCGATCGACTGCTCGAGGCGCTGAACTCAGAATGGGGCTGAGTGGCAGGGTCGAACGCAGTCAGATGGGTCCCGGGACTCGCCTACGCGGCCGGTGCGACTGGCCGGGGCCGGTCGGTCGATCTCTCTTTCTTGTCGCGGGTGCCGACAGCTGTTTTTACGCAAGGATCCGTACGGAACGCCGCTGAGGATGGCAAGATGACGACCGGTCCAGCTCTCGCGTTCGTGTTCGTCGCCGGACTCGTGACTGCGCTGGCAACGGGGCTCGGGGCCTTCCCGTTCTTTCTTTTCGGGGACATCAGCGACCGCTGGAACGTCGCTCTCTGGGGACTCGCATCCGGAATCATGTTCGCCGCTTCCGGGTTCGGCCTCATTTCCGAGGGGTTGGCTGCCTCCACCGGCTTTCCAGCCCTACTCGTTGCGGGCGGAGTCGCCGGCGTTGGGTGGTCGGCGTCGCTACTTGGAGGCCGGTTACTCGTCGAGTCGGTGGATCAATTGCGTGACGTACGGACTGGTCTCCCAGCTCCGATGCGGGCTAATCGTCGTGATCAGTGCCCGAGCCTCTTCGGAGCTCAGATGGCCGTTCCGAGCGTAGTCGACGATGAGCCGCGGCGTCGGGACGATCTGCGGGCCCTGTAACACGGCGTGAATCAGTGGGAAGTCCGTCCCGCCGAACTCGTCAGTGAGAAAGCTGTCAACATCGAGGTCGTTTGCGAGGACGATGCCGTCGGTTTCGCCGTCGTCGAGCCCGAACATCGGTCGAGAGTCCGGTGTATCCTCATGCTTGTAGGGGTCCTCGACTGTGTAGTAGCTACGGGCCGCGAGGACGTTGTTCGCAGCCGTGGCGTGGATATCCTGATACTGCGTGATATCGTGGAGCTCTGTAACGACTTCTGGCGGCACGAACACCTCACACGAGGTGAACAGATACTGGAACGGATCCGGGATGTCAGTGTTGATGGCCGCGTCGGCTCGGGGAACGGCGAGACTAATGAGCGCGCTGGTGTCGGCAACGGCCATTCGCAACCGCCGGCCGCTCATCGCTCGTCCTCGACTGCGGGCTTAACCGTCGTCGCGTCGCCATCGTAGACGTCGATGTTGTTGGGCGCAGCGAGATCGAGTGGCTCGTCTTCGAGCTCCGTTTTGAGAAGACGGAGTCGCTGGGCAGTCTCGGCGCCGACCAGCTGCTTGACTGTCTCGAACTCAAGCTGGTCGTCGTAGTACTTCGTCGCGACCAACTCCTGAAACGTCTCGCTATCGGCGGTGTCTTCGATATACTCACGCATCGCCTCGATGAGCAGATCCGTCCGATCCGTATCGTAGAGCTCCGCGATCGCATCCAGCCTGTCGACGAGATACTCCGGCGACTGGAAATGGACCCGTCGCGGATCGTCGCTTGCGCTTATTCTATGTGCACGTTCTGCACATAGATTGATAAACATTTTGTCATATTCATAGAGCGTGCACATCAGACCCCTGACGGAACTATCCCGCCAGTCTCAGCCGTCGTCCTGTGCGTTCATCTCCTTGAGGAACCGGCAGCGGTCCCGATCCGAATGCCGTCGACGTTGTGCATCTCAAGCCAGTTTGTAGCGGTCCGAAACGGCTCGTCGTCGACGAGGATGCGGTAGATGACTGTGCCGACGGGATCGGTACGTAGGTATCACTACCGGTTGTCATCGTCCTGTCGAAATGCGCATCCTCGTGTTCGGTTCGCGGGTTCTGCACCCGTTGAACCACGAGATCGACCACGTCGTCGATCGATGTGCACTCGGGATCCCGGTTTAGTCACGAACGTTGTAGAGGGGCTCAGTATCAGACATTACGGGTCACTCTGTGGCTTCGTCGGTATCGGTCGTCGCCGGGTCGGTTGCTCGTTGCCGTCGGATGTCTGGTCCGTCTGCCGCCCGCTCGATGCGGTTGACTAACAACGGAACGCCGGCTGTCCGCGCGAGGTTGCGCAGTTGAGCCGATCACTCGGATCTTCAGTAGGCTCTGCCCCTACGAACTCACCATCAACAGGTTGGGATGATCGGTCTCAGCGATACCGTTCAGGCGCCGGTGTGGGGTCCTCCGAACGACATGCGCCTTGACATCGAACCCTGCTGCCTCGATTACCGCTCGATACCTGATCGAGTGCCCGTTGGCAGCGCTTATTGAACCCGACGCTAGGCATTTCGGCGCGGACGTTTGCTGAGACGATAGTGGCGAGGCGGGATGTTCGGACACCGATGCGGCCTAGGTGAAATAGTTCGCGAGTGGATAGCATCTCAACTTATTCGAGAGACAACAGATTAGGCGACGACGGTGCGAAGCAACTGGTTTTCGAGGGCACGCTCCGTATCTTCTTCATAAGTTATCGATACTCCAACCGAGGTTACCGGAATATAGTATTGTGTAGATATCCCAAAACCGTTATACGCATGAGGTGGGTAGAAGAAACTGAACAGAAATGTGCGAAAAGCAAAATACTAAATGCGGAGATCAGAGGGTGAACCAATGGCGGGACTAGAGATACCCACTTGGGATCCGCAGACTGCGATGCTTATCGGCGCGATCCTACTGGAGGCGTTTGTACTGTACGCCGGCTATGGCGGTCTCGAACGGCTTGTCGGATCCTACCTCATAGACCTCTTGGTAGGGGGTGAATCGAGTGCTCAGTAGTCTTCTTAACGGCCCCGGTGTGTTCGGGACGGGCCCAGAGATGCTCGCGCTGTTTGTCGGATTCGGACTCGTCGTCGGGGTCTTGTTCGGCTTCTTCGGCATGGGTGGGTCGTTCCTCGTAACCCCTGCGCTGTTGATGTTGGACTACCCGGCACCTGTCGCGGTTGGAAGCGGAATGGCGTTCGTTTTCGGGACGGCGGTCATCGCGACCCTAAAACACCATGACCTCGGGCAAGTGGATTACAAGCTCGGCGCCATCATGATCACCGGAACAACCATCGGTATCGAAGCGGGGCGTGTCACTGTCTATTATCTTGAATCGATAGGACTAGCCGATGGAGTCATCAGCGTTGCATACGTCATTCTGCTCGGCGGCGTCGGCGCGATGGTTACCCGTGATGCCCTGCATGCTGGCGGCGGAGGCGGTGTTGATCACAAGCCGGGTGACAAGGACCTCGACGAGTACGAAATCCCCGAGATCGCGAAAACGATCCAAGAGACTGTCCGCATTCCACCGATGGTGACGCTCCGTGGTGATGTCCGCGTTTCTGTATGGGTTATTACGATCGTCGCCTTCGTGACCGGTCTCTTGTCCGGATTGCTCGGCGTCGGTGGCGGGTTCATCCGGATGCCGGCAATGATCTACGCTATCGGGGTCCCTGTGCCCGTCGCTGTTGGTACTGACCTGTTCGAGATCGTCTTTTCTGGCGGTCTTGGGAGTTACCTCTATGGACAGGGCGGCGGCGTGAACCTTGGCATTGTCGTCCCGCTGTTGTTCGGGAGCGCACTCGGTGCGCGAATCGGTTCAGCCGCGACTGCTGTTGTCGATGCTGACGGTATCAAGATCTACTTCGGTGGGATGCTCTTGATCGGTGCCGTCGCAGTGGGTATCGGTGAAATCGGCTCTTACCTCGGAAACTCGACGCTTGAGCTGCTCGGACTAGTGCTGGTTATCGGCGCGGCGATTGTCGTCGCCTTCGCGATTCTCTACACGACGATTTTGACGCTCCGTCAGACGCATCGTCAGGGAGTCACAATCACCGACTAATCCGTTTTGTGCTAACCCGCTGCCAGCCGAGCTATCTGTTGTTTACTCTCAGATATATTAAGTGACGAGTAGCTTCTCATCTCGTATTTATAGAACTCCCACCGCTCGGGGTTCGATTGCGTTCACTCGGAGTAGGATATCAATCACCTCTCTCGGTTCTCCGCAAAATTGTGCGAACTATACAAAAGTCTTTTATTATCTCAGTACCAATATGGTACCGATAACAATGCCAGACTCGATGTCTGAACAGCTTCGCCGGGACATGGAATGCGAGGGGCTATTAGAATGCTTTCACGGCCTCAAAGAACTTGATAAGGAGTGCTTTCAGGCGCTTGTTGAGACCGAAGAACCGTTAACTGTCGACGAGATCGCCGACGCAGTCGATCGTGAACGGTCCACGGCTTACCGTGCTGTCCAACGGCTGCTACAGACCGGCTTCATCGAAAAAGACCAGATCAACTACGACCAGGGTGGCTACTATCACGTCTACTCGCCGTCTGACCCCTCTAAAATTGCCGATGACATGCAGCGTCTGCTCAACGACTGGTATGCGAAGATGGGCCAGCTTATTCAAGAGTTTGAAAATAAGTACGAACAGTCAGAAACTGCGGCCCCTCCTGCCGAAAGCTAGTTGTCGTTTTTATACTCCCAGATCTCTACGTAGGGTCCGTCCTCTCGTCATCTGTTTGCCATCCTCCTTTGAGAGTAATGATCCATAACAGGATGCCGGCAAGGGCGAAGACAGCGATCATGTAAGGGATAAGCGGGAGTTCGACGCCAATGAAATCGAGGACTGTCCGCAACTCGTAGATGATCACGCCGAAGATCGCAAGTGTCACTAGGACTCCGCCGCGGCTGACATCGACGGTCATCAGACCACCTCGACGAGCGCGATGATCCCGTTGTTGACGGCGCTGATGATGGGTGTCGCGGCGCCGGCTATCGTGTCGTATAGTGGCACGAGCCACGCCGGATACGTGCCCACGCCGGGGCCGAACAGGCCGCCGCGCTGAACGATCGCCGCCAGCGGGAGGGCGTACGCGAGGACGACGAGGGTCAGCGCGATCCCGACCCAGAGCCGGAGGCTGTCGAGCACCGGCGGCGCGTCGT
>NZ_CVRT01000102.1 GCF_001261915.1 Halorubrum sp. SD626R
GCCCGCCCCGCTCGCCGCTGCCGCCCTCCGCGTCGCTCGCGACCGACCATTCCGGGCGTGCGGCGCCCTCGCGTGCGCTCGGTCGCCGTTCCGGGCTCAAGTGCATGTGCCCTCGACGCCAGCGGGAAAGCGCGAAGGGTTGCGCGGCGTGGCTGCTCACCCCCCACGCTTTCTCCGCTGGCCGCTCGCTCCGGGCGGGTCGCCGCGCAGGGCTGGATACGGGGCACCGCATGCAGGCGCGCTCTCGCTCGCGCCCACAGGGCGCTCGCGAAGGCGCGAGCGAGAGCGCGCAGTCGGTGCTATCGGACGTCAATATCGACGAAAACCCGCGATGGGATTGCATCGCGGTGGCGGCGCGTGAGCGCCTTCGGATCCATGTACTACGATGTATAGTAACAATTCGAGTCAAAAAGTCGTTACGGTGGATAAACAGGCATTCAAGCACGCAGCGGAGCAGACAATCGATGCAGACGGCGTCCCAGTCGTTGACGAGAAGCCAATCTTCAAGCCAGGGGTTGAGCAGGCAACGCAGGCAAAGGTGGATGCAAACCACCCTGATGCGGGGGTTGACGGACTCTCGCTGGCAGCCGAGGAGCGAGAAATAGCGCGCAAAGCAGAGAAGGCACGCACCCGCGCACGGTGGGATCGTCGACAGACAGCAGACAGAGAAGCCCGGACGCGGCAGGTCGTAGCCGAGGGAAGTCGCCGACGACGCGAGACGTTCGCCGAGCGGCGTGCCGCCGTAGACCCGTGGACAGATCCGGCGCGGTCGGATCCCCGCGAGTCGCTCGCGCAAGAAGAGCTTGCGCAGGTGAACGAAACCGCCAGGCGGATCGCTACCAATCGGACCGGGTGGACGGCTGCGGCGGTGAGCAGACGCCTCGCCACGCAGGTCGCTAACGGACAGGATCTGTCGACGGCGACCGTGCGGGTCGCTGAGGAGGTGCGCACGGCGCCCGGGACCGTCATTCCGATCGACGCGGTCGGTGACGTCAGTCGCTCCACGGTGAGCATCGCCGGCGAGTGGGTCGAAGACTGGGAGCCGACGAGTCCGGCCATCAGCCAAGTCGGGCTGCTCGCGGATGACACCGGTCAGATCAAGGTGACCGTCTGGGTAAAGTCGAATCAACCACGCATCGACGAGGGCGAGCGCGTCCGGATCGCCAGCGCCAAGACAAGCTGGTACGAGGGCCGGGTATCGGTGGCGCTGACGCGGCGCTCACAGCTTGGCTTCCCCGAGCGCAACCGGTGGTGGGAGAGGTAGGCCAGCATCTCCCCTTTTTGCCGGAGGATCGGCATGGTGAAGGATCAATTGTCACGCCGAAGGGCCGGCTGATCGGTGTGTCCGCACCAGCCAGCCACACCCCACCACCCCGCCCACCGCTCCGTGCTCGCTCCTGTCGTCGCTGCGCGCGCAGCCACAACCTCGCTACAGCTGGGAGGCTCAAACGGATGTTGGTGGACGAACGGGAACGAATCGGATGCCGGCTCAGGGACTGCGACCGGGGTCGCGTCGGCGGGCTACACGGCGGACAGCGGCTTCACCTCAGTTCATGTCACGTGGGAGCGGTTCGGGATACGACTGCAACCATCCACTCTATCGAGGTTATCGACGATCACACACGTACGACGGGAGACCCAATATCAACTCTCCTGCTGATCGGAGCGGTACTCAGAACCAACCGCTCACCGTTTCGGCTGCCTCAACGTACGCCCGGACGTACTCGTGACACGGCTCGGGCGGCGACCGAAACACCCGAAACGCGTCGTGTTGGTCGTCCGGTTCTGGCTCGCCGTCGACGACATCGACCACGTACCCGTTCGCCAGGTAGTGCTTCGAGTCGACGCCCGAGATATCCGACGTGTCGTACAGGTGTTCGAACGCCCCGAGCGACTCGACCATTTCGACCTCGATTCCGAGTTCCTCGGCGGCGACCCGGCCGACCGCCTCGCGTCGCGTCTCGCCTTTCAGCACGCGCCCGCCGGGGATGAACCAGTATCCTTTCGCCGGCTCGTTCGTCCGTCGTCCGAGCACCACGCCGCCGTCGCGCCTGATCACGAGATCGACGGAGACGATCGGCACGTTGGCGACGATCGTCCGCCAGTCGGCGGCGGCGATCCAGTCGTCGTCCATACGTTGACGGAACGTGCGCAGGGGGATGAGTGTGTTTCGTTGGAGCACCGATCAGCGCCAGAGCGTGCCGAGTCGGTTCTGAACCCACGGGAGAACCGTCGTTTCGAGCACACGCGTGAGGTCTGTCGGATAGGTCCGGTCGACTGCCGCGTCCGTCCGGGCATCCGGAAGCGGATGGAAGTGATCGCGTGCGTTATGGGACTGGTCGTGTCTGTCCCAGCGACACCGACGCCGGTCGCCCGCGAACGCCTCGAGGTACGAGACGTGGAACTCACCGTTCGTGTAGGCACGGATTTCGAGGGATATCTCGTCGATGTCGGCCGGGTACCCCTCTGTATCGAGCCGAACGACGAGCGTCTCGGGTTTGATGGCCGGAAACAGCGATGTCGCCTCGACAGCGTCTTGCCGTCCGAGTAGTCGGCCGATGTATCGGAGCGTCGCTTCGTCGACGGTGCGAGACCCGTCCGTATCACTCACGGTTCCGCCGGTTCCCCCTCGAAAGACGAGTCGCCGGCACGCTCCTGTCGAATCGCTTCCAATCGTTCGATCCGTCTCCGAACCGTTCGCCACTCGCTCAACGCGAGCCAGACGTCTTCGATGTCGTCGTAGTCGGCGTGATCGAGCGCGTCGACCGCACTCGGCCCTTCCACCCCGAACCGGTCTCGAAACGCCCGCTCTTCGGCGGTGAGCTCACCGAGTGTTTCACCCAGGTCGCTCATCGACTGCTCCCCGAGACGATCGCGGAGACGCCACTCGAAGTACGATTCGTTCCGCACGTACGTGGTCGGCGTGTCGGAGACGAGATCGACAACGCCGATGTCGGCGAGTCGGCTGAGGTGTCGGCGGGCGGTGTCCGGTGCACAGGACGCGCGCTCCGCGATCTCTGGGACGCCTGCGGGATCGTACAGCTGGAGCGCGACGCGGTACACCCGCTCGTCGGCCGGGGCGGCTGTGAGCTCCTCGCTGAATCCCGACACAAGCTCGATGTTCGCGGGTGAATCGCCGGCGGTCATGACTATATACTCGCGCTCAAACGAAATAAAACTGCTGTAGACTATTCAATTAGTGTCAAATTCAACTTACGGTCCTCTCAACGCGTGCTGGACGTGCGCTTGAATCGCGGGACATTGAACGTGAACGGTGATTACGAGCCTGCCAGCGATGGCCAGAACGGGAGTCCACGCGAAAGCCCCACCCCCAACGAAGCGAACGGCAACGCCGTGAGCGAGTAGGATGGGGTAGTTTACACCGCGTGGAACTCTTCGAGCACCGATTCCGGGACGGGATTGGTGTACGAGAACGGCTCGTCGGTACACAGCGCCTCGAAGTCGCGGTCGGTTGTGATCAACCGATCGGCGTCGGCTTCGCGTGCGAGCGCGATGTAGAAGCAGTCGTACACGTCGTGGTTTTTGTCCGCGCTGATGTCGTACGCGTTGAGAACGGTGTCTGGTGTGACATCGACCGATTCTGTCGGGTATTGAAGTAGCGACCGAACGGCATTTCGAGCATCGACCGTGGACAGCCCGAGATCTTCGAGCACCCATTGGACGCGGAGCGGGAGATAGCCGAACAACAGGAGCGTGTCGGTTCCCTCCAGCGCGGGAACGAGATGATCGGCGATGTAGGGATGTCCGGGATGATCATCGATCAGCTGAATCGCGAGGGCGTTAATATCCGGAAGGATCCGCATTTACTCCTCCCCGAACGTTGCGCGTCCGGCGTCGCGGAACGCGTCGTCGCCCCACTCCTCTCGCGAACGACCCGTCGACACCGTCTGAAGTTCGGGGAGCCGGCGGACGAGCCGAATCGTATTTCCTTCACGGATGACAGTAAACGCCGTTCCGCCCTCGATCCCGAGGTCGTCCCTGAGCGGCTTGGGGATCGTCAGTCGCCCTCGGTCGTTTATTTCGGCTTCGCCGTACTCCTCGCCGCCGTTAGTGTCAGCGTCGTCTGGCGTGCTCATCGAATCATCTCGTCGGATCTACGTGATTCGATCAACATAAGATATGGTGATTTATTCGATCGGATCGTACCCGTTACACAGGCGCTGTCTGATGCTCCAAAACGAACGGCAAGCAGAGAGAACCGAAGCGCTAAACCGACATCTCCGAGGAGACGTACGTATGAACGACAAACGCGTCCTCGTCACGGGCGGCGCGGGCTTCATCGGCTCGAACCTCGCGAACCGCCTCGCCGCCGACAACGACGTGATCGCCGTCGACGACACCTATCTCGGCACGTCCGAGAACCTCGATCCCGAGGTCGAGTTCGTCGAGGCCTCCGTGCTTGACGACGACTACCCCGCCGACGTCGACGTCCTCTTCCACCTCGCCGCGCTCTCCTCGCGGAACATGCACGAGGAGAACCCGCAGCGCGGCTGCCGCGTCAACGTCGAGGGGTTCGTCAACGCGGTCGAGCGCGCCCGCAAGAATGGGTGCGAGACCGTCGTCTACGCCTCCACCTCCTCGATTTACGGCAGCCGCACCGAGCCCTCACCCGTCGACATGGACGTACAGGCCCACACCGCCTACGAGGCCTCCAAGCTCGCCCGCGAGCGCTACGGGGAGTACTACGCCAACCACCACGAGATGAACGTGGCCGGCCTTCGCTTCTTCTCCGTGTATCAGGGCTTCGGCGGCAACGAGGAACACAAGGGCGAGTACGCGAACACGGTCGCACAGTTCGCGGACGCCATCGCGAACGGCGAGGCGCCGGAGCTGTTCGGCGACGGCACCCAGACTCGCGACTTCACCCACGTCTCGGACGTGGCTCGCGCCTGCGAGCTCGCCGCGGACCGCGGGCTGACGGGCGTCTACAACGTCGGCACCCAGGAGGCGTACACGTTCAACGAGATGGTCGCGATGATCAACGACGCGCTCGGCACCGACATCGACCCCGAGTACGTCGAGTGCCCCTTCGACGGCTACGTCCACGACACGATGGCAGACTACTCGACGTTCCACGAGGCGACCGGCTGGGAGCCCCAGATCAGCTTCGAGGAGGGCGTGAAGCTGGTGTGTGAGCCGTATAAGTGAATTACTCGGACGCGCAGTTCCGGTCGCTTAATCGGTCGCGGGTCGCCGTCGCTCTCTCAGCGATCGCCTCCATCTCGTCGGGATTCGACTCGTAGTACTCGGGGGCGGCGTCGATCTCGTCGGCCGTCAGATCGAACTCCTTGGCGACGACCGCCGTCGACCAATCGTGCTCGCGAACGAGGGATCCCACCTGATACACGCCGACGCGTGTCCCTTCTATCCGCGGTTTCCCGCCGAGAACGTTCGGTGTCGAAACCACGGGGATGGTCACGCTCATGTCCGTAGTTTCTCCGGGAAGCGTCATAACGTTTTGGCGGAACTCTCGTTCGGTCTGCGCCGTCGCTCATTCGCTACAGTTCTGCACCGGCATCCCCATTGCGTCTCCGGATCGAGCACGTGTTGTTTCGTTACGTCTGTGGGCTGGTTTCCAAATCAAGCCCCTCACCGCGCTCGGCGACGACGTGCGGATCCTCGTCGGTCGGTCCACTGTCGTCGATCTCTTTCAGGATCGCGTAGAAACGCCGCTCGTCGCCGTAATCGTACAGGTAGCAGATGCGGTCGCGCTCGTCGAGACCAAGCCGGTCGACCATCTCGTCGACGGTCGTCTCGCCGGCGTCGTACGTCGTCTCGTCGACGCCGAACGCGGTCGACCCGGCCGACTCGTCGAACTCCTGTGGCGACTGAAATTTGATTTCGCTGTTCCAGTACGCCTCGTCCGCGCCGATGAACCAGAGGTGCCCCCGGTCAAGGCCCATCGCGTCGTTCATCGCGGCTTGAAGTTCGGTGAGCGCGCGGTTTCCCCCAACGACGATATCTCGCCAAAGATCTGCCGGGTCTGGATCGGACTTGACGCGGAATCGGTAGGTCGTCACGGTCGGCTCGAAATCCTTACCTTTGAGAGTAAAACGGTCGGTTCGGAACGCTCAGTGCCCCTCGACCGCACTGCCGGCCGCGATGAGGAAGCCGGTAATCGCGGTGATGAGCGCGACCGTCCCGATGGCGACGGCGCCGATCCGGAACGTGTCGCCGGAGAGCCGGTTCGCGATCAGCAGCATAAACACCGTCGTCACGAAGCCGATGAGCACGAGCGTGCGCCCGAGTCGACCGACATCGATCCCGGGGTCGCTAGACACGGTTGAGGAGCTCCTTGAGTACGCCCTCGTACTCGTCTTCGGTCGCGGCGTTGCCGAGCGAGTGGATCGACTGGGAGATCCACAGGCCGGCGGTGAAGTTGATGAACGCCGCCATCGAGATGGTGCCCAGTTGGCCCTCGACGAACAGGCCCGAGACGACCGCCCCGGCGAACCCCACCGCCATGAGGCTGTGCGTGACCAACGAGCGAGTGCCGAAGTCGGCGAGCTGTAACGAGAGACTGGTTCCAACGGCCATAGCGATCGTTTGCGGTCGAGGATTTAAAGAGGTAGCGAGTCGCGGAATCGCGCCGGCGGGCGCGAGCAGGGGACGTCCGCTACCCCTTCAGACAGTCGCCATGGTCACTTCGGGCGGTCACAGCTGACGATGCGAGCCCGATCAAGTCCGTCACTCGACGCCGGGCACCGTCTCGTTACTCCGACCCGGGAGCTTCAGTTCAGTCTTGGGCTCCGACTCGCCGACTCTCTCGATTCGGCGGGCCGCGGTAGATATCCGAAACGCGGGCGAACTACGTGACCTTCGACGGCGACTGAATGCGTTCGAGTCAAAGGAGACGCGGTCTCTTGCGGGCGCTACATATAGCCGAGGTCGCGCAGCCGCTCCATCAGGTCCTCCTTGTCCTGGGCGCGGCCGGCGCGCTCGGTCGTTCCTTCCAGGTCCTGGAGCCAGGCGGGCTCCTCGGTCGTCTTGTCGGTCGAGACCTCGCTGCCGAGCGAGCGGAACCCGGCGAAGTACTTCGGCGAGATCGGCACGTCTTCCTGCTCGACGCCCTCGGGGAGGTCCTCGGCCGACTCCGGGACGTACCCCTCGTCGGGGAACGCGTCGACCGTATCGGGGACGACGTAGTCCCAGAACGCCTCCCACACGTCGGCCTCGGCGAACTGCAGGATGGGCTGGATCCGGTCGTGCGGCGGGAACAGGTCGGGGTCGTGGCGCGGCGAGAAGAACGTCTCGTCCGCGCGGGCCTCCTGCTCGTCCCACCGAACGCCCGAGATCACGCCGTCGATGTCGTGCTCTTCGAGGGCGTCGTTGAGCGCGACCGTCTTCAGCAGGTGGTTCCCGACGTAGGTGTCCAGCAGGAACGGGAACGTCTCCTCCTCGTACTCCAGGATGTCGCGGACGTGGTGTTGGTTGTGCTCCGAGAGCGCGTCGACGGGGATGTCGTCGCCCGGCTCCAGCCCGTGCTCGTCGACGTACGCGCCGACGTCGTCGTTGCGGGCGTACACGAGGTCGATCTCCCACTCGTCGGCCCAGCGCTCGACGAAGTCAGTGATCGAATCGAAGTGCTGGAAGTGGTCGATGAAGACGGCGGTCGGCTTCTCGTAGCCGTACTCCTCGGCGACCTGGTTGATGAAGTACAGCGTCAGCGTGGAGTCCTTCCCGCCCGTCCACATCACCGCGGGGGTGTCGTACTGTTCGAGCCCCTGCCGGGTGACCTCGATCGCCTTCTCGATCTTGTGCTGGATCGACGGGTAGTCCGCCGGGTCCTCGCCCTCGCCGTCGGCGTAGTCGACGTCGACGCCCGCCGGGAAGTCGTCGGTCATGTGCCAGAAGTGTCTCCACGTAGGGAAATAGGCCTTCTGAATCGGTCTCGCCCGACGGGGAGCGGCGGGGGGCCGGCGAAGGGTGGAGGGAGGCAGTGAAACGGCTCGATTCGTCGGAACGCAAGCGATATGTCGGCGGCACCGGACGTTCCGCACATGGGACTGTTCGATCGGCTGCGCGGCGGCGACGACGAGCGCGTCGTCTTCCTCGGTATCGACGGCGTACCGTACGACCTCGTCAGGGACCACCCCGACGTCTTCGAGAACCTCACCGCGATCGCCGAGGCCGGGTCGGCCGGACGCTTAGAGAGCATCGTGCCGCCCGAGTCGAGCGCCTGCTGGCCGAGTCTCACGACCGGCGTCAACCCCGGCGAAACGGGGGTCTACGGCTTCCAGGACCGCGAGGTCGACTCCTACGAGACGTACGTCCCGATGGGCCGACACGTGAAGGCGACGCGGCTGTGGGACCGCGTCACCGACGCGGGCCGGGACGCGACCGTGCTCAACGTCCCCGTCACGTTCCCGCCGTCGGCCCGGATCCAGCGCCAGGTCTCCGGCTTCCTCTCGCCCGGGCTCGACGCGGCCGCGAGCGACGACGCGGTCCGGCGGGTCCTCGAAGACCGTGACTACCGCATCGACGTGAACGCGAAGCTCGGCCACGACGACGACAAGCGCGAGTTCGTCGAGAACGCTCACGCCACCCTCGACGCCCGGCAGGACGTGTTCACCCACTACCTCGACCAGGACGACTGGGACCTCTTCTTCGGCGTCTTCATGAGCACCGACCGCGTCAACCACTTCCTGTTCGGCGACTACGCGACGGACGGGGAGTATAAGCAAGACTTCCTCGACTTCTACCGGAAGCTCGACGGCTACATCGGCGAGATCCGCGACTCGCTGGACGACGATACCACGCTGATCGTCGCCTCCGACCACGGGTTCACCCGGCTGGAGTGGGAGGCCAACTGCAACCAGTTCCTCGCCGACGAGGGATGGCTCTCCTACGAGGCCGACGACCACGACTCGCTGGAGGACATCGACGACGACACCAGGGCCTACTCGCTCATTCCCGGGCGCTTCTACCTCAACCTGGAGGGCCGCGAGCCCGAGGGCGTCGTCCCCGAGTCGGAGTACGAGGCGGTCCGCGACGAGCTCAGGAGCGACCTCGAATCGCTCACCGGGCCCGACGGCCGGCAGGTGTGCAAGCGGATCGTCGACGGCGAGGACGCCTTCGACGGCGCGCACGACGAGATCGCGCCCGACCTCGTTGTCATCCCCGCGGACGGGTTCGACCTGAAGTCCGGCTTCGGCGGCAAGGAGGCCGTCTTCACCGAGGGGCCTCGCAACGGAATGCACAAGTTCGAGAACTCGCTTTTGTACACGACCGACCCCGACGTCGACGTCGCTGGGTCGAACCTCTTCGACGTGACGCCGACGATCCTCGACCTGATGGACGTCGACGCCGACGCCGACTTCGACGGCGAGAGCCTGCTCGCGGACTGAGGGGAGACCGGCCGTTCAAATCCGGTCGGTCGGCGTCGAACACCGCATGCAGAGCACGTCGGTGCCGGCCCAGTTGACGTCGTTCGAGCCGCAGTTCGGACAGCGATGCGTCTCGTTGCCGTACTCGGTCGTGCCGCGGGGCGCCGCGAGGTGGGCGTCCGCGACCGCCTTCTCGACGAGCCCCGCGAACCGCTGCCGCTTGAACCGGGCGCGGTGCGCGAGGAAGTCGCCCGCCCGCGAGGGATCGGACCCGTGCAGGTCCGCCCACTCGATCGCGATCTCACCGTTCGCCTGCCCGCGGGCGACCTGCTTGATCGTCGCGGCCGCGGCGCCGAACAGCGGGGTCGTCGCGAGCGCCTGCGGCGAGTCGATCGCGTCGGCGGCGGCCGCGTACCGCTCCGCGGCGTCGTCGTACGCCGCGTCGGCGCCGTCGAGCCCGCCGACGACCCGGAAGTCGGCGACGAACTCCGCGAGGCAGGCGCCCTGCCCGGGCGCGTCGAGGAGCCGCTCGAAGTCGCGCGTCGCGGCGATCCCCTCGACCGCGCGCTGTGTCGCGCGGGCGTCGACGCCCGCCACGCGGTAGGCGACCGTCGCCGCGCACAGCTGCTGGAGCCCCTGGCCGATCCACCCCTTCTCGTCGGGGGCGAACGGGTCGAGCCCCTCGCGCGGGTCGGCGAGCACCCGCCGTCCGCCGCGCGTATACCGGTTCCCGGCCTCCTCGTACTCGCGGGCCGCGAGTGCGTCGACCGCCGCGTCGTGGTGACCGCCGTCCTGCGTGTTCACACCGATTCCACGGGCGCCACCGGATTATCGGTGGCGGTCGCCGGGACGCCGTCCGTCGGCTCGTCGACGCGACGCGTCCGGTCACCGCCGCGGGTTCGGACTCACACCGGCAGGTTCGGACTCATACCGGCGCGGTGTTGCGACTGATCGCCTCGTAGAACGCGACAGAGTAGGTCGCGTAGAAGGCCGCGAACGCGCTCGTCAGGACGAGGTAGCCGACGCCGGCGACGGCGAGGACGGACAGCGTCGGCTCGACCGACGCGAGATCGGCGAACGGCGCCGCGGGCGCCCCCGCCGTCTGCGACCCGAGGACGAGCGACGCGGCCGCGGCCAGCGTCCCGAGGGCGACGCTCCCGACGAGGAGGATCACGGAGTAGCCGACGACGCTCAGGACGTTCGACCGGACGAGGCCGACGCTGCGCCGGAACCCGTCGACGAGCGCCGCGTCGTCGAGGACGACGGCGTGGGCGTAGAACTGGACGGCGAACGTGACGAGGAAGTACGCGAGGAGGAGCCCGCCCCCGACGATCGCGAGGACCGCGAGCAGCGTCGGGTTGACGCCGACGGCCGGCGCGTCCGTCGGAACCGTGGCGACGCCGGTGACGAAGACGATCAGGCCGCCGACGAACGCGACGATCCCGAAGACGAGGTTGATCGCGAGCAGGACGAAGTAGGCGAGCAGCAGCGACAGGTAGTTGTCTCGCCCCTCGGCGACGAGCGTTCCGAGCCCGGTTCGGCCGGCGATCGCCTCGCTCGCCATGCCGAGCAGCCCGCCCTGGACGAACGGGAGCGCGAGGACGAGGACGCCGAATGTGGCGAGCGAGACGATCGCCGCCAGGATCGGCCGCGTCGCGGGAACGAGGAGGTTCGGGACCTGCGCGAGGCCGTACAGGGCCGTGACGAGCAGGAGGACCGGGTTGCGAGCGATACCGCCGACTGCCGGACGGAGGGCACGGAGGGCCGCCATACACGGCTGTTTCGCTCGGGGGTATTTAAATCGCCCCGTCCGCCGCGGGCACGGGAGACGGTCGACGGATCCCGGGCGACTCTTGTCGCTGCGACCCCGAACCGAGGGTATGTCCGAAGGGCCCCCGCCAGGGTTCGGCGGCGAGGGAACCGGCACCGGTTCGACTGGCGCCGGCCGAGCCGACGGCGACGCGAGCGCGCACGGTCCCGTCTCGCGGGCGGGGTGGGCGCTCGTCCTCGCGTTGCTCGCGGTGCCGATGGCAGTCATTCCGGCCGCCGGCGACCTCACGGTCGTGAGCCTCTGGGGCTTCCTCAGCGCGGCCGCCCCCGGGTCCGGGGCCGCCGTCGGCGGCTACCCGGTCTGGGACTACTTCCTCGACCAGTCGCGGTCGTTCGCGGCCCTCCCGGCGTCGATCCGCGCGTGGCCGCTCGCGATCGGCTTCCACGTCCTCGCGGCGTCCAGCGCGGCGAGCGGCGTCGTCGTCGGCCGCGAGGACCGCCGCGTCACCGGCGGACTGCTCGTGCTGGCGGCGACCGCGAGCCTGTGGGTCTCCGTCGGCCTCGCGACGCGGTTCGGGGTCGGGATCACCGCCGGCCCGTTCGCCGTGCTCCCGGTGGGCGCGGTCGCGACGCTCGCGGTGGCCGCCGTCGCGTACGGCGGCGACCTCCGCGCGATCGTCACGCGGTAGGTATCCACCGCCGTTCCGACCGGCGGCGACGCCGCGAGGCCCCGCCCGGGCGCACCGCACGCCTTTATCAGCGCAGCCCCGAAACCGGGAGCCATGACGACGCTGGCGAATCTCGTTGCCGTCTCCGGGATCGCGGGGATCGTGACCGGACTCGGCGCGCTCCCCGTGTTCTTTCGCGCCCGGGTGACGCACCGCGTCTACGACGCCGCGCTCGGCCTCGCAGCCGGGCTGATGGTCGCCGCCAGCGTCTTCGGGCTGATCCTCCCCGGCACGGAGGAGGGGACCCTCGCCGCGGTGATGGCGGGGGTGCTCCTCGGCGGCGCCGTGCTGCTCGGCGGGAACTACGCGATCCCGCACCTCCACGCGCAGTACCGCGAGTGGCTCCCCGAGGGCGGCGCGACCGACAACGATGTCGCGGCGATGCCGACGAGCAACGACCGGCTGGGGATGACCGCGGACGACCCGGCCGGGGCGGCCGAGGTCGCCTCCGGTACGGCCGATCCCGAGTCGACACCGGCAGGGAGCGCGGTGACAAACGCGGCGGCGGACGAGGCCGCCCGCGAGGTGACCCTCCGGAAGGCGCTGCTGATCGGCGGGGCGATCACCCTTCACAACGCGCCGGAGGGCCTCGCGATCGGCGTCGCCTTCGCGTCCGGGTTAGAGGAGGTAGCGCTGCTGCTCGCGGTCGTGATCGGGCTCCAGAACGTCCCCGACGGGTTCGCGTTCGCGGTGCCGATGGCGGACACCGGGATGTCGAACCTGCGGGTGCTCTGGTACACCACCCTCTCGGGACTCGTCCCGCAGGTCGTCGCCTCGGTGTTCGGCTTCCTGCTCGTCGGGCTGGCGGCCGGTCTCTTCCCGATCGCCGCCGGCTTCGCCGCGGGGGCGATGCTCGCGGTCGTCTTCCGGGAGCTGATCCCCTCCTCGCACGGCCACGGCCACGCGGACGCCGCGACCGGGGCGTTCATCGTCGGGTTCGTGCTGCCGGTCGCCGTCGACGCGGTCGTCGTGGTCTGAGCCCTCGCCGACAGACATTAGCGGGTCGACCGCGTCGGGCCGGCGTATGCTGGGCGGGATGGCCGGCGGACTGAGCGTCGAGGTGACCAGCGCGCTCATCGGCGGCGGGGCGGGCGTGCTCGCGTACGGCGTCCTGAACTGGAACGAGCGACGGATCCGCCGCGACCGCTTTCGTCGGTCGCTGATCTTCGAGATCCGGCACGTCGGGGAGGCGATCGAGCGGCTAGAGCGGGCGCTTCCCGATCCCGACGCGGCCGACGCCGCGGTCGAGTCGAACGCGGAGCCCGATGCGGCCCGCGAGGCTCCACCCGACGTCGACCTCGACGACCTCCGTTCGCGGCTGTCGGCGGACCTGCTCGACGCCGAGCTCCGGTCGATCGGGAAGCTGACCACGGGCGAGATACGCCACGTCTATCGGTTCTACGAGGCGAGCCGCGTGATCGCTCGGCGGACGGAAGCGGACGCGCTCGACTGGGACGATCCGACGCTCCGCGAGCAGGTCGCCGTCGCGCTCGAAGCGCGCGACGACGCGCTCGACAGCATCAGACGCAGCCGGCTCTCCCGCCTGACTGAGTGGTACAAGGACGTCGAGGCGCGACGCTGATGTCGGCCGTGCCGACGCGGCCCGCGACGCGCGCGCTCGCCGCCGTCGGCGCGACGGCCGGCTTCCTGCTGCAGTACGCGCCGCCGTTCCGCTGGGCGACGGGGCCGCGGTCGCGGTGGATGGAGCCGCTCCGCGCGCGAGCCTCGCGGCTCGCCGGCGTCGCCGTCGACGAGCGCGCGGGGTCGCGGCCGATCGACGAGGCGGAGTACGCCGGCACACTCCGCCGGCCGCTCGACGAGACCGAGGCGCTGCTGTGGGAGCGCGGCTTCCGGCGCAACCCCCTCTCACGGCTGAAGACCCGCGACGGCGACCCCGAGATCGGCTCGTGGGTCCACCGCGCGTCGCCGCTCGCGGAGCGCCAGCTTCACCTCATCCTGTTTCCGGCCGTGTCGGCCGCGACGGCGACGAGCGACGGTGGCGACCCCGGCGTCGACGTGTACGCTCACGCGGAGGCGTCGAGCGTCAACCCGTTCGTGGCCGCGGCCCACTTCGACGCCGCCGGCCAGAATGTCGCCGAGGGCGTCGCGACGGCGCGCGAGCGGCTGCCGCTGGATGTGACCCGCGAGACGCCGGACCCGCCGAGCGGACCGTGGTCGTCGCGGGAGTGAGGCCGCCACCGCCGACCGCAACGTCGCGGTGTCGAGGTCGGCGAACAGCGACCCGTGTGTTCCGCGCGGGCGACCGCGAAACGCTTTCGACGGTTCGATGTCTGGATCCGGTCATGTCGACCACGACCGTCGTCGCGCCCGCCGCCGACGAGACGTGTGCGTACTGCGGCTCGCGCATCTTCGAGCACGACCCGATCTGCGTCCGCGACTGCGAGGCGAACTGCGGCTCGCCCGCGTACTTCTGCAACTACGCCTGCCTCGCGGCGCACGTCGACGAGGAGGATCTCACCGCGGGGAACGCCTGCGAGTGGTCGCCGGGAGAGTAGCGCGGTCACCGAACGCCTAGGTGGCCCGCGGTCGCTCTCGCGATCGTCTCGATCGTTTCGTCGATCAGTTGCCCTTCCTCGCCGTGAACATCCGCGTGGCGGATCGTCGCGACGGTCCACGGGTTGACGTACGTTTCACGCGGGAGTCCCCCAGGGATGAAGTCCTCCTCCGCGAGCGGGATCGCGGCCGATCGACGCGTCGTCGTCGCGGGGACGTAGACTGCCTCTTCGTCGGCGAACGGATGCGTGTCGTCGCTGATCCGGACGTACGGCCGAAAGTCGTTGTCCGCGAACAGATCCGGCCCCTTGATTACCGCTCCGCGCTCGGCGGTCACGCTTCGTCCTCGCCGTAGTAGTCGTCCGTCGTCGACGCCGAACTCGCCGCCTGTTGCGCGGCGAACGACGCGAGCCGGTCGTCCTCGGCGATCGCCCAGTACCGACCTCGGTGGCGGACGAGTCCGCGGTCCTCGAGCCGAGAGAGGACCGCGCCGACGCTCCCGCGTGTGATCCCCGTTCGCTCGTGAATCTCTGTCTGCGTGAACGCCTGATCGTCGTGGTCAGTGAGGAACGCGAGGACGCGATAGGGTTGCGTTCCGGGAGCAACGTCGAGTGCCGCCTCCGGCTCGTCGTCGAACGCGTCGATACCGATCGGCATGTGTCATGGTATGTAATATTCTGTAATAAGTGTGTGGCTGAGATCGGGGTCTGACGGATGTCGAATCCAATATCCAACGAAGTTCGGCCCGGATCGGTGTCGTCCGCTACTCGTTCCGCGGACTGCTCGGGTGGTAGTCGGTGTCGTACTGACCCGGATTGCCGTCGACGCGGTCGGGGTTGATCCGCCCGGCGAGCAGCATGAAGTCGAGGACGGTGCAGTAGAGCATCGCCTCGACGACGGGGACGGCCCGCGGCGGGAGCACGGGGTCGTGGCGGCCGACGACCTGGACCTCCTTCTCCTCGCC
>NZ_CVRT01000103.1 GCF_001261915.1 Halorubrum sp. SD626R
GCACAGCACCGCACCTCACGCCTCCCCAGCCTCGCCGCTCGCTCGGGGCTCCCTTCGGTCGCCCAGGTCGCTCGCGGCGTCCCTCACACGCGCACCTCGCGGCCGCCGGTGGCGGCCGCTCGGCGGCGCGCGCCACCGCAGTGTCCGTTTACAGATAGCCGTCGGCGTCTCAGTCCGCCGGTTCCGACGGCTCCGGCTGTCCAACCGGGGTCGGCGCGTCCCCCGTCTCGATCGCGCGGCGGACCGCCTCGTCGATCTCGACGAGGTGACAGAGGGGGTTCCCGGGGTAGACGACGGGGTTCTCCAGGAGTCCGATGAGGAGCCCCGTGAAGGGGGCCTCGATGCCGACCGCGTCCTGCTTGAACGGGTTGGTGATCGTCGCGATGCGCTCGCCCTCGCGGACGAGCGACCCGCTCTCGAAGTGCGTGTCGACGATGCCGCCGGAGTCCGCGCGCAGCCACGTTTTCTCGCCCGCGCCGGCGATGATCGTCCGCCAGCCGGGCCAGCGCACGGTGTCGGCGTCGAGCAGTCCGTACTCGGCGAAGACGGAGCGCACGCCGCCGAGCGCGTCGTCGATGAGCGGGCGCTGGAACCGGTGGGCCTCGCCCATCTCGATCGTGATCGTCGGGATCCCGTTGGCCGTCGCCTCGCCGCGGAGGGTACCCCCCGGCCCGTCGCTGTCGATGATCACCTTCGAGCCGAACGCCATCGCGAGGCGATGGACGCCGGCGTCGGCCATGTCCGCGCGGACGTGGAGCATGTTCGTCCGGCCGCGGGTGGAGGTATGGAAGTCGAGCCCGAAGTCGCAGGGCGCGATGAAGTTCTCGTAGATCCGGTGGGCCATCCGCTTCGAGCTCGTCGAGCCGGGCTTGCCGGGGAACGAGCGGTTGAGGTCCCGGTCGTAGACGGGGAGGTAGCGCTGCTGGGCGAGGAAGCCCGGGACGTTGAGGACGGGGAGGCAAACGAGCGTCCCCGCGAGGTCGCCGAGGTCCCACTCGTGGGCGACCTCGCGGACCACCTCGACCCCGTTGAGCTCGTCGCCGTGCGCGGCCGCGGTGAGGAACACCGTGGGACCGTCGCGCTCGCCGTTGACGATCGTCACGGGGATCCGGACGGGGTCGCCGAGGTACGTCTCGCTGATCCCGTAGCGGATGTTCTGCGTCTCGCCGGGCGGCACCGCGCCGCCGTTGTACGTGAACACCCGGTCGTCGCTCATGTCACGAGGGAGCGGGGCGGGGGGTATATATATGACGACCGGAGAATCGAGGGACTGACGTGTCGCCGACCGGTCGGCTGTCGGTCGGCGGCAACCTCGGATTCGGTCGGCGGTTGCCCCCGGCTCACCGATCGGGCGACCTTTTACCCGGGCCCACGCAGGTGCGGCCATGAGTTCGGATCCGGTCCGGGTGGGAGTGCTGTCGCTGCACAACAGCAAGGAAACGAAGGCGATCTGCAACGCGGTCGAGGACCTCGGTCACGAGCCCGTCTGGCTCCGCGAGGAGAACGCCGCGATCAGCGTCGAGGACGGCGACGTCTCGGTGGAGCCCGCCGTCGACGTCATCGCGAACCGACTGCTCCTGTCGAACACCGACCAGCCCGCGGAGCTGCTCGGGCTGGCGACGACGTTCGAGCGCATCCGGCCGATGCTGAACGAGCCGAACGCCGTGCTGGCGTCGATCCACAAGTTCGCGACGGCGGCGACGCTCGCCGACTGGAACATCCGGGTGCCCGACGCGCTGCTCGCGCTGTCGAACGACCGGCTCAACGAGGGCCGGGAGCGCTTCGGCGAGGTCGGCGTCTACAAGACCGCGATCGGCACCCACGGCGGCGGCACGTGGAAGGTCGACCTCACCGAGCGGGTGAACCCGAAGGTCGGCAACCGGCAGGCGTTCCTCCAGCAGCTCATCGACCGCGACGACGAGAAGCATCGCGACCTGCGCGTCTACATCGTCGGCGACGAGATCGTCGGCTCGATGTACCGCTACGCGCCCGAGGGCGACTGGCGCACCAACGTCGCGCTCGGCGGCGCGGTCGAGGACGCCACCGACGACATGCCCGAGGAGGCCGCAGAGACCGCGCTGTACGCGGCCGACGTGATGGACCTCGACTACGCCGGCGTCGACCTCGTCGAGGGGTACGACGGCTGGTACGTGCTCGAAGTGAACCCGACGGCCGGCTTCAAGGGGCTCTACGAGGCGACCGGCACGAGTCCGGCCCCCCACATCGCGCGGCTCGCGATCGAGACGGTCGGCGGCGAGGTGGACGACGCCGACGTCGAGCGCGTCGCGGCCACCCTCGACGACTCGCGGCCGTCCTGCGCGCCCGTGCCGAAGAAGAACCCGTCCGAACAGCCCGACATCGGCTACATCGAGGAGGTCGTCGTCACGGGGACCTCCGGCTCCACGCAGGCGCTCGCGAAGTCGGACACGGGCGCGACCCGGACGAGCATCGACACGCAGCTGGCCGCCGAGATCGGCGCGGGCCCGATCAAGAGCATGACGCGCGTGAAGTCGGGGAGCGTGAAGGGCGGGAAGGCGCGGCCCGTCGTCGACCTCGTCATCGGCATCGGCGGGAACCAGCACACCGTCACCGCCAGCGTCGAGGACCGCGGTCACATGGAGTACCAGCTCCTCCTCGGCCGCGACATCCTCACGGACTACCGGGTCGACGTCCGGCGGCGCGCCGACACCGACGAGGCCGAGCGCGGGGAGGCCGGCGAGATCCTGGAAGAGGAAGAGTAGCGAACGCGAGAGGCGAGGCGATTCGACAACGAAAGCGGTGGCGCGTGCCTGCGAGGCCGCCTCGCGGCCGAGCAGCACGCGCGAGGGACGCGGTGAGCGCTCGGAGAGCGCGAACCGCGAGGCTGGGGAGGTGTGAGGCTGCGGTGCCGGGCGGGTGAGACTCAAAGGGGCAGCTGCGAGGGCGACACAGGCGACGCAAGCACCGCAGGGAGCGAGCACCGCGAGCGACCGAGGAGCACAGCGAGCGTGTGTCGCCCTCGCAGCTGGGGCTTTGGAGGTGTTCACTGCAGGATCGTCGATTACGTACAACTGAGCGACTGGATCTTCGATGCTATCCGATATCACTCAGTACACAACAACTTACGACTCGTACTCCGCCCAGATGTAGCGCGTCCCGTAGCTCCGGTACGGCCGCCACGCCTCGGCGATCTCGCGCATCTCCCCCCACGTCAGCTCTTCGCCGTCGTTGTACACCTGCTCGATCCCCTTCCGCACCGCGAGGTCGCCGAGCGGGAGCACGTCCTCGCGGCCGAGCGCGAAGATGAGGTACATCCGGGCGGTCCACTCCCCCACACCCCGGATCTCGGTGAGGGCGTCGACGACCGCCTCGTCGCTCGCGTCCGCCAGCCCCTCGCGGGTCAGGTCGCGGTCGCCGTCGCGGAACGCCGCGGCGGCCGCGCGCAGGTACTCGACCTTCGTGCCGCTGAGCCCGGCCTCGCGCAGGGCGGTCTCGTCGGCCGCGAGCACGCGATCGGGGGTCGGTTCGCCGCCGAGGACGTCCACGAAGCGCTCTCGGATGGCCGCCGCGGAGGCGGTCGAGAGCTGCTGTTTCACGATCGAGGTGCAGAGGCGCGCGAACTCGTCGTCCGCGGGCTCGATCGACAGCCGGCCGTGCCGATCGATCAGCGTCGCCATCGTCGGATCCTCGCGCAGGGTCGCCGCGGCTCGGTCGTCCATCGGCCGGGCGTTCGAGCCGGAGCCACCCGACGGTTTCGGTCGCGGCGACGGTCGGGCCCGTCGCGCGCTCCGGGCGTCGTAAACTTGCCGCGGGTTTCGCGTTTGGAAGATGGAAACGTTCAACCGCCGCGGTTCCGACCGATACCGTATGCAACTCGACGACGTCCAGCGCGTGACGGTCCTCGGCGCCGGGAACATGGGGCACGGCATCGCGGAGGTCGCCGCCCTCGCGGGCTACGACGTGGCGCTGCGGGACATCGAAGAGGACCTCGTCCAGGACGGCTACGACCAGATCGAGTGGTCGCTCGGCAAGCTCGCGGAGCGGGACCGCATCGGCGACGACGAGGCCGAGGCGGCGCTCGACCGCGTCCAGACGTTCGTCGACCTCGAAGCGTCGCTCGCCGACGCCGACGTGGTGATCGAGGTCGTCCCGGAGAAGATGGCGATCAAGAAGGACGTGTACGACGAGGTCGTCGAGCACGCGCCCGACGAGGCCGTCTTCGTCACCAACACCTCCAGCCTCTCGATCACGGAGCTCTCAGAGGTGACCGACCGCCCCGAGCGCTTCTGCGGGATGCACTTCTTCAACCCGCCGGTGCGGATGGACCTCGTCGAGGTCATCTCCGGCAAGCACACCTCGGAGGAGACCCTCGACCTGATCGAGGGGCTCGCGGAGTCGATGGGGAAGACCCCGGTCCGCGTCCGGAAGGACAGCCCGGGCTTCATCGTCAACCGGATCTTGGTCCCCCTCATGAACGAGGCGGCGTGGATCGTCGAGTCCGGCGACGCCACGATGGAGGCGGTCGACTCCACGGCGAAGTTCGACATGGGGCTCCCGATGGGCTCGTTCGAGCTCGCCGACCAGGTCGGCATCGACGTGGGGTATCACGTCCTGGAGTACATGCACAAGACCCTCGGCGAGGCGTACCGCCCCTGCCCGCTGCTCGTCGAGAAGGTCGAGGCCGACGAGCTCGGGAAGAAGACCGGGGAGGGGTTCTACGACTACGAGGACGGCGACGGCGCTCGGATCCCCTCGGACGCGGTCGACGCGGACGTTCGGCGGCGCCTGCTCGCGGTGATGGCCAACGAGGTCGCCGGCCTGATCGGGAACGACGTCGCCGACGCGCCCGCGATCGACCGGGCCGTGACGCTCGGCGCCGGCTTCCCGGACGGTCCCGCGAAGCTGGCCGACGACGAGGGCCTCGCGGCCCTCGTCGACGTGCTCGACGCGCTCCACGAGGAGACGGGCGAGGCGCGCTACGAGGCGACCGACTACCTGCGCGAGGCCGCCGAGGCCGGCGGCTTTCACGGCGGGGGCGACGGCGACGCCGAGGGCGACGACGGCGAGGACGCCGCGGGCGACGCGCTCGACTACGACGCCCTCAACGTCGCCGTCGAAGACCGGGTCGGACACGTCGAAATCGACCGCCCGCACCGGATGAACACGATCAGCGGGGAGCTGCTGGACGAGCTCGACGACGCGATCGACCGGCTGGACGCGGACGACGACGTGCGCGCGATCCTGCTGTCGGGCGCCGGCGACCGCGCCTTCTCGGCGGGCGCGGACGTACAGAGCATGGCCGCCGGCGGCGCGGACCCGATCGACGCCGTCGAGCTCTCGCGGCGGGGGCAACGGACGTTCGGTAAGCTGGAGGAGTCCGACAAGCCCGTCGTCGCCGCCATCGACGGCTACTGCCTCGGCGGCGGGATGGAGCTCGCGACCGCGGCCGACCTGCGGGTCGCCTCCGAGCGCTCGGAGCTCGGCCAGCCCGAGCACGACCTCGGGCTCCTCCCGGGATGGGGCGGGACGCAGCGGCTCGCCCGGATCGTCGGGGAGGGGCGCGCGAAGGAGATCATCTTCACCGCCGAGCGCTACGAGCCGGAGACCTTGGAGGGGTACGGCTTCCTCAACGAGGTCGTCCCCGGCGACGAACTCGACGAGCGCGGGCGCGAACTCGCCGAGGGGCTCGCAGCCGGCCCGCCGATCGCCCAGAAGTACACGAAGCGCGCGATGCACGCCGGCCGCACCGACGCCGAGGCCGGCCTCGAAGTGGAGGCGATGGGCTTCGGCCACGTGATGAACACCGACGACCTCGTGGAGGGCGTCACGGCGTTCATGGGCGACGGCGAGCCGGAGTTCGAGGGGAAGTAGGCCCGCCGCGGGACGCGAGGCCGAGACCTCCCCGATCGATCGCGACCGCTACAGCGGGGTGTCGGCGGCCGCGGCGACCTGTCTGCCGAGGCTGGCGACGAGATAGGTGACGGCGGTGACGAACAGCGCGGCGCCGAGGGCGTTCGAGACACCGGGCAGCGCGGACTCGACGAATCCGGGGAGGGTCGTCGCCCCGGACAGCGGGACGAGGAGCACGGCGACGCCCCTTCGGAGGGACCGCTTCTGGCTCGGCTCTGACATGGCGTCGGGAGCGGAACGCGGAGGATAAAGGCTCTGGCGGTCTCGTTCGGCTCGATTCGTCGCGGTCCGCCGCGGGTCGATCGGTCAGACGTACCCTTCCTCGACGAGCAGTTCGCCGTTGAGCAGCGAGGCGCCGGCCGCACCGCGGATCGTGTTGTGCGCGAGGCAGTTGTACTTCGCGCCGGCGGTCGTCGACTGGACGCCGCCGGCGACGATGCCCATCCCGTCCGCGTACGTGCGGTCGAGGCGGGGCTGGGGGCGCTCCGGCTCGTCCTCGCCGAACACCTTGATGAGCTGGTCGGGCGAGCTCGGAAGGTTCCCGGCGCCCTCGAACGAGCGCATCGCCTCGCGGAGGTCCGCGGGGGAGGGGTCCTCGGCGAACTCGGCGAAGACGTTCTCCAGGTGGCCGTCGAGCGTCGGGATCCGGTTACAGGAGGCGGCCACGTCGGCGCCGTGGAGGTGGACTTCCGCGCCGTCGAACTCGCCGAGCAGCTTGCGCGACTCCGTCTCCATCTTGTTCTCCTCGCCGCCGATGTGCGGGATGGCGTTGTCGATGATCTCCATCGAGGTGACGCCGGAGTAGCCCGCGCCCGAGACCGCCTGCAGCGTGGAGACGCGGACGCTCTCCAGCCCGAACCGGTCGACCGCCGCGAGCGTGGGGACCATCGTGATCGTCGAGCAGTTCGGGTTCTTCACGAGGGCGCCGTCCCAGCCGCGCTCGTCGCGCTGGACCTCGATGAGGTCGAGGTGGCCGGGGTTGATCTCGGGGATCGTGAGGGGGACGTCGGCGGCCATGCGGTCGTTCGAGGAGTTCGAGGAGACGACGTATCCCTCTTCGAGGAAGGCGGGCTCGACCTCGGCGGCGACCCCCGAGGGCAGCGACGAGAACAGGAGATCGACGTCGGCGTCCGCGATCCCCGCGGGGGTCGTCTCCGCGACCGTCATCTCCGCGACCCCGTCGGGGATCGGGGTGTCTACGCGCCACTTGGCGGCCTCTCGGTACGTCTTCCCGGCGCTCTCCGCGCTCGCGGTGACGGCCGCGAGGTCGAACGTCGGGTGGTCGTCGAGCAACTGGATGAACCGCTGACCCACGGCGCCGGTGGCACCGAGGATACCGACTCGTACAGACATTGCGCGTGGGTCGGTCACAGGGACGTAAGTGCGTTCGGATACGCGCCGAATCCGCCCGGCGCGGGAGAGAGTCCCCGCGTCGGACCGGTCGTCCCGATCTCCGAGACGCCGACCGAGAGCGCGAGAAGAGCGACAAACGGTCGCCGTGAGCGCCATCGATCCGAGATCGGTTCCCGAGCGCGCCGAATTCCGCCGAATCCATCAGCCTGAGGCCACGGGTGGTATTAAATACTCGCGTGTGAGAGTGAGTACCAATGACCGGGTTCGGAGCGCTGTCCGTCGCCCCGCCGCT
Organism: Halorubrum sp. SD626R; assembly: GCF_001261915.1. Classification (GTDB taxonomy): domain Archaea; phylum Halobacteriota; class Halobacteria; order Halobacteriales; family Haloferacaceae; genus Halorubrum. Next base: position 7,535 of record NZ_CVRT01000103.1, read on the forward strand.
GCTCGCGATCGTCCTCGCGGTGATCACCCGCAAGGCGGTGCTGTCGCTGTTCCTCGGCATCTGGTCGGGGGCCGTTATCGTCACGGGCGGGCTCGGGATCGTCCAGACGTTCGAGTGGATCGTCGCGGCGGTGTCCGACGAGTTCCAGGCGACCATCCTCGTCTTCACGCTGCTGCTCGGCTCCGGCGTCGCCATGGTGTGGAACCTCGGCGGCACCGCCGCGGTCCGCGACTGGGCGCTCGGACGGCTCGACTCCCAGCGGCAGGCCGGACTCGTCGCCTGGGGGCTCGGGATCGTCCTCTTCTTCGACGACTACGCGAACACCGCGATCGTCGGCTCGGCGATGAAAGACGTCTCCGACCGCCTCCGGATCTCCCGCGAGAAGCTCTCGTACATCGTCGACTCGACGGCGGCGCCGGTGGCGACGCTGGGGATCTCCTCGTGGGTCGCCTTCCAGCTCTCGCTCATCGGCGAGGGGTACGAGGCCGCGGGCGTCGACGCCGCGAACCGCCCCGGCACCTTCGAGGTGTTCGTCTCGTCGATCCCGTTCAACATGTACGCGATCCTCGCGATCGTGATGGTCCTCCTGATCGTCGGCTCCGGGCGCGACTACGGCGAGATGCTGACCGCCGAGAACCGGTCGTGGACCTCGGGGAAGGTGACCCGCGACGAGGCGGTCCCGATGCAGGACGTCGCCGGGGAGCTCGGGGAGCCGCCGGCGTCGACTCCGCGACTCGTCAACTTCTTCGTCCCCGTGGCGGCCCTCGTCGCCGTCACGGTCGCGACCGCGCTGTGGTCCGGCGAGTTCTCGCCGGTCGGCTTCGGGAGCGACCTCCTCGCCGGCGAGCTCGGCGCGGCCGGCGGGCGGCTGTGGGACGCCGCGCTCGACGCCTCCTACGAGGTGGCGCTCATGATCGGCTCGTTCGCGATGGTCGCCAGCGGCTTCGTCCTCGGTAGGGTCTACGATATCTTCGGGTTCGGCGACGCGACCGAGTACACGATCGACGGCTTCGGGATCATGCTCACCGCGGCCTCCATCCTCGTGCTCGCGTGGGGGATCGGCGGGGCGATCGACGCCCTCGGCACCGGCGAGTACGTCGCGAACATCGCGGTGGGGTCGGTCTCGCCCGCGTTCCTGCCCGCCTTGGTGTTCGTCGTCGCCGGCGTCATCGCCTTCTCGACCGGCACCTCGTGGGGGACGATGGGGATCGTCACCCCGATCGCGATCCCGATCGCGTGGGAGATCAGCGGCGGCGGCGCGGCGGGCCACACGCTCGTGGCGGCGATGGTCGGCGTCATCTTCTCCGGCGCCATCTTCGGCGACCACAGCTCGCCGATCTCGGACACGACCGTCCTCTCGGCGACGTTCACCGGCGCCGACCTGATCGACCACGTCCGGACGCAGATCTACTACGCGGTCACGGTCGCGGCGGTCGTCGTCCTCCTACTGGTCGTCTGGGGGGTCACGCGGGTGACGCCGCTCGCGCTGCTCCCGCTGGGCGCCGCCCTGCTCGCCGGGCTCGTCTATCTCCTCTCGGAGTTCGACGCCGCCCGCCGGGGGATCGACCCGGTGTCGGTCTCGGAGCGACAGGAGGACGACGGCGAGCGCGTGGTCGTCGCCGGCGCGGAGCAGGACGACTGAGCACTCAACCGACTTCTTAAAAGCGTCCGCCGGCTACCGTCGGATGCGCGCCCTCAGTCCCCGCCCGAGTACTCCCCGATGGGAGCGATGACAGCGCGGAGAACCCAGGCGCGTGACATCCGGTCGCTGACGCGACCCGCCCGTCGCCGCGCAGGCGACCGCCCGCCACGAGGGTTTCCCGGTCGACGCGGCACGCCGCCGGAGATGAGACCGGTCGTTAGTGTTGCGGGCGTACATTTCAAGTGTGCTATTAGCTCCCAACGGCAGTTTTACATCCAGTTTCGACTCACGTATTCGAGCGTCACGTCGGACTGGTCGATATGTTCGGAGAGTTCGTGTACGACATTTCCCACCTCTCGAGCCGAAAGCGTCTGATCCTTCTGAAAGAGGATTCCAGCAGTGTCTTCGATGTCGATCTGAGTGAAGAAGTCGTCATCTTGGGTGAGAACGAGACGGTTCGTCTCGCGTCCGTACACAGCGATCGACCTATCGTCGGTGCCGAGATTGAGTTCCGCCACATCACCGACCCACTCGACATCGTGACCGAGTTTCCGCAGATAATTGATCGTCGCCTGCTCGACGTTTTCGTCTGCGAGAATTCGATACCCCATCAGCCACGCACGTCGTCGGGGTCTGTCGTCAGGTGGTCGTGGCCTTCAATCGCAGATCGCCGCTGGCGTTCAACCGTACGCATCTCCTCGGGATGGTCGTGGTAGTACGTGAGCGCTCGATAGACATCAGCTACGTCTAGACCGTGGCGATCGGCGACTGTTCTCGGGTTGAGCCCCCGCTCTTCGATCTGTTCTTTGATGAACTGAACAGTAATCCGTCTGCCTTCGAGATGCGGTTCGTCATGAAGTTCCTGTACGATACGTCTCGTCACCTGGCTCATACAGTACGCTACGCCGGCACTATACTTGAACGTCTGGGCCGGAATTCACCCATTTCACTTCCACCGAGCCTAGTAGTAGATTTTCGTCCGGTAGTGTCGCGGGCGACATTTCGACACCTCTGAGAGCGACCGCGCTCCCCTACTCCGAGTCCCGTAACACCAGCGGCCCGATGGCGAGCGTCCGCTTCGCGATGGTGAGGACGCGGAGGAGGTAGGAGACGAAGAGCGAGAACGGGAAGAGCGTGACCGCGAACGCGGCTCCGACGACGAGCGTCACGTGGTCGACGCCGAGGGTGCGACCCGGGAACGTCCCGGCGTCGACGGCGGTGAGCATGACGCCCGCGACGACCAGCGCCGGCACCGCGGCGTACAGGATTAGCCGGGAGAGGTCGATCAGCTCCCACCGGAAGTACAGCGTCTTGACGTGCTCGCGGACGGGACCGAACAGCGACAGCGCCTCCCGCAGCTCCCCGAGGAGGTCGCGCTCGGCGTCGGTGAGCGCCTCGTCGTGTGCGTCGGTGATCCGCTCGATCCGACCGATCTTCGGGCTGTAGTCGAAGTCGAGGGCCGCGAACACCACGTCGAAGGAGCCGAACGAGGCGCCGTCGAGCCGACCGCGCACGGCCTCGACGTTGTCGACGAGGTCGGCGGCGAGTTCGTCGACGTCCGCGGCGAGATCGTCGACGTCCGCAGCGAGGTCGTCGACGCCCTCCTCGGGAGCGGTCCCGTTGGGGTCGTCGTCGCCGCGTTCGCGGACCGACTCGCGAACGTCTCGAACGCGGTCGGACGCGGCCACGAGCAGCGCGTCGAGGAACGCCGCGGGGTCCGTGGGCGCCGGCGACCCGGTCAGCTCGGCGACGGAGTTCCGGACCGCGAGCGTGTCCTCCATCCGCTCCTGTTGGTCGCCGAGCGGACCGGTCTCCTGCGTGAGCACGACCTGTCCGATGGTGACGACGAGCGTCGCTCCCGTGACGATGGCCGTGATCATCGACGCGAACAGCGTCTCGATCGGATCGCTCGCGCCGACCTTCGCCGCGAGCGACGGCGAGAGGATGATCGCGACGGCGACGAACGCGACGAAGACGGTGCACGAGAGGACCGTCGCGACGACGAGCCGGTTCGCGCGCAACAGCAGCCAGAGCTTCACGCGATTCTCGCCGGCGCGCTCGCGCATCGTGTCGGCGGTGTCCGTGCCGCTCTCGGCGTCGTCCGCGTCGTCCTCGCTCGACGCTCCCGACCCCCCGCTCATCGCGGCTCGACGCGCACCGAGAGGTCGTCGACGTAGTGGGTCGCGTCCGCCTCCCAGATCACGGCCGTGCCGACGGCGAGGTAGAGCGTGTCCGTCGACAGCTCCGGGGTCGTCCACTCGAAGGCGTACTCGCGCCAGCCGCCGGCGAGCCACAGCGCGTCGCGCAGCCCGCTCCAGAACTGCCCGCTCACCTCGATCCGATACGAGCTCCCGGACTCGATCGGGACGGGGCTGACCACCCACGTCACCCCGTCGTCGTATTCGCCCTGGTTCCAGATCCGGGGCGACCGCTCCCCCACGGCCGCCTCCTCCTCGGAGACGTCGACCTCCCAGTCGAAGTCCTCGATATCGACCTCCGGGCCGATCGCGGCGCCGGCCTCCCACTCCCAGATCCCGTCCTCGAACCCCTCCTCGAAGGTCGGAGCGTCGCCGCCGCTCGCACAGCCCGCGAGGTCGGCCGCGCCGGCCGCGGCGCCCGCCCGCATCAGGTCTCGTCGCCTCACGGCGCCCCACGTCCGTTCATGCGGGAACACGACGATCGGCCGACGGATAAGTACACGGTGCCGGACGGGACCGGTTCGCCCGGCGGGGGTCGGTAGGGATTAAATACCGGCCTGACGGAACGGGTACGCGCTGGTCCGCCCGCTCTCGGTCGGGCCCGCGGCGATCGAGACGCTGCTCTGGCTGACGGTCCTCACGGTGCTGATGGTCGCCGCGCTGTGGTCCGGACGGCTGCTCTCGCGCTCCGAGGGCGTCCTCTTCGTCTGTTTCGAGCCGGCTCGGTGGGCGCTCGGGCTCCTCCGGATCTTCGGCTGATCCGCGCAGGGGTCCCGAACAACGCTTTTGTAGCTACGGCGACCAGCGACGGGTATGACAGAGGGTTCGGTGTCCGTTCCGCCCGAGCAGTACGAGCGGCTCGCGGCGCTCGCGGCCGCCCGCGGCGTGACGCCCGAGGCCCAGCTCGCCCGCCTCATCGACGACGCCTACGAGGGGCTCGACGGCGACGCGGAGCCGCCGGAATCGCTCCCGCTCGGCGTCTCCACGCCGGACGACGAGGAGTAAGGATCCCGAGAGGAACCCCGAGCGACTCGGGTCACTTCCACTCGTCGGTGTCGTCCGCGGACCCGAGCTCGCCCTTCGCCCGCCTCGGGGCCCGGCGCAGGGTCAGCGCCAGCACGGCGAGGTAGAAACAGGCGACCAGCGCGAGCACGAAGGCGCCGGGAATCGCGCCGACGTCCGCGGTCGCGACGACGCCGCTTCCGGCGGGCGTGAACACCGTGAGTCGGACGACCCACGCGGCGATGAGAACGGTGAACAGCGGAGCGTACACCCGTCGGAGACGGCGGGAAATCGCCTCGGCGCTCGGCGTCTTGATCGTCGGCTCGCGGAGGTCCTCGCTCAGGAGCTTCCGCCAGTTCGACTGCTCGACGCCCTCGGGATCGAGCGCGTTCGCGAACACGTTCTCCTCTAGGAGCCGCACGCGGGACCGCCAGACGTCGAACATGCGGTACCGGCGGATCTCGATCCCGAGGAAGACGCTGAGCATCACGAGCCCGATGAGCAGCACGTAGTGCGGGCGCGACTCGTTCGAGAACGTCCACGTGAGCAGCGACGCCGTCACCACGACCGCCCAGTTGGTCGTCCGGTCGATGCGGGTCCGCCACGAGCTCATCCGCCCGAGCTCGCCGCGGTAGGTGTGGGCCATGAGCGAGAGGAGGTCGGAGCGGTCGCTCGCGGCCTCGGCGGCGACCTCGCGCTCCTCCCGCGACCCGGGATCGAAGTCTTCCGGTGGTTCCGACATACGACGCCGTACCGGCCCCCGACGGGTAAATCCCGATGCGGCGCCCCGCGTTGGTCCCGATGCGAGCGGTTCAGGCCGGGTCGGCCTTCGTCGCCTCGACCGCCACGTCGTCGGGGTCGACGCCGATCCGCGCGAACTGAGTGCGGACGTGTTCCTCGGCCGCGTCGAGCGCGGCGGACTTGGTGTCGAAGCCGCGGGGCATCGGCTCCTCGAAGGCGACCCGGATCTCCTCGCCGTCGACGGTGAGCGCCGACCCGCCGCTCTCGACCTGATAGAAGGCGTCGCACACCCAGACGTAGGGGGCGTCCTCGTCGGGCGCGCCCTTGTACGTCGGCGGGTCCTCGCCGCGCTCGAACACCGTTCCGGTGAGGTCGGTCCCGCCGCCGCTGCCGCGAACCAGAATCATACCGTCGGTAGGGGCCCGACGCGGAAAAGGGGCCCGTGACGGGCGCGGGCGCCGCCCGAGACCCTCGCGACGCCCGAGGCGACGCGGAGGGCGAAACGCTTTCGGCGTGGCGGCCGCTGGTTCGCTCATGACGCTGGAGGACTTCACCGAGTTCACCGACGACGAGGGCGGCGGCGAGGGAGACGCCGCCGACGCCCCCGACGACGCCGACTCGACCGGCGCCGGCGACACCGACGACGCGCCCGGGGCGGAGGCGTCGGCCTCGGGAGGCGCGGCGACCGGCGACGGCGGACGGGCGGCGCCCGCGGCCGTCGAGAGCGACGCAGCCGACGGCGACGCGGCCGACGACGGGTTCGCCGCGTACGACGTGGAGCCGGCGGGCGAGGACGCCGGTCTCGGCGTCGTCTCGGTCTCGCAGGGGCTCCGCGTCGCCGAGGAGGAAGACGAGACGACGCTGCGGGCGTTCGTCACGACGGGGAACCGCGAGGCGGTGCGGCTCGGGAAGTACCTCCTCGTCCCGTATCCGGACGGCGAGCGGCTGTTCTGTCGGATCACGGGGTTGGAGTACGCCCAGGAGTTCCGCTCGGACGACGCCACCGAGATCCACGCCCGCCGCCAGATGCGCCGCGACGACTTCGCCGAGCGCGACTACAAGTTCATGGCCGAGCTGGAGCCGATGTCGGTCGTCTACGGCGAGGGCGACGGGATGAAGCGCCGGATGACCGACCGGGTCCCGAAGCCGGGCGCGGTCGTCGAGGAGGCCTCCGACGACGCCGAGATCAAGACCGGGCTGAAGATCCCCGAGGACGGCGTCTTCCTCGGCCACCTCTCGGTCGGCGGCGAGAAGGTGCGGACGGCGGCGGAGCCGCCCACCGTCGACTACCGGGTGAAGGACGACTACGCCGACGGCGACCCGCTCGCGTTCCGGCACACCCTCGTCGCCGGCGGGACCGGGTCCGGGAAGACCCACGCCTCGAAGAACGTCCTCCGGCAGTACCTCGACTCGGACCGCACCTACCCGACCGGCGACGGCCGCGAGTCGCGCATGGCGGTCGTCCAGTTCGACCCGCAGGACGAGTACGCGCAGATGCACGACGACAACCCCGACCTCGACGCCGACTTCGCGCGCCGGCTCGACCGCGAGGGGATCGCCCACGGCGGCCACGACGACACGGTCGCCCTCGTGCCGCGGGTCGCGAACGCGAGGTACCCCGGGGAGGGCCACCGCGCCGAGCGCGTCGAGTTCACCATTCCCTTCTCGCTCGCGCGGGACATGCCGTGGCTCGTCGCCGGCTCCGGGCTCAACGACAACCAGTACCCCGCGCTGTTGACGCTCCTGAACCGCTTCTTCGACGACTACGGCGACTCGGGGACGTACAGCCAGTTCCTCTCGTACCTCGACGACCCGGCGCTGAAGGAGGAGCTCGACGAGAGCGGCCGGGTCCACGAGGCGACGTTCGACGCCGTCAAACGACGGGTGCGCGCGGTCCCCGGGGGCGTCTTCGATCAGGACGCGAAGCCGATCACGGAGCTGGACCACACCCTCGTCCGCCCCGGCGGGCTCTCCGTGATCCCGACGTACCACCTGCCGACCTCGCGGCAGAAGGAGATCGTCGTGCTCGCGGTCGCGGGGCTGCTCGTCGACGACAAGCTCTCGAACGACCCCGACAGCGACCGGATCGAGGAGACGCCGCTCCTCATCGGCATGGACGAGGCGCACAACTTCCTCGCGGACGCCGACAACGTGCAGGCCCGGAAGGTCGTCCAGAAGTTCACGGAGGCCGCGAAGCAGGGCCGCAAGGAGCGGCTCGGGCTCTTCCTGATCACCCAGGATCCGCAGGACGTGGCCGAGTCGGTGTTCAAACAGGTGAACACGAAGATCGTTCTCAACCTCGGCGACGAGGACGCCATCAGCAGCGTCAACATCCCCTCGAACCTCGCCGGCAAGGTCCCGTACATGGAGAAGGGTCAGATGGTCGTCTACTCGCCGGACAACTCCGAGCCCGTCGAGCTGATCGGGCTCTCGAAGTGCGTGACGCGCCACGGCGACTGAGCGGGTCGACTCCGGGTCGGAGCCGGTTTCCACGGGGCGGAAGTCGCCGTCGACCTTTTTCAGGGCGGACCGAGAACTGCCGCGTATGACCAAACGGATCCTCGTAGCGGTCGACGGCTCTGAGGAGGCGGCCGAGGCGCTGCGGTTCGCGGTCGAGGAGTGGCCGGACGCCGCGGTGACGGCGCTCCACGTGATCAACCCGGCGGACTCGACGACCGGCGCGGACGGCGGGTTCCCGGGCGCGGTCGACCAGTGGTACGAGAGCGCCAAGGGCCGCGGCGAGCGGATCCTCCGCGAGGCGAGGGAGACGGTGGACCGAGAGGTGGACACCAGGCTGGAGGTGGGTCGACCGACCGCGACGATCCTCGCGGTCGCGGGCGGCGAGACCCCGGTCGGGGACGGGGACGGCGGAGAGGGGACCGCAGAGCCGTTCGACCACCTCGTGCTCGCGAGCCGCGGCCGGACGGGGCTCTCGCGCATCCTGCTCGGCAGCGTCGCCGAGGGGGTCGTCCGACGAGCGGAGGTGCCGGTGACGGTCGTGCGGTAGGCCGGGGACGGAAGCTCTGTACGACCGTCAGAAGACACGCTTGGCCGCGCCGTCGTCACTCCTCGGCGCGCTCGGCCTCGACGATCTCGCCGACGACGGTCCAGCCCCCCTCGTCCGGTCCGGACCGACCCAGCAGCACCGACTCGTGACCCTCGGAGGTGATCAGGCGGAACTCGGCGTCGCGGTCGGCGTCGGTGCGGACGCCCTCGCCGCGGAACTCGCGCTGGAAGAACTCGGTGGACGAGAACTCGAAGACGCCGGTCTCGCCGTCGTCGAGGGTGAGTCGGACCGGGCGCGGCTGGACGTTGTGGATCCGCTTCGCGATCGGGTGGAGATCGGGCATGACCGCGAGTCGGTGCGGTTCGGGAATAAAACCGCGGTCCGGTGCGCGGTGACCCATCGGAGTCGCCGAACCGGAGGTACCGCGCCGACGCGCGGCGTTATCTTGCCACGGAGCGTAGACTAACGCGATACCAATGATGCCAGCATCGCTAACCTACCTGCGCGACGGCGACGACGCCGTCGTGACCGTCCTGATCGGCGGCGTGCTCCTGGTCGCGAGCCCGCTCGTCGTCCCGTCGGTCCTCGTGCTCGGCTACGTCTCGCGCGTGCTTCGACGGACTGCGGACGGCGACGACGCGCCGCCGGCCTTCGAGGCGTGGGTGGACCTCCTCGTCGACGGCCTGAAGGCGTTCGTCGTCGCGTTCGTCTACTCGCTGCTACCGCTCGCGGTCCTCGCGATCGCCGCCGCGCTGGCCCTCGGGACGTTCGTCGTGGTGCCGGGCGGCGGCGACGCCGGAGCCGCCGCGGGAGGCCTCGCCCTGGGCGCGCTCGCGCTCGCCCTCGGGATCGCCGGCGTCGTCGTCTCGCTCGTCGGGCTCTACGTGACGCCCGCGGCGCTGGCCGCCGTCGCCGAGTCGGGCCGGGTCGGCGACGGGTTCGCGATCGGGGCGCTCTGGACCGCCGTCTCGAAGCGAGCGTACGCGATCGGGTGGCTCACCGCCGCCGCGATCGTGCTCGCCGGCACGCTGGCGATCGGCGTCCTCTCCGTGGTACCGGTCCTCGGGACGATCGCGGGCTTCTTCGTCCAGTTCTACGCGCTCGTGGCCGCGGCGGCGGTCGTCGGTCGGACGTGGGCCGACGTGCGACCCGTCTCGCCCGATCCGCCGGAGCCGGAGCTCGCGGAGCGGCCCGCGGTGTAGGCGTCGGAGAAAGCGACCGCAGCCAAAACCGGACCCAGCGAAACGCCGGGGGAGCCGCGTTACGCGTCGAGGACGTCGTCGTAGTCGCCGGCGTCGACGCGGTCGTCGAACGTCCGGGCGTCCTCGCCCTCGATGGTGACGCCGAGGGAGGCGCAGGTGCCGCCGACCTCCTTGGCGGCGTTCTTCACGTCGTACGAGAGCAGGTCGGTCGACTTCTGTTCGGCGACCTTCTTCACCTGTTCGATCGACATGTCGGCGACGAAGTCGGTCTGAGGCTCGCCGGAGCCCGTCTCGAACCCGGCCTCGTCCTTGATCAGTTCGGCCGTCGGCGGGACGCCGACCTCGATGGTGAACGAGCCGCCGTCGTCGTACTCGATCGTGACGGGGACCTCCATCCCGTCGAACGCGGCGGTCTCCTCGTTGATCTGCGACACGACGTCCTGTACGTCCACCGGCGTCGGTCCGAGCTCGGGACCGAGCGGCGGGCCGGGGTTGGCCTGCCCGCCGGGGACGAGCGCTTCGATGGTTCCAGCCATGTCCGTACGAACCCGGCGGCGACTTTTAACGGTTGTTCTTTCGGGTAGGGGGCGCTAGCGGTTCGCATACGGCGTGACGGCGACGGCCGGATACTCCCGGCCTACGACTCCGCGCCGGTCGGGTCGCCCGCGGCGCCCCCCGTCTCGCCCGCGGTGCGCCCCGGGAGGAAGGTCCCGGTCTCGCGGCGGACGCCGACGAGCAGCGCGACGCCCGCGGCGAGCGGGAAGACCGCACAGGCGGCGTAGACCGGGGCGAAGCCGACCGCGTCGATCAGCGGCAGCGACACCATCGGGCCGAGCGCGCCGCCGACGTCGCCGAAGACGTTGTTCGTCCCGGAGGCCCGCCCCATCCGCTCGTCGGGGGTGAGGTCGGCGAGCAGCGCCATCATCGGGCCGCTCGTGCCGCCCTGTCCGGCGCCGATACAGACGCAGGCGAGCGCGAGGTCGAGGGTCGACCCGGACCGGGAGAGCAGGAGGAACCCGACGAACGAGACGACGAGGAAGGTCAGCAGGACCGGCGTGCGCGAGTCGCGGGAGTCCGAGATCCGACCGCCGACGAGCATGAAGAAGGACGCCGAGAGGACGGTGCCGGCCATGAACAGCCCGGAGGTCCCCTGCGGGGCGAGCCCGAACAGCGAGATGTCCTTCGCCCCGAGGAATAAGACGAGCGTGGAGAACAGCGCGCCGATGTATGCGAACAGCAGCCCGAAGTTGACCAGCCCGACCGTCAGCGCGGGGACGCCGGTGTCGACGTCCCACGGCCTGATCGAGTCGCCCGAGCGCTCGCCCGTGACGTGCGTCTCCGGGACGTACCGGTGGGCCACGACGCTGGCGGTGAGCGCGAAGGCGGCGGCGACGGCGAAGGCGGCCGCGTTGCCGGCCAGCGACGAGACGACGCCGCCGAGCACGAGCCCCGCCGGAAATCCCATCGTGATGCCCCCGCGGACGACGCCCATGTTCGTCCCGCGCGAGCCGCTGTCGGAGAGGTCGGCCGCGATGGTGTAGGCGGTCGCGAACACCGCGGCGGAGCCGAGCCCCCAGAGGACCCGAGCGAGGAGGAACCACGTCTCGGGCGCGACGGCGACAGAAACCGACGCGAACCACCACTCCGGTCCGATCGCGACGGCGCCGACCGCGACCCGCGGCAGCGACGCCGCGAGGGGTCGGAGCGACTCGGCCGGGGGCATCGCGAGCGCGACGACGTAGCCGAGCGTGGCGACCCCCTCGACGAGGAGGCCGTAAATGAACGGCTTGCGCGTCCCGTACCTGTCGACGAGGGCGCCGGCCGGTGCGTTCGCGACGAGCCGCACCCAGCGGTTCGCCGAGAGGATGAGGCCGACCGTGAACGCCGAGATGCCGAGGACCGCGCCGAGGTTCGGCAGGATCGGGAAGACGACGCCGCCGCCGAACCCGACGAAGAAGGTGCTGGCGATCACCGCGAGCAGCACGGTCGGCGGCCGATCGAAGCCGAGCCACCCCATCTCAGGGGCCTCGCAGAGGCGCCGGGCCTCGCCCGCGTCGCGTCGAGCGCGCGCTCATTCGGTCCCGCCCTCGCGGAGCATCGAGGTGATACCGTCCTCCAGCGAGGGGATCGCCACGCCCTCGGCGAGCAGCGGTTCGACGATCCGCTGGAGCGTCGCCTCGGCGACCCGGCGGGTGTACGTCGGTTCGGGGAGGTCGTCGACGTCGGTCGCTTCGTCGCCGTCCCCGCCGGTGAGAGTGATCTGTCTGGTCCGCGCGCCGTCGAGGGTGGCGACCACGAGGGCGGCCGTCTCCTCGACGTCGACCTCGCGGAAGACTCCTTCCTCGATCCCCGATTCGAGGATGTCGGCGACGGTGCCGCGCAGCAGCCGGTCGCTCCTGACCAGCTGCTCGCGGATGCGATCGTTGAACGGGCCCTGCGTCCGGAGTTCGAGCAGGGCGATGTGGAACGCCTCGCGGTCGACGGCGTCGGCCTCGAAGACGAACCAGCCGACGAACCCGGCAAGCCGCTCCGCCGGGGGGTCGTCGGCGCGGGCCCGGATCCGCGCCTCGGAGTCGGTGATGACGTAGTCGAGGAACGCGACGAGGAGGTCCTCCTTCGTGTCGTAGTGGTAGTGCAGCAGCGACTTGCTCTTCGAGCACTCGTCGGCGATGTCCTGCATCGTGACGTCGGCGTAGCCGTGGGCGCGGAGCGCGCGGTAGACCCCGTCCATGATCTCGTCGGCCGCGCCCGGCTGGTCGCTCATTGACTGACTGGTCAGTCAGCGATCGGTAAATCCCTATCGGTCGGGGGCGTTCGGTCCGACGCCCGCGAATGCAGCCGACGCTCGCGGGTGTGAAACAGTCGAAAAGCCGATACAACCTTGGAACGTCGTCGTCAGCGGTTACAGACGGGTGACGTTCGTGGCGCGCGGACCCTTGTCCGCTTCCTCGATGTCGAACTCGACTTCCTGACCCTCCTCCAGGTCCGGGCCGCCGACGTCCTCCATGTGGAAGAACACGTCCTCGTCCGCGTCGTCAGTCTCGATGAATCCGTAGCCGCCGGTGTCGTTGAAGAAGTCAACCTTCCCTTTCGCCATTGCGTCCGTACGGGCGGGAGGAGTACATAAAAGGCTTCCGCGAGCGAGGGCGCCGTGACAGACGGAGACACACCTCGGCGAGTCGGGACCCCTTCCGGGCCGTCCCCGCCGTGTTAGTAACTACTATACGACCCCAGTGCGGAAGCGTTAGACATGAGTCAGTCGTACAATCGAGGCCTCATCGAGGACTTCAGCCGGTGGCGGGAGTTCGAGGCGGGGATGTGGGCCTGGATCTTCCATAAGTTCACGGGGTGGGTGCTCATCGGCTACCTGTTCACCCACATCGCCGTGTTGAGCACCGGTATCCCGGCGGCGGGCGCGAGCGAGGCCGCGATCATGGCGGGAGAGGACGTGTACACCCAGACGATCGTCAGCCTGGAGAGCCTGTTGTTGGTGCGGCTCCTCGAGGTCGGCCTGCTCGCGGTGGCCGTCTTCCACATGCTCAACGGGACCCGGCTCCTCCTCGTCGACCTCGGCGTCGGCCTGGAGTCGCAGAACAAGAGCTTCTACGCGTCGCTGATCCTCACGGGAGCGATCACCGTCGCGTCCGTGCCGACGTTCATCGCGGGGGCGTTCTGAGATGGCCGAGCGCTACTCCTCGTTCCAGTCGGGCGGGCGGATGTGGCTGCTCCAGCGGATCACGGCGGCGTTCCTGCTCGTCGTGCTGGCGTTCCACTTCTTCCTGCTCCACTTCGTCCACCACGCCGACGAGGTCTCGTTCCTCGCCAGCTCGGCGCGGATGGAGAACCTGAGCTACTACTCGCTGATGATCCTCTTCCTCGTGACCGCGACGTTCCACGGGGTCAACGGCGTCTACAATGCCCTCGTCAACCAGGGGCTCACCGGCACCAAACGAACCGTCATCAAATGGACGCTCGTCGCCGCGAGCACGGTCCTGATCGTGCAGGGCGTGCGCACCGCGAACGCGTGGGCGGGCATCGGACTCTACTGAACCGACCATGAGCACACAGATACCCAAGCAGACCGAGGAATCGAGCGAGACCGAGACCGATGCGGAGGTCGCCTCCAAGGGCGACGAGCGGCGGACCGAGAAGCGCCGCCGGGCCGCGGAGGAGCGCGCCCGCCGGCAGGCCGAAGAGGCCGAGAAGGCCGCGGCCGACGAGGATACGATCGAACTGAAGGTGTTCCGATACGACCCCGAGGTGGAGGGGAAACAGGAGCCGCGGTTCGACACCTTCCACGTCCCGTTCACGAAGGGGATGACCGTCCTCGACGCGCTGATGTACTCGCGGGACAACTACGACTCCTCGCTTACGTTCCGCCACTCCTGCCGGCAGGCGGTGTGCGGCTCGGACGCCATGTTCGTCAACGGCGGCCAGAAGCTGGCGTGTAAGACCCAGATCGTCGAGTTAGAGGAGCCGATCCGCGTCGAGCCGCTCCCGCACGCCGAGGTCGAGAAGGACCTCGTCGTCGACATGGAGCACTTCTACGACCAGATGGAGGCGGTCGAGCCGTACTTCCAGACGAACGAGTACCCCGACGGCGAGCTGGAGGAGCAGCGCCAGACGCGGGAGAACCGCGAGAAGGTGAAGATGTCGACGCGCTGCATCTGGTGTGGCGCCTGCATGTCCTCGTGTAACATCGCCGCCGGCGACAACGAGTACCTCGGCCCCGCCGCGATCAACAAGGCGTACCGGTTCGCCATGGACGAGCGCGAGGGCGAGGAAGTCAAACAGAAGCGGCTGGAGATCATCGAGCAGGAGCACGGCGTCTGGCGGTGCCAGACCCAGTTCTCCTGTACCGAGGTGTGCCCGAAGGACATCCCGCTCACCGAGCACATTCAGGAGCTGAAACGCGAGGCGGTCAAGAACAACCTGAAGTTCTGGTAGCGACGGGAGACACCCCTAAGTCACTCCAGATCCAACCGATTACCATACCAACAATGCACGAACACGACGTCATCGTTGTCGGCGCCGGGGGGGCGGGCCTCCGGGCGGCGATCGCGGCACAGGAAGCCGGGGCCGACGTGGCCATCGTCTCGAAGCTCCACCCGGTCCGCTCGCACACGGGCGCGGCCGAGGGGGGAATCAACGCGGCGCTGCGCGACGCCGACTCCTGGCAGGACCACGCGTACGACACCATGAAGGGGTCGGACTACCTCGGCGACGCGCCGGCGGTCGAGGCCCTCTGTCAGGAGAGCCCCGAGGAGGTCATCCAGCTCGAACACTGGGGGATGCCGTTCTCCCGCGAGGAGGACGGTCGCGTCTCCCAGCGCCCGTTCGGCGGGCTCTCGTTCCCCCGGACGACGTACGCCGGCGCCGAGACCGGCCACCAGATGCTCCACACGATGTACGAGCAGGTGGTCAAACGCGG
>NZ_CVRT01000104.1 GCF_001261915.1 Halorubrum sp. SD626R
GCGAGCGCGACGGCGGCCTCGGTGACGTCGTCGGCGCCGATCACCGGGGTCGGGATCCCGGTCTTGCGGCCGAGGTCGTCGTCGAGGTCGACGCAGAGGACCAACAGCATTACGCGACGCTATGCGAGGGGCCGCCATATGTTTTCGGCTCGCTCCGGCGGGGCGGGGGACACGTCCGTCCGGTCGCGTGTGAGCCGATCGGCTACGGCCCGATCGCTCGCGGTCCGATCGCCTCTCAGTCGTCGTCCGAGGCCGGCTCGTGTTCGATCCCGTTCATCATAGAACGGACGTTCTCGCCGTCGCTGAACGACGCCGGGTACGACGCGAGCGGCAGGACGAAGTCGTCGCCGGCCTCGACCGGCTCGCCGACGTGGAGTTCCAGCTCGACGCCCGCGCCCGTCCCCTCGATCTCGCCTTCGGCCGTGTACACGACGACGTCGGCGTCGGCGCCGAGGACCGTCGTCGAGTACTCCGAGCCGCGCTCCAGGTCGCCGACGTTCTCGTAGCGGCTCAGGATGATCTCGGCGCGCTCGCGGGTGCTGAAGTCGGCGATCGGATTGAGCGCTTCCCCCAGGACCTCCACCCGCGGCGTCGCCACCGCGGCGAAGACGGCGGCCTGGTAGCGCTCGCCGAACAGCTCGACCGCCTTGTCGTACTCGGCGACGGTGTTCGTCACGCGGACCTCTCGCGTCCGCCCGGCCACCTCGACCTCCCGGGTGATCGTCTCGTCGGTCACCTCGTTGAGCTCGTAGCCGCTCTCCGAGAGCGTCGCGTCGGCGACCGTCGCGGTGCCGGCGGCGAACTCCGCGGGCCCGTCGCCGGTCGCGACGTCGTACGCGGTGCAGCCGGCGAGGCCCGCGAGCGCGACGGCGCCCCCGGCGGCGAGGGCGCGACGGCGGGTGATCGCGTCGCTCGCGGTCCGGTTCTCGGCGTCGTCGGCGGCGGTCGGCTCTCGGTTCATGGCCCATACTGGCGGCGATGGGGGTACATACTTTGTGTCCGAGTCGCCCCGTGTGAGGGCGTCGTCGACATCGGAACCGCTCCCGTGACAAGGCCTCTCCCGGGAACGCGGAGTTCGGACGCTTTTTGAGGCCGCGGCCGGTAGTAGGGGTAGATGATCTCCAAGGGCTGTGAACAGTGCGCTAAGGGCGGCAAGATGGTGCTGTTCGTCTACGGCTACTGCGACCAGCGGGACTGCTTCTACTGCCCCCTCGGAGAGAACCGGAAGAACGTCACGGACGTGTACGCCAACGAGCGGAA
>NZ_CVRT01000105.1 GCF_001261915.1 Halorubrum sp. SD626R
GATCGGGGCGTAGTTCGGATCGGGGCGTGAAAGGCACCGCCCGCCGTCTCCCCCTTCCCCGGCGGGCGGTGCCTTTCACGCCCCGATCCGAACTACGCCCCGATCCGAAACCGCTCGAACACCTCGCCGTCGGGCGTGACGAGTCGCCCGTCGAGCGCGGTCTCGCCTTCCCCGTCACCGGCCTCGTCTCCCGGCTCCAGCTCGGCGTGGGCGGGCCGATTCCCCCGCGGCTGCGCGTGGCTCCCCGGATTCACAATCGGGAGGCCGCCCGAGTCGTCGAACCGCGGGCGGTGGCTGTGTCCGCATATCACGGCGTCCGCGTCGCGTCCCCGACCGAGCATGACCAGCCCCGTGTCCCCGCTGCGGTGGCGGTGGGTGACCGCGAACCGCACGCCCGCGTACTCGACCATGCGGACCTCCGGGAGGCGGTCGCGGATCGCGGCGTCGTCGTTGTTGCCGTACACGGCGCGGAGCGCCCGCGCCGCCGACTCGAAGGCGTCGAGCACCGGCTCGCGGTAGAAGTCGCCGGCGTGGACGACCAGGTCGGCCTCGCGGACCGCCTCCGCGGTGCGCCCCTGTAGCTTCGACTCCTCGCGCGCGTGAGTATCGGAGACGACGACGAGCATACCGACGGTCGGTGCGCGCTCGGTTTAAAAAGCGTGCCACGGAACGGCGACGTCGATTTATAAGTAAAAACGGCGGCGGCGCGCGCCTGCGAGGCCGCACCGCGGCCGAGCAGCGCGCGCGAGGGAGTCGCGAGGGAGTGGGCGACCGCCGGGAGCCTCGACCGAGCGACGAGGTTGGGGAGGCGTGAGGCGCTGTGCGGTTGCGGGGTGGGACTCAAGGGGGCAGTCGCCGGCGGCTCCGCCGCCGGCTGCGCGTGGCGCGTAGCGCCACGCTGCCGCGAGGACGAAGACGCGCGACGCCAAGGACCGCAGGCGCGAACGGAGTGAGCGCCGAGGACCGCGGCGAGCGCATCGAGTCCCCGCGGCTGGGGCTTTGGCGGTGTTCACCGCAGAGTCACAGATCATGTAGAGCCGAGCGGCTGGAGCTTTGGAAGTGGTCACCGTAGCTCCAGCGTCGATCACGTCTCGCCGGGCGGCCGGGGCCTCGGAGGCGGTCAGTCCGCCACCGCCGACACCGATCCCATCTAAACAACCGAGATCACGCGCCGCGATCGAGACGACAACTCCGACAGAACCCAGCTATTCCTCCAACGAAAGCGACGCGAGCAGCGACTCCAGCTGCACCTGCTCGTTGGCGCCCTCGGCGATCCGGTAGTCGGCCTCGCCGATCCGCTCCATCAGCGCGACCGCCTCGCGCTCGCTCAGGTCGAACTCCCAGACGGAGCGGTGGAGCTGGTCGATCACGTCGCCGCCGGCCATCCCCGTCTCCGTGAGCAGCGCGTCCAGGGTCGCCCGCGCCCGCGAGAAGTCGCCCTCCAGCGCGTTCGTCACCATCGACTCGATCTCCTCGGGCCGCGCGGTCGCCGTGATCGCGTACACCGCCTCCTCGTCGACGACGTCGCCGGTCGTCGCCGCCGCCTGCAGGGAGTTGATCGCGCGACGCATGTCGCCGTCGGCCGCGTACACGAGCGCGTCGACGCCCGCGTCGGTCACCTCGATCCCCTCCGCCGCGGCTATCTCGCGGGTCTGGCCGGCGACGGCCGCGTCCGAGAGCGGCGAGAAGCGGAAGACGGCGCAGCGCGACTGGATCGGGTCGATGATCTTCGACGAGTAGTTACACGAGAGGATGAAGCGCGTGTTGTCGGAGAACTGCTCCATCGTGCGGCGTAACGCTGCTTGAGCGTCATCGGTGAGCGAGTCGGCCTCGTCGAGGAACACGATCCGGAAGTCGCCGCCGAACGACGAGCGCGCGAACCCCTTGATCCGGTCGCGCACCACGTCGATCCCGCGCTGGTCGGAGGCGTTGAGCTCGAGGAAATTCCCGCGCCAGTTGTCCTCGCCGTACACCTGGCGGGCGATGGCGGTGGCCGCAGTCGTCTTTCCGACGCCGGCGGGACCGCTGAAAAGAAGGTGCGGAATGTCGTCCTGATCGATGTAGCTCTGGAGCCGCTCGACGACCTCCTCCTGCCCGTGGATGTCGGCGAGCGACTGCGGCCGGTACTTCTCGATCCAGATCTCCCGGCCGGTCGCGGTCGCAGCCGTCTGCTCGTCGGCCTCGCTCATGGCGGATCCGAGGGTCGGCGGGGTGATAAACGAACCGAGAACGAGGCGCGGACGGGACCGATTCCCGGCCGTCGGCTCGGGCGAGTCCGCCGACGCGATCTCAGGCGAACTCGTCGACGAGCTCGGGGACGACCTCGAACAGGTCGCCGACGACGCCATAGTCGGCGATGTCGAAGATCGGCGCGTTCGGGTCGGTGTTGACCGCGATGATGGTGTCCGAACCCTTCATGCCGGCGACGTGTTGGACCGCGCCGGAGATGCCAACCGCGATGTACACGTCGGGGGTGACGACCTTCCCGCTCTGGCCGACCTGCCGGTTCTTCGGGAGCCAGCCGTTGTCGACGATCGGCCGGGAGGCGGAGAGCGTCGCGCCGAGCGCGTCCGCGAGCTCCTCGACGAGCTCCAAGTTCTCCTCCTCCTCGATCCCGCGACCGACCGAGACGAGCACGTCGGCGTCGGCGATATCCACGTCGCCGCCGCCGACCTCCTCGAAACCGGTGACGCGCGCGCCGGACTCGGGCGGGTCGACCTCGACCGACTCGATCGCCGCGTCGCCGACGCCCTCCGCGGGCGCCCACTCGCCGCCACGGACCGTGAGCACGTGGCGGTCGCCGTCGACGTCGACCGTCGTCTCCACCTTCGAGCCGTACATCTCGCGGGTGACCGTCAGGCCGCCGTCGTACTCGAACCCGATCGCGTCCGTCACCAGCGGCAGGCCGCGGTCCTCGGCGACGGCGGGGACGTAGTCGAGGCCGTTGACCGAGTTCGGCGCCACGACCGTCCCGGCGTCCGTCCGGTCGAGCAGGGTCGCGATCGCCGCTTGGTAGACGTTGTGGTCGAACTCCTCGCCGTTGTCGACGGTGTGAATCGCGTCCACGCCCTCGCGGTTCAGGTCCTCGGCGAAGCCGTCGACGCCTCCCGCGATGACGGCGACGTGGAGGTCGCCGCCGCGCGCGTCGGCGAGCTCGCGGCCGGCCGTGATCGCCTCGTAGGAGACGTCGCGGAGCTCACCCCTGCGGTGTTCGGCGACGACGAGCGCGTCCGACATCACGCGCCCACCCCCTTATCGCGGAGGACCTCGGCGAGGCGTCCCGCGGCCTCGCCGGCGTCGCCCTCGATCATCTCGGCGTCCGACTCGCTCTCCGGCTCGTACATCGAGGTGATCGTCAGCGCGCTCTCGACGTCCTCGGCGGTCAGTCCGAGGTCGGCGAGCTCCCTCGCGTCGATCTCCTTACGCTGTGCCTGCCGGATCCCGCGCAGGCTCGCGTAGCGCGGCTCGTTGAGTCCGGTCTGCACGGTCAACACGGCGGGGAGGTCCACGTCGGTCAGCTCCTCGACGCCGCCCTCCAGCTCGCGGTGGACGTGCGCGACGCCGGCGTCCGCGTCGACCTCGAGGTCGTTGACGACCGCGGCGTGCTCGAAGCCGATCCGCTCGGCGAGCGCGACCCCGGTCGCGCCGAACCCCGTATCGGCGGCTTGGACGCCGCCGAGCACGAGGTCCGGCTCCTCGGCCTCGACGACGGCCTCGATCGTCGAGACCTTCGCGGCCACGTCCGAAAACCCCTCTTCGAAGGCGTCGTCCCAGACGCGGACCGCTCGGTCCGCCCCCTTCGCGAGCGCCATCCGGATCGTCTCTTCGGCCCGTTCCGGTCCGACGGTGACGGTGACGACCTCGTCGGCGATGCCGGCCTCGGCCAGCTGTACCGCGGCCTCGACCGCGTAGTCGTCCCACTCGTTGAGGTCGTACTCGAGGTCCGTCTCCGCGATGTCGGTCCCCTCGATCGCGAAGTCGTCGTCCGCCTCCGCGATCTCTTTGACGGTCACTAAAACCTTCATGATCGTTACTCCGGCGCTCGCCCTGTAAGGGTTTTCGAAACGCCGCACCCACCGCAAGCGGTTGTCTCCGGACGGCTCCTGCCTCCCGCCGCGCTCGGGGCCCGAAGGCACCTCACTGCCCGGCGCGCCCGCCGTTGTCCGCCGACCCGTCTTCGCCGCCCGCCGACTCGTCGTCGCCGTCCGGAAGCGAGATCAGGTTCTCGCGGCCCAAGCGGAGCTTCTCGACGCGTCCCCCGTCGGCCATCTCCGACAGGAGCTGCGAGACCTTCGCGTCCGACCAACCGGTCTCGGAGACGATGTCGGCCTGTCGCATCCGTCCGCCGTTCTCCGTGAGGAGCCGCTCGACGCGCTCCTCGTCCGAGAGCAGCGAGAGGTCTTCCTCGGGCTCCGACTCTACCGACCCGTCGGGGTCTTCCTCGGCGTCCGATGACCCGACCGTCCCGCCGTTCGGGTCGGGGCCCTCGTCCGGCTCCCGGGAGGCGCCCTCGACGTTCCCGTTCGCGCCGGTCGCGCCCGTTTCGTCGCCCCCGTTGGTCTCCATCCGCCGATAGCCGACGACGCTCCCGGCGATGAGCAGTGCGGCGACGACGATCGCGGCGGTAAGCATCTCCCACGGGGGCCCAACGGGCCCCGTCGACGCGTACACGACGGCGACTCGCTCGCCCTCGGCGAACGTGCGCGGCCCCTCGATTATCACGGCGTTGTCGCGGAGCGGGACGGTGGCGCCGGGGGTCCCGGTGACGGTGTACCGCTCCGGCGTCGCCACCTCCAGCGTCTGTCCCTCGCCGAGCGATCGGAGCCACGTCCCCTCGGGGGTCGTCAGCGCGTCGCCCAGCACGAGGTTCTCGCCGTCGCTCCCGAGGAACTCCGTCCAGACGAACGTCAGCCGGAGTTCGCCGACGGCGACGGTCTCGCCGTCGGCGACCTCGAACCCGGACGGGTCCTCGTGGACGGTCACCTCGCGGTCGACGCTCCGGATCCGCATCGTCCGGTCGACGTTCCGACTCGCCTCCCGCGCGAACCCCTCGAACAGCGCGGGGGTCGGCCCGACCTCGCCGGCGAGGAACCGCTCGCCGGCGGTCCGGAACGCTCCGACCTCCGTCTCGTCGGCGAGGGCGTACCTGACGGACACCTCCCACCGCGCGTCGCGGTCCGGCGTCGGCTCGATCCGGATCCGGGTCGCCGTGTTCGGGTCGAAGTCGGAGTCGATCTGCGTAGCGGGGCCCGCGGTCATTCCGATGGGTTCCGCCGCCGGCGTTTCGGCGGTCTGCGCTCCGTGTGCGGGCGACGCGTCGACCGGAGACGCCGCCGGGGACGCGGCCGTGCCCCCGACGACCGGCGCCGCGACGCCGCCGACGAGGAGGAGGGCGAACAGCGAGACGAGGAGGACGCGAAGGGGATTCCGCATGCACGTCTGTCCTCTCGTGGACCGGGCAAAACGCTTTCCATAGTCGGTTTGGAGGCGGGAAACGTCCGCTCAGTCGCTCTGGCGTCACGGACGGAGCCAGCGCCGCCGGTCCGTGCTGGGCCGTTGAGGTGGATTTTTTATATCAGGGGTCGAACCATCGAACGATGAGAGCCCTCCCTGTCGCCGTCGCGGTCCTGCTGCTGGTCGTCCCAGTTGCGGGGACGACGTCCCCCGCTTCCGGGTCCGAGTCCCCGGCGATCGCCGCGGTCCCCGGACCGATTCCGCTCGACTCAGACGGTTCCGTCGACTCGGCCGACGCCGCCGAACCGGGTGAGCCGCCCCAGTTCGCGAACGAGTCCTCGCAGGTCGACGGGTCGAACCTCACGTTCCGGACGCTCTCGGCGCCGACCGGCACCGACTCGCGTGTCGCCAGCGCCCTCCGCGGCGCGAACCTCGGTCCCGCGCTCTCCTTCTCGACCGCGGACGCCGAGGCCGCCGTGGAGACCGCGGCGGTCGTCGACCGAATCGAGAGCGCCGAGACGAACGCCGAGCGACGGCGACTCATCCTCGCGGCGCTCGAGCGCGTCGAACGCGGCGAGGCACGTCTCCACGGCCGCCAGTCGGACGCGTTCAGGGCGCACGCCTCCGGTAACCTCTCCGACCGGGAGTTCCTGAACGAGCTCGTCCGCGTCTCCGCCACTGCCCGAGAGTACGACCGACGGCTCGAAGCGATCGACGCGCTCGCGGCGGCGACCGATGGCCTTAGTTCACCGACCAGGCTCGACGAGCTCCAGGTCGCGCTCCAGGTGTACGAGGGGCCCGTCCGCGACCTCGCGCTCGCGACCGCCCGCGGCGAGGTCTCGGCCGTAGAGGTCCACGTCGAATCGACTCCGAGATCCGTCACGCTGGCGACGGTCGTCGACGGCGAGTACGTCCGCGAGACGTTCCGGAACGACCGCTGGGATCGCGACGGCGGCCCGATCAGCAACGACGCCGCGATCGAGGTGACGTCCGAGTCGTACCCAGAGACGGCGGCGCTCCGCGAGCCCGACGCGTTCGGGGCCGGCTCGGTCCAGCGGATCACCATCCCGCACGAGTACGGCCGCCTCCGCACCTTCGTCAGCGGCGGGACGGAGCGGGTGTTCGTCGAGCACCAGCGGATCGACCTCGACGCCTTCCCCGACACCGAGCGCGTCTCCGACACCGGCGACGGGTTCACCGTCACGGTCGATCGGAGCTACGTCGGCGGGCCGGTGACCGTGACCGTCCTCGACGAGGAGACGGGTGAGCCGGCCCCGGATGTCACCGTCACCAAGAGCGTCGGCGACGGCGACAGCAGAGCGATCGGCACCACGAACGACGACGGCGTCGTCCGGACGCTCTCGCCGGCGGAATCGTACCGCATCACCGTCGTCGACGAGCCCCGGGTCATCGTCGTCGACGGCCTCCGGCCGATCCCGACGCCGCGGCCCGTCGACGACGAGTAGCGCGGTGCGCGCGGCGGCTCCGTCCGCCCCGCTCGCCTCCCTCTCGATCTTTTTATGCGATACCGCCGCCAGTCGCGCCGTGCCCCTCGATCGTTTCCCGCCGATTCCACGTCCGTCGCCGCGTCGGAACACCGACGCGGACGCTCGCCGCCCCGGCCGGGCGATCGCCCCGGTCGCCGGGGTCCTCCTGCTCGCGATCACCGTCGTCCTCGCGGGCGGCGTCGTCACCGTCGCGCTCGGGGCCCCCGCCGAGCCCGTCGAGCCCACGCCGACGGCGTCGCTGTCGCTGTCGGCGACCGACGACCGGATCACGGTGACGCACCGCGGCGGCGACGCCCTCGACGCGAGCGAGCTCGACGTTCGCGTCACCGTCGACGGCGAGCCGCTCGCCCGCCAGCCGCCGGTGCCGTTCTTCTCCGCGGCGGGGTTCCGGCCGGGACCGACCGGCGCGTTCAACGCCGCTAGCGACGGCGACTGGCGGGTCGGCGGGGAGGCGTCGTTCCGCGTCGCGGGGACGAACGACCCCGCTCTCGAACCGGGTCACGCGGTCGCCGTCGAAATCTCGGTCGACGGGCGGCCGGTCGCGGCGCTGGAGGCCGTCGTCGAACCGGCGTGACCGATGTCGAAACGAAGGGGACCGGCGGGTCGGCGTCGCCGCGCGCTACTCCTCGGGAACGCGAGCGACCGTCGTGATCGCCCGGGGGCTTCGCGGGGTCGCCCGCTGGATGTGGTGCTCGAACTCCTCGTAGCCCGCCGCCTCGAACATCCGGTCGGCCTCGTCCTCGTCGTAGAAGAGCATGATCGCGTCGGCGACCCGCTGGAGGACGCGGTTGTGCGGGTAGTCGGGGCCGACGACGAGCACCTGTCCCCCAGGTCTGGCGACGCGTCGCAGCTCCCGGAGCCCCTCGACGGGGTTCGGCCAGTACTCGATCGAACCGGACGACCAGACGATATCGAACGCGTCGTCGCGGAACGGGAGCCGCTCGGCGTCGCCGCGGTAGAAGCTCACCCGGTCGCGCTTGCCGAACTTCTCGAACGCCTTCTCCATCTGGTGGACGCTCTGGTCGAGCCCGTGCACGTCGTCGGCGTGTTCCAGCAGTCCCTCGGTGCCGAACCCGGTACCGCACCCGACGTCGAGCACCCTTGGATCGTCGCCGAACTCCAGCCAGGAGAGCGCCTCGGAGCGCATCTCCTCGTTCCAGTTGAAGCGGTTGACCTGGTCGTACACCTTCGAGAGGTACTTGTAGAACAGGCGGGCGTTCGACTTGTCCTCGAGGATCCCCATTTACCGATTCGTTGGGTCGCCCGCCCCATAACGACACGGATCCGCCACTGCGGCGGGGGCGCGTGATGTCGGATCGAGGACGGGACGACAGCCGTCGACGCTCCGGTCCGACCCGCTTATCCGCCCGCCGACCGATCCCCGCGTATGGACCCGACGACGAGCGGCCGGTTCCGCGTGCACGACCGCCGGCCGCGCCCGGACATCGAGGATGGTCCCGCGGTCGACGAGTCCGCGGACGTCGACGACGCCACCGGGGGCGGCGACGCCCCCGAGGAGTTCGTCCTCGTCGAACTCCCGGACGGACCGATCGATCCGACGGCGCCCGACGCTGAGGACCAGTTCGACCCCCTGTACGCGACCGCGGAGGGGTACGAGGGCGAGCTCGCCGAGCGCGTGGCGTCGCTGGAGCCCGGACACGTGATCGACGCGACGCTGGCGTGGACGGACGCCTCGGCGCGGTTCGTCGACGTCGCGGTCGTCCGCGAGAGCCGGTTCCGGTTCGCCGACGACGTCGAGGGGATGTTCGAGGCGGCGGTCGAGACGTGGGAGCGGATCCGCGCCGAGGGGGAGGCCGTCGGCTCGATCACG
>NZ_CVRT01000106.1 GCF_001261915.1 Halorubrum sp. SD626R
ATCGTGAATGAAGCCAGACCAACCCCCCATCATACGCTTCAACCCATGCTGTCGGATCGTCCAACTCTCGCTGAAGGAGCTCTCGTTCACCGGAGTATACTCCGTGTTTGTCAAACCGGACGGCGACAAGAGATTTTGAGGCGGTCTCGTAGTATATCGCTCGCTCAGCCTCATGTCCAATACCGACAAGATCGCGACCGTTCTCGAACCTGAAGAGATTCTCAGCCATTTTCGCGCCGTGGACAACCGATCGTTGAATCTGGAGTTCCTCGGCAAGATTCACGAATGTATCGCGGCGCCGAATCTGCTCTTCCGAATTCGTCGTTGCCATATCAGAGAGCACGGTAATCCGTGTAAAAGGAGTGAGCCACGGGCACGGAGTGGAACTGGAAGTGGTACCGATGCGAGAGTTACTCCAAGTCGTCGTTGTCGAGGTCGCCGGCGAGATACGCGCGTCCGCGGTCGGTTATCTTGTAGTATCCCGAGTCCACCCTCTCGACCAGGTCGTTGTTTCGGAGCTTGCGGAGACGCTTGTTGACGTAGTTGCGGGTGTAGTCGGTGTTGTACGCTAAGACCGCGGGAGAGAGAACGATCCCACTGGATTCGAGAGTTTCGAGGATCCGGTCATCTCCCTGAGTCATCCACGAAACCCTTGGGCGCATGTGGAAGTGCTTCCGATACTGACCCTATATGTGTGACGAGTTAGTCCATTCAGATACACACTTAGATTACTGTAGGAACACAAACAATGTACTAAATATAAGTAGGGCCGGTGTTTTGGGTCGACTAACGGAAGCACTCTCGCGGACCCGTCGCTCTCTGATGGGTCCAGTTCGAAGGAAAGCGGACCTCGCTGTTGGAGCCAGCGGGCCCGCGTGGGCTTCCGTGAGGTAGCACGAAAGCCATGCTCGACCACCACGCGACGGGGTTTGAAACCCCCGATCGACCGAGGAACCGCAACACAATCGCCGCGCGCGACTACTTTCAGTTTCACTGCCCGCGTCAGGATCTTTTCTTTTTAACCACCGTCCGTCGGTCGGAAGCGATGCCTCCGAAAGAAGTTGTGCGGATCGAAGACCGGCAGGATAGGTGGCGGTTCGTGTGTCCCCGCGGCCACCGCTCGTGGGAACCGACGAATCACCATTTCTGGTGTCGCAACTGCGCCGCGAGCACTGACTACGACGGCGTGTTTCAGACCCTCCGCGACCGCAAGACTGGCGCCGAGTTGCCCCGCGATCGGGTGCGGCTAGTGACGCCGGTCGGCCCATACGACCGAGATCTCGACGGTAAGGAGGGATCCGCGTGAGCGACGAGAACGGACACGCCGGGCGGATCGCGGAACAGCTGGCGATGTACGACGATGAGAACGGCGAAGGCAAAGAGAGCACCGAGGAGCGCGAGAACACCGATGGGTGACGACGATCTACAGGACATCCCGCCATCGGTCGCTCGGGATCTCTACCTCGATCAACGGCGCGAGGAAGTGAGCACGTCGACGCTCAAATCGCACCGATACCGGGTGGATCAGTTCGTCGAGTGGTGCGAGGAGAACGGGATACGGAGCATTTCGGAACTCGACGGGCTCGATCTCCACAACTACCGGATCAAGCGTCGCGAGGAAGACGGGCTCAAGACGATCTCCCTACAGGGTCAACTCTCGACGATTCGCCAGTTCCTCCGTGTTTGTGCGAACGTTGAGGCCGTCGAAGAGGGCCTTCACGAGAAGATCATCCTTCCGTCCGTCCCGAAGTCAGAGCAGTCGAACGACGAGCTGCTTGCGAAGGGGGAAGCGGAGGCCGCGCTCGAATACCTGGACCAGTATCAGTACGCCTCGCGAGAACACGTCGAGCTGCTACTCCTGTGGCGTACGTCGATGCGTCGGGGCGGACTCCGGGCGCTCGACTTAGGCGACTTCGACCGCGAAGAGTCGGTTCTCGAAGTCCGCCACCGGCCCGAGAGTGAGACGCCGCTAAAAAACGGCGAGTGGTCGGAGCGCGACGTTCAGATTCAAGATTCGGTCCGGGACGCGTTGATCGCATTCATCGAAGGCCCACGGAAGGAAGTGGTCGACGACTACGATCGCGCTCCGCTATTGACGACGACGCACGGCCGCGTCGCCCGCGGAACGGTAAAACAGGACATGTACCGGGTGACCCGGCCCTGTATGTACGGGGTCGAGTGTCCCCACGATCGCGACCCCGACGAGTGCGAGGCGACCGAAGCGCGCAAGGCGAGCAAGTGTCCGTCCTCGCGGTCGCCGCATGCTATTCGGACAGGATCGGTCACGGCCTACCTCGACGAGGGGACGCCGAAAGCGGTCCTCGGCGACCGGGTCGACATGACCGAGAAGACGATGGAAACGCACTACGACAAGGCGAGCAAGCGCGAGCGGATGTACCGCCGGACCGACTACTTGCCGGAGGATTTCTGACCATGAACGCGACTATCGACGAGACAAATCCGATCCCGACCGACGAGGGGCATCACCGATCATTCAGCCGCTACCCGTGTTGGCCCACCTTAATTGAATTCGGGCTCCGCCCGAATGAATTGGTGGGCTGGGACTCCCCAGCCACCCAATTTCGTTGGACAACAAACTGAAGAGAGGTATCTTTCTCAGTTGATTTGAACCACAATACTCGCGAGGGTCTGCGCTGTCCAACGATTAGGGCATAGCCGAGCCTCGATGCGTTACGACGCTGGGTAGGCGTCATCAGGAGTAGACACCCAGTCAAATAGTTAGATAATTTACTGTGAATTAACTCATAAAGTTCATCGAATAACTATCAGTTATAATATTAAGAGTGTTAGGATAACACCAAGCGCGATAGGCAAGATCAGATCCAGCCCAGACCTCTCATTATAGAATCCCACGGCACCGTAGCGTGAATAAAGAAAATCAACCGGATACTGTATTATAATTGCAGAAATAAGGAACACAAATGCCTTGGCGACAGATCCTGTGGTTACTGCAAGGAACCCCCAGAACAGTCCATAAAAGATGGCAATACCCACAATTAAGAAAATTGTCATCGACTTACGATTACGTGGCTTTTCAAGTTCTTTCGGTTGTAATCTAGAAAGTACGTCGGGGATATTGTCAGCGTTTGAGAAATAAACGAACCGTCCTGTCGAATCAATTAGATAGTCAGATAGGGGTGAAAAAATAGTACCTTGAGCAGTTACCGCCGCATTATTAGCCAACATCGCAGCGTAGATGGCAAGGTCTCCAAACAACTCTTCCTGTATAACAACCCAGAAGATGAACATTAGAATAACAAAAGTAGTGACCACGAGTAAGTGAGGAACGCTACTCAGCACGTTGGAGATCATCTGACTAATTGAGAATATCTGTGCGAATATTAGCACATAACTCAAAGAGAGTATGAGAATTCGTGTTCCTTCAAAAATATTTGTGCTATCCTTCAAACTATTAGAAATCGCAATCCGTCTTAATAATGTTACAAATAGTAAGAGATATGCAAAAAACCTCAAAACGGACAGATATTGCGTGACTGGTGTAGTTCCGAGAGTGACCGTTGCGAGTAATGCTGTAAGTGTAATCTCAAAATCAACATCCGAGGTGCTATCTTCATCAAATATGGCTTTGGTGAATCGCTGTAAGGCGGCGGGATAGGTCGTCAAATCAAAGGAAGTGAAGCGGGAAATCGGCGATGATCTATGTCGAAGATCTCCCGCTTCACGAGCAAAGCGGTGTCGTTGGCTAAAAATGCTGTTGGTGGTCGAGGCGAAGCCGCCGCCCCCGAAGGGGGTGGGGGCTTCGCCGATTACGCCGTCGTTTCGCTCCACTGTCTCCGGATTTACCTAGAGAAATCCTACCGCGAGGCGCTTGATCTGCTGAGTGAGATGCCACAAATAGTGGCCGAAATTGGCTTTGGTCCGGGCGACCTCCCGCATCACTCGACGCTAGTAAAGGCGCTTGATAGGTTAGAAATAAAGATCTGGCGAGTGCTGCTGCGCCTTTCGGCGCAGCTGCACGACACCGCCGATCACGCTGCGATGGACGCGACGTTCTTCGACCGCGAAACCGCCAGCAAGCACTACTGCCGCCGGACAAACTACCGCGTTCAAACGCTGAAAACGACCGCGCTCGTCGATACGAAAACACAAGCTGTGCTCGACGTTCACTGTACGACCGAGAAACGTCACGACACCCAGATCGGCTGGCAACTCGCCCTCCGCAACGCGGGCAAGATTGCCAGCCTCGCCGCCGACAAAGGCTACGATTGGCAGCAATTTCGCGAGAAATTGCGCGAAGAGGGCGTGAGACCGCTGATCAAGCACCGTGAGTTCCGACCCATCGACTGCGCGCATAACGCGCGCATCGATGGGTCTCTGTACGGCCAAAGAGCACTGTCTGAGACCGTCTTCTCGACGATCAAGCGCACGCTCGGCCACACGGTGCGTGCCCGAGCGTGGTACCGCGAATTTCGTGAGATCGTTTTGATGTGTGCGGTCTACAACATCAAGCGAGCCGTGAAACCGTGAAGTCGAACGCCTTCTGGCGATTCACCAGAGCCTCAAATATTCTTTCAGGTGAAATTCTTGAAGCCGTGCCCATATCTGACGAAAGGCTGACGATAAGAAAATAGTTGTCGGCAGAAACTCAAGTCATTTAGATATCACTTAAATAGTCACGCCGTTGATTAGATTTCTCTTTCTCAGTGCGTCGATCGTAGTGTTTCTCTAAAACATCCAAACTGACATTCATCCGGTCACCAACCATCTTTTCGGGGACATCTTCTGTCAAGTGGTGCGTGATAGACCCTCTGCGGATGGCATGAGGACTAACGCTCGAAGGACATAGGCTGGCCTTGTATTGGCCCATGGCTTCACACTGGTCTATCTCGCGGTCGTGAGGACAATTGCCTGTATACACACAGGGACGCGTCGCACGGTAGATGCTATCTCGGAGAGAACTTTTGCTTACTCGCCCATACCTGCTGGTGAACAGAGGCTCGCGTCCGAAATCATCCTCCGCCTCGATGCGTTTGTACTCTATGTATACGTCTAAAGCATCGCATACACCATCTGATAACCCAACAAAACGTTCACCATCCTTCTTATTCTTCAGTCGCGTCTCTGTCTCTGGTCGGTGACGGATCTCGACATACTGCTCGTCAGGGTCGTAGTCATTTAGATCGAGTCCGTGTGCCGCACCAATACGCATTCCACCATACCAGAGGAGTTCTATCAGAGCGTGGGTGCGTGTTCCCCACTCGAACTGCCGCATATATTCGAGTAGTTGTTCAGCGTCTTCAGAATCGAGCATCGCATCACGTTGATCCTCGTGCTGGGACAAATCAGGGAGAATGATCTTGTCGTGAAGCCCGTCTTCCACGGCGTCGATGCGTTCACACCACTTGATGAATACTCGCAATGTAGACAGTTGCGTGACCATCGTGACGTTGTTCAGGTCACCATCCTCACGCCGCCACATCGAATATCGTTGGAGATCGCGTCCCGTTAGATTGTTCAGATTGTGTAGATCCTCTTGCTCTTCAGACCACCGGACAAAGTGCTTGAGACGGTAGTGGTGAGCCTGAATCGTTGACTCCGACACCTCCTGCTTACGCTGTTCGAGATACATTTCCTTTGCCTCAGCCACCTCGATGGGTTCGAGATCTTCGTTCATGTCTGATCGAATCCGGATCACAAAGATCGAGAGGCAAACACGGGAGCGCTCACACGCAGGATAGCCACTCGAATTGAGCCTCTCACGCGATAATGTCCGAAGCGCCGAAATGCCCGTTAGGGCACGCGAGAGGCGCTGAGGTCCACGCGTTCAAATCCGTGTTGGCCCACCTGCTTCGCGGGCGGCCTTCGGCCGCTCGGGATTGGTGGGCTGGGACTCCCCAGCCACCCAATTTCGTCGTTCTAATCTCCTAGTGACGCCGCTACATCATCGAGAGCGCGTTCGGGACGTGTCCAATCGAGACGGTCGCCCGTTCCCCGTGATCAGTCATTTGTAGGCCGCGCGCAGAGGAGACGGTATGGACCGACTGGCCTGTTACGACTGCGGCGAAACGTACGCGTTCGGCGACGCGGTCCGCTGTCGCTGCGGCGAGCCGCTCTGGTTCGAGGCCGACACCGCGGCGTTCGATTGGCCCGACGCGGGCGGAGCGCCGGAGAACGACGCGACGCTCGGCGGGGACACCCTCTGGCGCTACGAGCCCGTGCTCCCCGCGGCGGCGCCGACCGGGTTCGCCGCCGCTGCAGGGGGGACGCCGCTGTTCCGGGCGCCGTCGATCGAACCGCCGGACGGCCCGCGGATCCACCTCAAAGTCGAGGGGACCAACCCGACGGGGAGCTTCAAGGACCGGGGAACGGCCGTCGGTATCTGTCGGGTCGACGGCCCGGTCGGGACGGTCTCCCACGGCAACATGGCGCTGAGCGTCGCCGCTCACGCCGCCGCGGCGGACCGCGAAGCGGTCATCCTCGTGGCCGAGGACACGCCCGACTCCCGGCTCGCGATGATCGCCCAACACGACCCGCACCTGTTCCGGGTCCGCGGCGACTACGGGCGGCTCTATCACGACACCGTCGAACGCGACCTCGGCGCCGCGTTCCTCAACTCGGACGCCCCGCTCCGGGTGGCCGGGCAGAAGACGGTCGCGTACGAGATCTGCGAGGCGTTCGCCCCCGACGCCCCCGACGCGATCGTCTTGCCGGTCAGCAGCGGCGGGCAGGCGAGCGGCGTCTGGAAGGCGCTCCGAGAGCTGGACGCGGCCGGCCTGGTCTCGTCGGTACCGCGGATCTACCTCGCGCAGGCCGCGCGGTGCGATCCGATCGCGCGAGCCTACCGATGCGGGGAGTCACGCGTCGAACCGGTCGAGGGGGAGCCGACGGCGGCCGTCTCGATCAACAACGCCGACCCCCCGAGCGGGAACCGGGCGCTGGCCGCCGTCGCGGAGACGGGCGGGAGCGTCGTCTCCGTCCCCGAGGAGGCGATGATCGACGAGACGGACCGTCTCGCGGCCGACGCCGGCGTCTCCGTCGAGCCGTCCTGCGCCGTGGCCACGGCCGCCGTGCGGGAGCTCGCTGCGGCGGGCGAGTTCGACGCCGCGGACGAGGTCGCCGCGATACTGACCGGGTCGGGGTACAAGTACGGGCCGTCCGATCCCGACACCTCGTCGGTTCGGGAGGTCGACCGGGCGGACATCCCCGCCGCGGTCCGCGATGCGGTGTCGTGAGCCGCCGCAACCGGTCGCTATCGATCTTCCCGTCGGTTAGCGGCGTCGTATCGCCGGACTAGCGCGCCGACGAACCGGAACTTCAGCCCCATCGAAACCGCGCCTGCGAGGCCGGCTCGGAGGGGTCGCCGGCGATACGCGGCGACGAACGCGTACGCCGAGACGGGGACGTTGAGCAGGTTGAGCCGGTTCGGATGCGTGAGGTCGAAGAGGCCCGCCTCCCGTTCGCGGGTCCACCAGCGTTCGGCCAGCACCGCGCGAGTCATCCGCGCGTCGTCGGTTTCCGGCGGGGAGAACAGGACCGGGTTCACCGCGGCGAACAGGAGGGCGGCGCCCGCGAGCCGCGGCTTCCGGTGATAGACGGCGAAGAGGAGCACCGGCAGCAGGACCGCGCGGCTCCAGCCGCTCTTCGGATCGGAGTGGCGGCGCCAGAACCGCTCCTCGAAGTCGTTCGGCAGGGTCGGGGCCACGTTCGAACGTCTCCCCGGGTAACGAAATAACCGAGCTCCGAGAGGCGACCGATCCTCGACCGCCGAACTCTTTTACCGGCCGACAGTCATCGACGGACGCCCTCGAAACCATGCTCGACGAGGTGTTCGAAGTCGTCTTCGACGTTATCCTGGAGTTGGTTCCGACCGTCATCCTCAAGATCGTCCTCCTGCTCGCCGGACTCGTGGCGGTGGCGGTCGGCGTCCCGCTGCTCGCCGACTCGCCGCTCGTCGGCGGCGCGCTGACGGTCGTCGGCGCGGCGGCGGTGATCGGCGTCCTCGCGAGCTGGGTGCTCTGAGCCGCGGCGGCACGCTCCACGTCGCCGCGACTAGTGCGATCGCGGTCCGGTTCGTCCGCCGCTCTACGGTCGGTAGCAGACCCCTCCACTACGTTTAACCGGTCCGGACGAGATGTTACCAACGATCATGAAGAAGCTGATCAACGACCCGGACGACGTCGTCGACGAGATGCTCGACGGGATGACCGCGGCGCACCCGGACCGCCTCAGCCGGCTCCCGGACACGCAGGTGCTCGTCCGCGACGACGGGCCGGTCGGCGACAAGGTGGCGCTGGTGACCGGCGGCGGGAGCGGCCACGAGCCGACGCACGCGGGGTACATCGGCGACGGGATGCTCGACGGGGCGGCGGCGGGCGACGTGTTCTCCTCGCCGACCGCCGACGAGTTCGAGGAACTGATCGGCGCCTGCGACGCGGGCGACGGCGTCCTCGCGATCATCAAGAACTACGAGGGCGACGTGATGAACTTCGAGACCGCCATCGAACTCGCCGAGATGGAGGGCGTCGAGGTCGAGAGCGTCGTGGTGAACGACGACGTCGCGGTCGAGGACTCGCTGTACACCTCGGGGCGACGGGGCGTCTGCGGGACGATCCTCGTCCACAAGGCCGCGGGCGCGAAGGCCGCGCAGGGCGCCGACCTCTCGGAGGTGAAACGCGTCGCCGAGAAGGTTGTGGACAACGTCGGCACGATGGGCACCGCGCTCACCTCCTGCGTCACCCCCGAGAAGGGCGAACCCACCTTCGACCTCGGCGACGACGAGATCGAGCTCGGGATCGGGATCCACGGCGAACCGGGTACCGAGCGCACCGAGGCGATGCCCGCCGACGAGGTCACCGAAGAGCTGACCGACGCGGTCCTCGACGACCTCGACCTCGACGAGGGGCAGGAGGTGCTCACGGTCGTCAACGGGATGGGCGCGACCCCGCAGATGGAGCTGTTCGTCGTCAACCGCCGGCTCCAGGAGATGCTCGGCGAGCGCGGTCTGGAGACGTACGACGCGTGGGTCGGCGACTACATGACCTCGCTCGACATGGCCGGCGCGTCGATCACGGTCTGTGCGGTCGACGACGAGCTGAAGGAGCTGTTCGACGCGCCGGCCGACACCCCGGCGCTAACGGTCAAATGAGCGAGGACGACGCGGGGACCGCCGCCGGGGCCCCGGCGGGCGCGAACGCCGAGGGCGCCGCCGCCGTCGCGGCGGTCGAGGCCGTCGCCGAGCGCATCGAGGACGAGCGCGACCACCTGACCCAGCTGGACTCCGCGATCGGCGACGCCGACCACGGCGGGAACATGGCGCGCGGCTGGGCGGCGGCGGCCGACGCCGCGGGCGACCTCGCCGACCCCGACCCGGAGACCGTCGCGAAGACGGTCGGCAAGACGCTGATGGCCGAGGTCGGCGGCGCCTCCGGCCCGCTGTTCGGCGGGTCGCTCGTGTTCGCGGCCGCCGAGCTCGGCGACGGGATCACCCCCGAGAGTGCGGTCGCGTTCGCGGAGACGTACTTGGAGAAAGTCGAGGACAGGGGCGACGCGCGCGTCGGCGACCAGACGGTGGTGGACGCGCTGACGCCCGCGGTCCACACGTTCAAGAAGTCGATCGAGGTCGACGACCTCCCGCCGATCGAGGCGCTCGCGAAGGCGGTCGACGCCGCGGAGCGCGGCGTGGCGTTCACCGTCCCGATCCGCGCCCGGAAGGGCCGCGCCTCCTACCTCGGCTGGCGCTCGGTCGGCCACCAGGACCCGGGGGCGACGAGCGCGCTGTTCATCCTCGAAGAGCTGCTCGCCGTCGCCGCCGACCGCCTCGACGTCGAGATCCCCGAGACGGACGCCTCGTCGCCGACGATCCCGGACGACGAGGCCGCCGAGGACGACCCCGCCGAGGGGGCCGGCTCGGAGGACGGCTGATGGTCGGGATCGTCGTCGTCTCGCACAGCGAGCGCGCAGCGGAGGGGATCGCGGAGATCGCCGCCGAGATGGCCGGCGATACCCGGATCGAGCCGGTCGGCGGCGACGGGAAGGGCGGGATCGGCACCGTCCCGGACGCGATCGAGGACGCAATCGACGCGGCGGCCGGTGCGGGCGGCGAAGACGGGGGAGACGGCGACGCGGACGGCGTCGTGGTCCTCGTCGACCTCGGCAGCGCGGTGATGAACGCGGACGTCGCCGTCGAACTGAGCGACGCCGAGGCGGTCATCGCGGACGCGCCCGTCCTCGAAGGCGCGGTCAACGCGGCGGTCGCGGCCACCGACCCGTCGGCCACGGTCGAGTCCGTCCGCGAGCAGGCGGAGGCGGCGCGCGACATCGAGAAGCTCTGAGGCGGGGCCGTTCCGCTCTCCCCTCGGTTCGGGTTACGGCTCGCGGTCGTCGAGCCCCAGCACGTCGAGGACCTCGCCGCGGGTCTCGCAGGCGACCGCGTCGCTCGCGAGCGACCGGGCGTCCTCGGCGTCGACCTCGCGCACCCGCGTCTTCACCGCCGGCACGGTCACCGCGCTCATGCTCAGTTCGTCGAAGCCGAGCCCGACGAGCAGCTCGGTCAGCGCCGGATCGCCGGCCATCTCGCCGCAGATTCCCAGCCACGCGTCGCGCTCCTCGACGGTCGCGGCCGTGCGGTCGAGCGCGCGCAGCACCGCCGGATGGAGCGGGTCGTGGTACTCCGCGACCGCGTCGTTCCCGCGGTCGGCCGCCATCACGTACTGCGAGAGGTCGTTCGTCCCGACGCTCAGGAAGTCGAGCCGCTCGGCGAGGGCGTCCGCGAGGAACGCCGCCGCGGGCGTCTCGACCATCGCGCCCAGCTCCGGGATCGCGTGATCCACGCCCTCGTCGGCGAGTTCGTCGGCGAGCGACTCGACGGCCGCGACCGCGCGCTCGACCTCCTCGACCCGGCTGACGAGGGGAAACATCACGGCCAGCCCGTCGCCCGCCTCTGTCGCCGCGGCGCGCAGCAGCGCCCGGAGCTGCGTCTCGAAGAGGTCGGCGTGCTCGTCGAGCGACAACCGGATACCGCGCCGGCCGAGGAACGGGTTCTCCTCGACGGGGAGGTCGAGGTACGGGACCGGCTTGTCGCCGCCGACGTCGAGCGTCCGGACGACGACGCGGTCGTCGGGGAACGCCGACAGCGCGGCCGTGATCGCCTCGTACTGCGCCTCCTCGGTCGGCGGAGATTCGCGGTCGACGAAGAGGAACTCGGTCCGGAACAGCCCGACCCCGTCGGCGCCGCGCTCGGCCGCCGGTCCGAGCTCGGCCTCGCCGCCGACGTTCGCGGCGACCTCGACCGGCCGGCCGTCGGCCGTCTCGACGCGCTCGCGGATCGCGTCCGGACCAGTCTCGCCCGCTCCGGCGCGGCGCGACTCGTCCGGGTCGACGACGACCTCGCCGGCCTCGCCGTCGACGAGGACGGTCTCCCCGTCCGCGACCGATTCGAGCGCCTCGCCGACGCCGACGACCGCGGGGATCGCGAGCGACCTCGCGATGATCGCGGCGTGGGAGGTGCGACCGCCCTCGACCGTGGCGATTCCCGCGACCGCGTCCGGGTCGAGGGCGGCGGTGTCGCTCGGCGTGAGCCGCTCCGCCAGCAGGACCGTCCCGTCGGGGAGAGCTCCGAGGTCGACGCCGCCGGCCCCTCTGTCTCCCTCCGCGTCGAGGAGCGCGCGTAGCAGCCGGTCGCGCACGTCGCGCAGGTCGTCCGCGCGCTCGGCCATCCGGCCCTCCATCCCCTCGAACTGCGCGACCGCCTCGTCGAACCGGTCCGCGACGGCGTGTTCGGCGGGCGTCCCGTCGCGGACCGCGGCCTCGACGTCCTCGACTATCGTCGGATCGTCGAGGAACCCCTCGTGGGCCTCGAACACCGCCGCCTCCTCCTCGCCGACGCGCTCGGCCGTCCGGTCGCGGGCCTCGCGAAGGGCCTCCCGCACGTCGTCGCGGGCCGCCTCGAACCGCTCCAGTTCCGCGTCGGCGTCGATGGCGTCTGGGTCGGGGCGGTCGGGGAGCGTCAGGTCGGCATCCGGCCGGTACCAGCGCGCCGTGCCGACCCCCGCACGTGGCGTGCTGCCGACGCCGCTGAGCGTCCTCACGGCGCGTCCTCCGCGTCCTCGTCCGCGGAGCCTTCGACGGGACTCGTGAGCAGTTCACAAACTGCGTCCAGCGCCGGCTCGGCGTCCGGCCCCTCGGCGACGACGCGGACCGACTCGCCGTGCTCGACGTTCAGCCCGCTGACGGAGAGCATGCTGTCGGCGCGGACGAGGCCGTCGTCGCCGTCGTCGTCGCGTCCGATCGACACGTCGGCGTCGAATCGGTTCGCCGTCTGTACCAGCTTCGAGGCGGGGCGCGCGTGGAGGCCGGCCTCGGGTTCGACCGTCACGGTCCGTTCCATGAGGCCCGGTTGGACCTCGGCGGGTAATAGCTGATCGGGGGTCGCCCGGGGTGGGCGGTCCGACGACGACGCCGCTCCGCCCGCTCAGGGGGCCGCCTGCTTCGTGGAGACGAGCTCGATCACGTCGCGGTGGGAGAGCTCGCGGTCGGTCCCGACTTGGCGCCCGCTCCGGCAGTCGGTGCCGTGGAGGAGCCCCTCGCCGATGTCCGAGTGGATGTGGAACGCGAAGTCCTCGGTCGTCGACCCCTCGGGGAGGATGAAGCAGTCGCGGAAGACGCCCTTCTCGTCACTGCTCCCGTTCGCGGAGCCCGGGAAGACGGCGATACAGCCGAGCACGTCGAAGACGGCCTCCTCCAGCGCGCCCTGGACGCCGGTCCCGTCGTACTCGGCGACGAACTCGCCGATCCGGTCGAGACCGGCGGCCTGCTCGCCGGAGACGTCGCCGACGACCTCGAAGTCGCTCTCGCCGGGGGCGTAGTCGACGACGCCGGCGTCGTCCGCGTTCTTCAGCGCCTTCTCCGCGTGGGCGCTCGCGGGGACGAACGAGAGGTGGTCGTAGTCGGGATCGGTGGTGATCTCCTCCCAGTTCGCCTGCGCCTCGGGCGTGTCCATCTTGTTGGCGGCGACGACCATCGGCTTCGTTCGTTTGCGGATCTCACGGGCGAGGTCGGCCCGGTCCGTCTCGTCCCACGTCTCGGGGTCGAGTTCGAGCCCCTCGGCGAGGATCACCCGTTTCATCCGGTCCTTGTCGATGCCGAACGCGGACATCTGGTCGGCGAGCTCCGCCTCGATGGCCGCGTCCGCGCCGTGATACCGGGTTTCGAACTTCTCTAACCCCTTCTCTAACACGTCGAGGTACCACTCGTCGAGCTCCTCCTCCAAGAAGTCGATGTCCTCGCGCGGGTCGTGGCCCTCGGTCGCCTCGCCCTCGATGTCCGTCTTCCCCGAGAAGTCGACGACGTGGATGAGCACGTCGGTCTCGTTGAGGTCGGTGAGGAACTGGTTTCCGAGCCCGCGCCCCTCGTGGGCGCCCGGGACGAGGCCCGCCACGTCGACCAGCTTCACGGGGACGAACCGCGTTCCCTCGCGGCAGACGCCGACGCTCGGCGTGCAGGTCTCGTCGAACTCGGGCGCGGCGCAGTCGACGCGGACGTACGCCTCGCCGACGGTCGGGTCGATCGTGGTGAACGGGTACGCGCCCTCGGGCACATCGTTCATGGTCGCGGCGTTGAAGAACGTCGACTTCCCCACGGAGGGCTTGCCGACGAGGCCGATCCGATAGCTCATTACCACCGGTGGGCGACGCGGCGTAAAAAGCGATGCGAGACGCGGCGTGGCGTGGGTGTCGGTGACGAAGGAGACGCGGAGGCGGACGCGGGCCCGGTCAGGCGTCGCCGTCGGACTGTCCCGGCTCGCCGAGCGCCTCGACGGGGAGAACGTTCTGGAGCGCGGCGAACGCGTCTTCGGCGCTCTCGAACCGCTCCTGCTCGATCGACGCGAAGAGCTCGCCGAGGTCCGCGTCGCCGTCGGCGAACAGCACGGTCGTCCCGGTACACGACTCGGCGAGCGCCTCGCGGGCCACCGGGTACGAGTGGTCCTCGAACTCGTCTTGGACGTGCGAGAGGTTGACTTCGGATGTCATGGGGAAATATCGTCGCCCAGAGGCTTAAACACGCTCCACGGCCGAACGCGGATCGGCAGGGGAGCCGGACCGCCGCGAAAGAACCGGCAAACGCTGCAAAGAGTTATGCGCCGGCGGCTCCTTGTCCCATGTGAACAGATGACATTATACGACCGAATCCTGGTTCCGACCGACGGTTCGGCCGAGGGGGAGCGAGCGGTCGCGCACGCCCTGGACCTCGCCGCGGTCCACGGCGCGGCGGTCCACGCCATCCACGTGGTCGACTCGGCGCGGTACGCGGGGATGCCGATGGAGGCCTCGTGGGAGGGCGTCGGCGAACTCCTGCGGGGCGACGCCGACGAGGCCGTGGACGCGGTCGAGGGGCTCGCGGCGGGGACCGACGTCGACGTGGAGACGGCGGTCGTCGAGGGGTCGCCCAGCCGCGAGATCGTCCGATACGCCGAGGGCAACGACTGCGACCTCGTCGTGATGGGGACCCACGGCCGCGGGGGGATCGACCGGCTCCTCCTCGGGAGCGTCGCGGAGAAGGTCGTCCGGGGATCGGCCGTTCCCGTCCTGACGGTCCGGATCGACGGCGACGACCCGCCGGAGCCGGCCACCGCGGAGAGCGCCGGTGAGGAGACGACGCCGGGCGAGGCGTCGACCGACGACGCCGAGTCGGAAGCGACGGGACGGACGTAGCCCGCGGGGTCAGTCGTCGGCGTCGCGGAGGTGCTCGCAGTCGCCCGCGTGGACCCGTCGCGTCCCCTCGTCGGTGTCGATCACGAGCGCCCCCGGCGGCTCGACGTCGACCGCGGTCCCGGTCACCGCCCCCCCTGGGGTCTCCACCCGGACCCGCCGCCCGAGCGTGCTCGCCCGGTCGCGCCACGCTGAGAGGATCCGGTCGGAGCGGTCCGCCGTCCCCGCGAGCGACGCGAACCGTTCGAGGAGCGTCGCCGCGAACCGCCGCCTGTCGACGTCAGCGCCCACCTCGGCGCGCATCGAGGTCGCGTCCGCGGGCAGCCCGTCGGGGTCGAGGTTCGCGTTGACGCCGACGCCGACGACGAGCCACGACACCCGGTCGGCCTCGCCCTCCATCTCGGTGAGCACCCCGGCGAGCTTGCGGCCGCCGCGGCCGGAGCCCTCGGGTTCGCTCCCCACTAGCACGTCGTTCGGCCACTTGATGTGCGCGTCGACGCCGGCCTCGCGGCAGGCGTCGACCGTCGCGACCGCCGCGGCGAGGGTGAAGAGTGGCGCCCGTGCCGGCGGCGCCGTCGGGCGCGTGACGAGCGAGAGCCAGACGCCGCCGCTCGGCGCGACCCACTCGCGGTCCAACCGCCCGCGGCCGCCGGTCTGCTCGTCGGCGACGACGGCGACGTCGGCGGCGCCCTCGGCCGCCAGCTCGCGGGCGCGGTCGTTCGTCGACGGGAGCCGCTCGCGGTACTCGACCCGGTACGGCGCGTCCAGCCCGAACTCGATCCCGGCCGCGCAGTAAGCGGGGTCCGCGGGCGCGGCGTAGCCGTCCGGCGTCGACTCGACGGCGAACCCCTCCTCGCGGAGCGCCTCGACCGCCTTCCACACCGCGGCCCGGGAGACGTCGAGCTCGGCGGCGAGCGCCGGGCCCGAGACCGGCCCGTTCTCCAAGGCGTCGAGCAGCGCGCGACGCGTGTCCATATCGACGGGGTCGGCGCCGGCGTGCAAAGCCGTTCCGGGTCGCTCGCGGGAGGCCCTCCAGGAGCTCGCGCCGACCGCCCGACCTATGGGTCCGCGGACGTAACCACGGGCGTCATATGACCGACGCCGACACCGTCCCCGTGATCGTCGTCGACGGCGACGAACGCACCGAGCTGACGGTCGAGGTCGGACGGAACCTGCGACGCGTCCTCCTCGACGCCGACCTGTCGCCGTACGCGGCCGCGACGCGTCGCCTGAACTGCGGCGGGCGCGGAATCTGCGCCACCTGCGGCGTTCGGATCCGCGAGGGACCGCCGCCGGATCACTGGCACGGCGGGCTCGCGGCCCGCTTCGGCTACCCGCGGCTCTCCTGTCAGGTGACCGTCGACGGGGCGATGACGGTCGAGCTCGTCGACAAGCGCGTGTGGGGGTCGCGCGAGGCCGGCGGGGACGACTGAGGGCCGAGACCGAGCGTCGGAACCGACCGCGACCGAGAGCCGGGACCGCTCGCACCCTTCCTCGTCGCCGTCGCTCGCCCGCCAGACACCGCGTTTCCGGTGAAATCGGTCGGCGAGGCGGCGAACGGATCCGCCCGTGGGCACAAGACACAAGGTCTCACGGGCGAACGCTCCGGTATGCAACCCTCCAAGGAGGAGTCGTCCGACGGCGACCCGATGGACGACCTCGACGACCTCCTCGACGACGACCTCGCCGACGGCGAGCCGACCGCGTCGTCGGACGGCGCCGGGACCGACGCCGCGCCGGCGGATTCGTCCGAGTCGGCGGCCGTCGCGGACGGCGACAGCGGTCGCCTCGGGGCGAGCGGTCGCTGGTTCTCGGCGAAGGCGTTCGCCCTCTCGGTCGTCGCCGTCGCGGTCGGCGTCTTCGTCGGCGGCGCGATCCCCCTCATCGGCGGCACGATCGGCTCGGCCGGGGGCGTGTTCCTCGCCGCGTTCCTGATCGGGCTGGCCCTCTCCGCCCGCCGGTACGTCGAGACCGGGCTCGCCGGCGGCGCGGCCGGAGCGCTCGTCGCCGTGACGAACGTCCTCGGGGTGGGCTTCCTTCCGATCGGTATCGACTACCTCCAACAGTGGGGGCTCCCCTTGCTCGCCGTCGGCGGCGGGCTCGGGCTCGCCGTCGCGCTCCTGGGCCACTACCTCGGGCGCGACCTCCGCGCCGGGCTCACCGCGGACATCGACGGCTGAGAGCGGGTCGCCCCGACGGCCGTCGGTCGCTCGTGCGGGGCCGTCACTTCCGCCCGATCAGCGCGGGCCAGTGGTAGGCGTCGAACCCGACGTACGCGGCGATCTCGCGGCGTTCCAGCGCGAGGAAGCCGGCGAGGATCGCGACGAACCCGAGCACCGCCTCCGCCTCGATCAGGCTGCCGAGCAGGAGCCAGCTCCCGGCCGCGGCGACGACGGGTTCGGCGTACCCGACGAGGTGCAGCTGCGCCGGCCCGACCGCGTCGAGCAGCGCGAAGTAGATCAGGAACGCGAGGACGCCCGACAGCAGCGTGAGGTACGCGAGCGAGGCGATCGCGGTGTCGTTCCAGACGATCGAGGCGGGCGACTCGCCGAACAGGGCGGCGCCGACGAACAGGAGCCCGGCGCCGAGCACCATCGCCCACCCTTGGAGGGCGGCGATCGGGAGGTCGGTCCGGAGCGGCCGGAGCAGCACCGCCCCCAGCGAGAAGGCGACGGCGCCGGCGAACGCGAGTCCGACGCCGAGCAGGGCCGAGCTCCCGACGCCCGCTCCCGTCGGGTCGGCGATCACGACCACGCCCAGGATACCGAGCGCGAAGCCGCCGATCTCGACGGGTCCGAGCCGCTCGCTCGGGAGGAGGAGGGCGGCGAACACCGCGGTCAACACCGGCGCGAGGCTCACGACGACGGCGGCGACCGCCCCGGAGATACGGAGTTCGCCGACGTACAACAGCCCGTGGTAGGCGGCGATCACGAAGGTCCCCGCCACGGCGACGCCGAGCCACTCGTCGCGACCGCGGGGGACGGTCCGGCCGGACGCGATTGCGGCGATCCCCAACACGATCACCCCCGCGACCGCGTACCGGACACCGGCGAACAGCAGCGGCGGGAAGTAGTGCAGCCCGGCCTCGATGGCGACGAAGGAGGTTCCCCAGAGGACCGCGAGGAGGACGAACGCGACGACGACGGATTCCGGAGTAGAGAGGAGGTTCCGTAGCTTCATTGAGTGTTAGTTCGAAGATTTCTGAGACAGTTAAACTATTCTCTCAGAACTGGTGGTATTCAGGATGAACAATCACACATACGAACGAACTGCAATACGCTCTCGAATCGACCTCGATTCTTGGAGCCGAGTACAACCCTGTCGGTCGGAATATACAACAATCCCTCACGCGAAGGCGGGGTATGGACGAGCGCGACGTGCGGCTGTTGAAGGCGATCTCGGACCTCGGGACCGGGAGCCCCGAGCGGCTCCACGAGGAGACGGGGATCCCGGTGTCGACGATCCACTACCGGCTGAACAACCTCCGCGACGACGGCGTGATCGAGAACGACCTGTACGACCTCGACCACGAGGCGCTGGGACTCGGCGTCACCGTGATCGTCGAGGTGCTCGCCGACTACGAAGGACCGTACGAGGCGTTCGCCGACGAGCTGCTCGCCGTCGAGGGGGTCACGGAGGCGTTCTTCACGATGGGCGAGACCGACTTCGTCGTGCTCGCGCGGCTCTCCTCGTCGGACACCGTCGAGCGCCTCATCAGCGACTTCGAGGCGATCCCGGAGGTCGAGCGCACGAACTCGACGTTCACCATCGCGACCCTCCGCGACGAACCGCGCGCGC
This sequence comes from Halorubrum sp. SD626R, assembly GCF_001261915.1. Classification (GTDB taxonomy): domain Archaea; phylum Halobacteriota; class Halobacteria; order Halobacteriales; family Haloferacaceae; genus Halorubrum. Next base: position 18,486 of record NZ_CVRT01000106.1, read on the forward strand.
CGGCGACGTACGAACTCGACACGCTGCTCGCGGAGCTGACGGACTGACCGGGAGTCAGTCGGCGAGCAGCGAGGTGCCGACCGAGCGCTCGACGAACAGGAGGGCCACCAGCCCGCCGATGATGATGGTGTACGACACCGCGGCGAACAGCGCGTCCTGCGTCGTGGCGTACTCCGTGGTGCGGAAGATGATCACCTTCCGGACCATCGCGATGACGCCGGTGTAGATCACCAGCCTGACGATCCGGCGCGTGTCGCTCTGTTCGATGTAGGCGACGACCGTCTCGTACACCTCGACGATGATGAGCAGCAGCAGGCCGGTCTCGATGAAGCCGATGACCGTGTTCGGATCGGTGATGGCGCCGGTCGGGACCGACTCGGCGATCTGTATCGCGAGATCGACGACGCCGATGCCGAACAGGAGCGCGAACAGCGCCGCCGCCGCGAGCTCGACGCCGTGGATGAACCGGTTCGTCGCGTCGGAGACCCGATCGCCGCGCGTCCTCGCGACGTTCGGGTCGGGCGTGGGGTCCGGCGCGGACGGGTCGTCCGAGGGGTCGGTCGCGGGCGAGTCTACCATCTAGTGTCCCTCGAATCAATACAGTGGCTCGCGACACGTAAAGAGCGGGCCTGACCGACCGGCGAACTCGCTACGACCGCTTGCCGATCTCCTCCCGGAGCGCGTCCGAGACGACCTCGCCGTCCGCCTTCCCGCGGAGCGCGCCCATCGCCTCGCCCATCAGGCCGGAGAAGGCGCCCATCCCCTCGGCCTCGACCTGGTCGGCGTTTCGCTCGACGACCTCGACGACCGCCTCCCGGACCTCGGCCTCGCTCACGCCGGAGAGCCCGGCCTCCTCGACCGCCTCGGCCGCGGACAGCGACGGCTCCTCCGCCAGCGTCGCCAGCACCTCGGGGACGCCCTCCTTCGCGAGGTCGCCGTCCTCGACGAGATCGAACAGGTCCAGGAAGTGGTCGTCGGTCAGGTCCTCGACCGGCTCCCCGTCGCGGCGGATCTCCGTCGTGGTCGACTCCAGCGTCGAGGCCGCGAAGGTGGGGTCGACGCCGCGGTCGACCGCGGTCTCGAACAGCGGGAAGCGCCGGCCGAACGCGACCTGCTCGGCGAGCCCGCGGTCGAGCCCGAAGGCGTCGACGTAGCGGTCGGTCTTCTCGTCGAGCAGCTCCGGGCGGTCCACGTCGGACGGGTCCGGCTCGACCGGCGGCACGTCCGTCTCGGGGTACATCCGCGCCGCGCCCGGCAGGGGCCGGAGGTAGCGGGTGGTCCAGTCGTCGTTGGCGCCGCGGGTCTCCTCGGGGACGCCCTCGATCGCGGTCTCGGCGCGGTCGGCGGCGGCCTCGATCGCGAGGTCCGCGGTCTCCGGGTCGGCGGCGACGATGGCGACCGCGTCGCCCTCGTCCGCGCCGACCGCCTCGCGGAGGGCCTCGACTTCCGGCTCGGTGACGCCGTAGGCCGGCAGCTCGTCCGTGTGGAAGATCCCGCCCGCGCCGTGGCGCTTCGCGTGGTCCGACAGCTCGGTGCCGAGCCGCCGATCCGGCTGGATCTCGCGGCCGACGAGGCCGTCGAAGCCGAACAGCGGGACCGCGGTGACCTTCCCGCCGGCGTCGAGCGCGCCCCGGATGACGCCCGACTCGGTGTCGGCGAAGACGTCGGTCGCGTCCGAAATATCGCCCACGCTCGCGCCGCGCTCGCGGAGTTCGTCGCGGATTTCGAGCAGCTCGGCCTGTCGCCCGACCTCGCCGCGGACGATGTCCTCGATCCCCTGGAGATCCTGGACGCCCTTCACCTCGACGCGGGCGCCGTCCGCGATGGAGACGTTCACGTCCTGGCGGATCGTGCCGAGCCCGCGCTTGACCGCGCCCGTCGACCGGAGCAGCATGCCGATCCGCTCGGCGGCCTCGCGGGCGCCCTCGGGGCTCCGGATGTCCGGGCCCGTCCCGATCTCGACGAGGGGGACGCCGAGCCGGTCGAGCGAGTAGACCACGCCCTCGTCCGTCTCCTCGACGCGTTTGGCCGACTCCTCCTCCAGCATGAGGTCGACGATCGACACGCGGCCCTCGCTCGTCTCGATCTCGCCCGCCTGTCCGAGCAGGATCGAGCGCTGGAAGCCGGAGGTGTTCGAGCCGTCGATGACGAGCTTCCGCATGACGTGGGCCTGATCGACGACGGACACGTCGAGCAGGTCGGCGATCTGCAGCGCCACCGAGAGCGCCTCGCCGTCGACGCGCCGGGGCGGTTCGTCGTCCTCCTCGACGAGGCAGGTGGTGTCGTACGCGAGGTAGGTGAACTCGCGGTCGACGCGGCTCTCCTCCATCGCCGCGTCGTCGAGCTCGCCCAGCTCGCTCTTCGTCGGGTGGAGCCGCCGGGTGATCGACCGTTCGGCCTCGTCGGGGTCGCGCTCGACGGTGGGGGAGTCGCAGAACAGCTTCGTCTCCGTGTCGAGCTGCTGGTGGATCTCCAGCCCCGCGACGAGCCCCAGCTCCTCGTAGTCGTACTCGGGGGTCGCGTCCGTACTCATTACGCTTCACTCCGACGGCGCGCGACTAAAAGGATGGTAGTTCGCGCGAGCGACGTGCGATTCAAACCGGCGACGTGATTTATAAATCACAGATGCGGTCGGCGCGCGCCTCCGAGTGCCCGGAGGGCACGAGGAGCGCGTGCGAGGGAGTCGCTGGCGGCGGCAGCCGCCAGCGACGAGGCCGGGGAGGTATGAGGCTGCGGTGCGGTCTCGGGCGGGCGGGATTCAAAGGGGCTGCCGCGAGGGCGGCGCAGGCGACGCAAGGACCGCAGGGAACGAGCGGAGCGAGTGACCGAGGACCGCAGCGAGCGTGCGCCGCCCTCGCGGCAGGGGCTTTGGAGGTGTTCACCACTGCGATCCGATCGTCGCCGTCACTTCTCACGTAGCATCGAAAGGAATTGTGCGTGGGTGCTGTCGTAGAGACAACACCGTGCATCGTGGCGGGTGTGCCGCCGTGCGATGCGTGGGACCGGATTTGAACCGGCGGACCTCTACAGGACAGCGCCCTCAACGCTGCTTGGCTTGCGACCCCCTGCTGGCGGTCACGGGGTGTCCGCGCGTTTCGGTCGGAACCACGGGGATTCCGGGCGTACTGCGCCTGGAACCGGTGTTTTCTTTTGCTCCCGTCTCGCAGTCGATGCCTGTTGAACAGAGTATCTCACGGTGTTTACTTAAGTACTGTGACCGGCACAGCGTTCTACGCTGTCGACACTCAAACCGGCGTTGAGGGGACTCATTGCTCGTCCGGTCCGCCGCTTCAAATCCGGTCCCACGCAGCGCTTGCGCGCACTTACCTTTCCGTCGATGCACGGGGATTCGTTCCCTGTTGATGCCGGCACCCACGGGAGTTGGGACGGTCCAAGTCTGCCCAACTTTGTTGTTGACCGGACATCCAATGTATCATGTCAAATTAAAATATATTGAGAACTCATAATGTTCTGTGCGTTGCTTACCCTAACCTTTGAAGATTACGTGGTGTGTTCTCATGAGTATGGTTAAAATCAACATTAACCCGGATGACCTCAAGGAATACAAGAAACGAGGCGCTCCGACCGAACATCCGACAAAACGAGTTGCAAAATCAACGACAGTCCGGGTAGGTGACGGAATGGGTACGAGTGATGATACTGAGGATGAGATATTCGAACGGTGGGTTAGTACGGCTGATCTCGGCGGAGATGTGTTTCGCTCTGACGAGAAAACATTCCCACCGGTGTCAAGGCTGGCAGATTTCGTTGTCGTGTACAAGGAAGTTGACGTTGGCGGGTATCGTGTTGATGCGGTGCTCCGCCACCCGAATGGAGCGTGGGAGCTTATTGAGGTGAAGCGCGGCGGGAACGTTGGTCTCTCTGTTCTCGGACACCTCGTTGGAAAAAATATTCTGTTTGAGGATCAATTCAGAGTTAGCAACCCAGTATCCTGTACCGTGCTTTCTGAGTCGATCCCATCACGATTTGAAGACGTTCTCGACAAGGTAGCAGCGCCATCTGATGTAGCCTTCACCGCGAAGTGTCCTTGACTTCTGTTGTTCAACATGCTGCTTGCGTACCCTGAACTCAGCACCCGCCAGTGTCAGGGTTACTTACTTGATCATACTTGCTCTGGGTCAACACCGTACAAATTCGGGCGCTTAAGTGCATTAGCGATGGTTTTCCTCGCACATCCGAGTTTATCAGCTGCAGCTGACTGACTCATTTCGCTGCGCGCCACCCGGCGGAGCGCGTCTCGCACATCGGTGTAGTTGTCGTCGGGTTTCAGAACTCCTGCTTCACTAGTGCAGCCAATCGGCGGGCGGCCAGCATCCCATTCAATACCAGCGAGGAGCTCTTCTCCAGAGAGATTGTCCAGTTCTTCACTGGGGGATTCGTCAATACTGCCCGTGTGCGAATCCTGTTCATGACTATCTTCAGAACTGGATTCGGTGCCTGGTCCGGATTCTGTAGCCCCAGTACCGTCGGCTTCCCATTCCTCTCTGACATCGTCCTGCTCGCTGGATTCAGTGTCATCGGCATCTGCTTCAGTGTCGATGCCGAGCGCGCGGCGCTGCCCATCGGAAAGCGCGTTGGTTCCGTGGTCTCCGCGAATTGTGAGTCCATCATTAAGACCGACAACGTGAGTGCTCTGATGGACAACATATTCGATGGCTTGTGGTGAAATCGCCTCGATATTCGGGGTCATAAGACGATTGCATGTCTCCGTTTCAATCGCTGCAGTCACTTCGTCGCACCACTCTCTCGCTACCCACAGCATATACTCGCTAGTTTTCCTCGTTGGTCGGACGATGTCGTATGCGTTGTTCGTCTCATCAAAATGATATTCAACATCTTGGATCTCCTGGCGGTCAAGCCGCGGTATTACCTCAATCATCTCTTGTGCGTATTGGATCCATTCCGTTTGTTCTCGGGGAAGGAGTAGAATCGCATCTGGGGCAGGCGTCCCGTCAATTGACTCTCGATTTTTTGTGCTCAGGGAGTTTGATGTGACTATTGTGTTCATACGTAGATGTTAGGTTTTTACACACATATGCCTGGTGGGTGTGTACTTACACATAGAGTTTCTAAGACCGCGAAATATTTTTTCGACTGTTCTAAGGACGTGATTGATGATATTTTATTGGGGTAAATACCCGAATGATTTTCCTTAGGTGTCTAGGGGAATAGACGGATGAGGGGATTCACCCCTTATCTACACAACCTGTGCGCTTACTATGACTGACTTACTTTTTTCTAAATCTATACAACAACTGGTACTCCGACAAGGGGTGCTCAGTCGCCGCGCAGCTCAAATACTACTTCGGACGGACTCCGAATTTAAGACCGTACCTCTACCGATTATATATGAATACAGACATACCATCATCAGACTCCACACAAAGTCTTCCGATCACCGACACTGAGAGAATCTACTACCTTATCGACGAACACACCAATATACTTGATCTCCCGTCAACTGTCGTCAAGACGACAAGCAACCTGTTTCGAAGCGCATACGAACGAACCAGTTTGGCAGGCCGTGGATCTACGATCGGCGTCGCCGCAGCAGTCAGAGTCGCGTGCCAAATGAGGGGAGTTGCCCGGTCCCTTGACGAAATCGCTACAGTAACAGACTCAGATCCAACCCTTATCGCTCGGGAAGCTCAGAAAATCAGAGATGTCACTGGAAATCATACAACACCTGTCTCCCCTGCGTTCTTTGTTAACCACTGGGGACAGAAGCTTGGGATTGACCATAACACTCGTCAAGAAGCTACCGAGTTGCTCGCTGACATCCGTTTTGGACGTTCACCAGCAGCGGCCGCGGCAGGTGCGCTGTGGACTGTGATTGCGTCACGAGATGATCAGGATATGACGCAAAACGAGATCAGCAGGAAAACACACACAAGTACGTTTACGCTCCGTGAGGTACAACAAGACCTGAGCAGAACAAATGTAGAACCTGATGGTTAACGAAAATTGCCTCTGTTGAAATCCCTTGGAAGTGACACAGACTGACCGAGTGTGGTCAGTACAGAGTAGTCGTATTTCGTGATGAGCGTGGTGTTAGACCTCGCGTTCAATCGTCTTCGCTAATACTTGGTAAGCGAGCTAATGTAATTAGCACCGTGAATTTTCCTCGAATGGTGGCCTAATTCAGAGGTACTGTATGTTATTAGGAAGGTGAGCGTCGACGGCATTTTCCACGGCTATGGGGACGTTGGAACTGGTGTCGCGGGTGCCATCGATACTAACCTCGACATAGTTCCTATTGAAGACATCAAAGGTGTACTTAGTACCATTCCTCTCGACGGTGAGGGTGGCGTCCTCACGTTGGAAATCCTGTACCGGGTTGCCAGTGATGGGTAGGCCGAGCGCATTGCCGTCAACGTAGATGTCGAAAACATCTGCTATTCGACCAGGAATGTTTCCGCTCGGGACGGTTTCATTACGGAACATCGTCGTGTTGGAATCGGTGTTCGGTTTCTCGAATGAGCGGAATACAGCCACTGCGTGGTTCGGGCGGTCAACCAAGGTGTATTCGTCGTTCCATCCGGTATCATGCTTACTTTCTGTGTCTCGAACAGTAACGCGGACGACGGTGTCTGGTTGCTGAGTACTCATGTTTATTTGAAATTAGTATGCCGGTATAAGTGGTGTGGTGGTTCAAGAGGCCTCACAAATCGGGCAGTACAGGAGAATCACAGATTGGTCATTACGTAACTCCCATTGGCTGGCTGTTTCTGGCAGAGATCTATCCGAAAAGGGATTTCAACGGAGCCGAATATCTAACTTGACGTGAAATCTACGCCGATTTATGACTGAGAATGAGACCCTACAGTTCATTATACTAGTAATCCTGGTGCTATTCGGAGCACTAGTATTCTATGTTGGGTATAGTGTTGTTATTGGATGGATATGCGGTACAGTTGGAGATGGTCTGGCAGCTTGCTGAGTGTATGCCAATCTGGCCATATTTTATATAGCTATTGAGGAAATAGGTATTCAATTGGATTAACGACTATGCCGGAACTATTCGTTTTTACAATCTTTGCAGCCGTTGTGACATTGTATTCGGTTTTACCCAAACATCGACAACTACGTACCGACTTTGCTATCTCCCGTCGCGCCAAATGTGCGGCTACAATAGGTGGATTTAGTATTATTCTACTCTATCTATCTGAGTTATACCTAGAAACCGCATCTCTAAGCTTTAGTTGGGGTTGTAGTCTGATCTGCCTTCCCGCCCAATTCTGGGTAGGAAGTTCTCAGGTTCTTATCGCAACCTCTCTAGCCGGGTATACGTGTTACGTGTTCTTACAAGATGAAGCAACAATCTATGATGACGAAGTTCTCGAAACAAGACTCCGAAACCTCTTTGCGACTCAGCAGTTCAATACACTCTCAGCTTTAATAGAGGACAACTACTCAGTATTTTTTTCGACCAACTCAAGTTCTCAAGCTCTGCGTAGTCGTGAGACGGCTACAGAATTGTTGACGGCGAAAAGTTTCCTTGAAAACCATAGTGAGCTGAATCCCTCTTTAGCAGCTAAAATAATTGGTGACCCAAATTGTACACTTGACCGTACAGTATTCGCTCGTGAGTATCTAAAAGCCCTACATCGTGATCATATGAGTCTTCTCTATCACGAGGTAGAGGCTATCGAGGGACAACATGCTGATCGAAAGGTTCCAGAGTCGAGTTTATTATTGGCTTCTCTCTTCGGAGATTCAAGTATTGCTACTGAATTGCGGATATGGGACCCAATCAGAGAGAGTGTCAAGTCTTATCTCCGTACATTATCGGAACAACCAGACGACAAATATATCGGCCGTTCAGAAGATTTCCCACTCACCAGCCCCGAGCGTCCCTCGCATGATCCCATACTGGTTGGAATTGAATTATTTGACCTCTTTGCTTCTCAGGCCTTGAGACAAGATATTGATAGCCACATATTTTTACACTTCCTTGCCGAGATTGTTGAGGAAATTTGCTCCAATTTTGAGTTAGACTCAACGGCTGATCCAACTGCAGAGTTCCCTAATGCGTACGCATATTTGTTAAAACACGCAATTGCTGTCTATCGTTCACTAGTCACTTTGCCAACCCAGCAGAGTCGGGATTTCAGGATGTCAATTTTAAAAGTCGATACAGAGGTCGAGTCAGACATATTGAAAAATGCTGCTTGGGGGTTTGTACGCTCACAGAAGGCAATTCTACTCACAAATTCAGTACCAGATCAATTCAAATCAGATGTTGTGAATGACCTTATTCAAGCATATATTGAATTAGCTCAGACTAATGATCGAATGGGTCAAGCATATTATGCGACCCTACATAAGCACATTCTCTATGGTACTGGATCCAGCCAGACTCCCAGTGATGAACATTTAGAATTTTTGCGTGAACTGGATACTCAGATCAGTCAATTAAATCAGGCAAATTTCAGTCTAGGTAGTCGAGGAAACTATTATCGACGCCTATCAGCTGATATACAGTCAGTTCTCAATAACTATCCATGAGCAGTTACCCTCTAGAAATCAGATGCGGGTGCATAGAACGGCACTATACCTTGTTATCCGAACTGGGAATCGCTCAGGGGCTACAACCAGCGTAATAACGGGTTCAAAGGTACACGATCTAGTTCGTTATAAACACGGGAATTATGAATTACTCCATACAGGTGGAGTACAGATCAGTCAGTACAGTGAATTTAAACGTAGTTTAATCCCGCCTCACTTGTGGATGATAAAGACAAAAATACGAGAGAACGGCTCTGTTGAAATCTTATTCTTGAGATACACCGTCGTCTGAATAATCGGAATTCAACTGAACCTTTGAACAACATTTACTGGTTGTAGAATTGAAAATACAATACGCGACGACAGAGATATACACTAATGAGACTGTATATTTCGTCAGGAGCCCACGTCGACGAAGTTGATGAACGGATTGTGGAAATAACCGACCACCTTGAGGCTCCGGATATGGTCTTTGGAGAAGGTGGAGAAGCTTCGCTGATTAAGCAGTCAATCACGATCGCTTACTTGTTCCCGAGGGCACCACTAATCGCGCTAGCAGCTGCAATTCAGGTGATTCTTATTTTGGGTTTTTTCGGCAGGATCGTCTCGATTGTGACCGGGGGTACAAAAGGTAAAGATACAGAGATTATGGAACGAATCGCTTCAAAATACAACGCTAAGATTTGTGAGATTGATTCAATACATACTGCCCGTCCAGTATATGACCGACCAATACTCTGGGGGCTGGCAAATTGGATTCCCACTATAGGACTTATAGTGGCGCTTGTATTGGATGCTCAACCACTGAGCGTGGTAATTGTCTCGTTATTAATCGGATATATTCTGCTCCACACCATGCTCTACCTCGTGAACTCGAAGCGAGAAGAAAAAATGGCTGAGACGGTCCAGTCACGAGTTGAGAACGTGGAAACCGCCTGTGTCGTGTTAGGAGAATCTCACCACGTGGGCGTCGGAAAAAGACTCATTGACTCTGGTAAGATTGATGTTCTCAATCCAATACCGGATGATTTGGGGCTGTTGGCCAAGTGTAATATCTATGTGTGGGGCGTTATTGATTCTGCTAGGGATCGACTCAGAGGATAATACAGTTTTCACGCTTGTTGAGGGTTCCAATGGCTAATACGACCTACCTGTAGAACAAAACCGTATATCCAGCACGGTTGCTCAACACGTGGTTGTGTTAGTCTGCTAGCTTAGTTACTGTTTCTTCAATTTCAATCCTAAAACTCCACCTAAAACCATACCTGAAATATGAGAGATACTGTTTGCTGATCCACCTGAATACAAGTCTACAAGTGGCACTATAATCGGCAGCGCGAGTCCGAACAACACAATCACACACTCGAACCAATATGATAAATCGCCCCACTCATCCACACTAATCCACACACGCCACTTCCGTACTACATCAGACCGATAGATCGAAGCGAACACCCACAGACCGTACACTCCCCCACTCGCACCTGCTACGAGCCATTCCCCATCTACAAACAGGATGAGACCAATTACGGGGATGATAATACTGAACGCCAGAGTCATCAGGAAAATTGTCACATACTGTCGTGTTTTCAGATGCGGTTCGATAAGAAATCCAGCAAGCAACAAACTAGCTAAATTTCCAAGTAAATGCCCAGCATCCTGCATATCGTGCGAGAAGGGAGCAGCTATCCACCCCATTCCTAAATCCGGCGTAAAGTAGAACCACTTTTGCGCGGCCTCAAAACCAATCTTATGAGCAATAAAAAGTTGGACAAAATACCATGCGGTGAGGAATAATGCCAACCCAATAGTGAATTTCCGGCGTTCCAGCCATACTATAATCCTTGCTGTCACTTGGTTGAATGAACTATCCGTTATGACTTCAGCCATAGCCAACGAATATGAAAGAGAGATATTGTATATTAAAACACTCCCTTGAACTGGTAGGGATCCCCGTGACTCACACCCAGTTTTCACCGATCTACTTAGTCAGCCTACTTGGTATCTAAAAGGTTAGGTTTTCAGATTTGACTATAATTATACGGGTTTTCGCGGGATGGGTAACATACTGGGGGAGAGGGGGGACCCTCTCCCATACATGAATGTACCCCTAAAAGACCGTATAGAATATACCGGCTGGAGAGTAGTTAAACCACATTTTGTCGTGGATTATGAGTGATCGCTGAGTACGCTCGTGATTTCTGCGGAATCTCGGGTTGGTTCGCTCCAGTCATCGTTTTCAGGCGATTCAATGTAGAGCTGCAATTTGTGGGATCCCTCAAGCAAAAAAAGAGACGCTCTCTTGTCCGGGTCCGACTTGTGCTGGAACCCCACGAGAAACCAGTCTTGAGTCTCATCCTGTGCCATCTCGACATCCGTCTCAATCACAGTCCAGTCAGCCGGAATACTGAGTTCAGAAAGCAGCGTATCACGCGTCTGTTCAGCCGCATTAGCATCGGGATCGGTGAGATTTGACAACTGCTTCTGAAGTGTCCTCATGCGATATTCACGATCAGAACTCACAATTGTGTATATCTTGTGCATCAAATAGCCAATTAACAGTCATATTTTGACGGGTGTCCTTCGAGACTAACGTAGATAGTGTTCTAACTACAATATTCACAGGGTAATGTGGAGAGACCGGGGGGTCGTTTATACCTTTATTTTAGTAAGAATAAGATGTGATGAGCAGAATAAACACGAACGACGACGAATTAGCGATCAAACACCCACTAGCGGACATTAACGAGATCGTCATCTCTCCCGACGACGTAGCCGACTGTATCCAGCGGAACCACAAACAGAGCAACCGCGGGACATACGTGCTTCGCGTCACCCCGCCATTCCGTGGGAGCGTCGAAGCGAACCTATTCTTTAGTGAACCGGAGACACGATATGCTGATAATATAGATCCTGTTCCGATCCATATTGACCCGTTTGCGTTCCTGTGTGGGCACGCAGACGGACTAGATTCACACGCGTACTACCATAACGTCCACAGCGCTGCGAAATATCCGAACTGTCTCGAAGATAAGGACATCTATGAGCGTGACGCTGACGATGACACGACCTGGGACGAGTGGCGCGAAACCACCATAGAGATTTGGCGCAACGAGGCACGCGCGTGTGTTAAGGAAGTGACCACAATCACATTCCCGCCGATGGAAGTCGGACCGAATCGTGTCGCTGGAACCGCCGTCCCAATCACGATCCAGTATGACGAGTGACTGCCATGTGAGCAGGAATACGATCCTGCTACGAATGATTTGTCGGGCAACGAAGATGACGTACCGAACCAACCGCGAGAATAGTATCGATAAACATAGCTATATGCACGTGAGCGGCGGCGGAACCAAGGATCGTACCCTTGGGCGTGCCTCAAGGTGACACAACCTATGGTAGCAACAGACCCAGACTACGTTAGTGGATGCACCCTCTGCGGATCAGACACCGGTCACTGGCTGAATGATTATTGCGAGGACTGTCGAACCTGCCCGCGGTGTGGCGGCGGGACTGAGGATCCAGGCGGCATCTGTCGTGGCTGCTTCGCCAGCGACAGTCGGCAGATCATTCGGGATTCCCCAGTTGGTGACGGTGACTTCGTCCGGTATGACGGAGAGATTTGGACTGCACACATCGGGGAATGGCACATGGTGCATCTCACACCGGTCACAGTACCCCGCGTCGAGCGCGAATGGGGCGTGGACATACGTGATGTTGACCCAGTTGATGAGTCTGAAGTCTCCAGTAACGCTGACTGGTGCATCAATCATCAGACTGCACGGTTAGTTGATCCGGAGATCCGAACTAGCATATAAATTCCACTACACACCCGCAGGCGGTTCCTGATACCGGCGTTCGATTCGCCGGGCGGGCATCAATCGAGACCAACTATGTCAAGCATGAAAGCGCTACACAAGATGACGATCGAGTGCGTCCCGGTTGACGCTCCGGAGTACTACCAATCCCTGCGAGACGAGGATCATTTCGTCTGTACGCGGTGGGTGAGAGGCGAAGACAATGGTGGACGGCTAGTTGGTGGTGGCGTAGATGTCGTTCGCGTACCGGTGCTGTCGGTACCGAACGATGTTGCTGTGTCACTGACAAACGGTGACCGAGTCGATGTAGCTTCAGAGCTTTCTGCTGGCGAATTTAATGAGTTCGTGGACGAATGCGAGACGGTACTAGATGATGTTGAGAAGCCGTTGCCACCGTACTGCGAGGCGCACTTATACGGTGAGCCGGCCGTGGTTCAGCGAACGTTGAACAATCTGTACGAGGTGTACGTCAACGACAACATGGTGTTTGTCGCGGCGTATGGGTTCGACGACGGGTGGGTAAGGCAAGGGCTTGATCGGCACACTGCTGAAGGATTGTTCACCGGCGATTGGCCGGGAGAGTGATCACACGCGTCCCTGGTGGGTTCTCTCACCGGGTTCGATTCCCGGAACGCGCCTCGGCCCGGAACGGTTCACCACAACTAACCAACTATGGCACGAAACACCACAAACGTAGATAACATAGAGGAAAACGTTCCGCTGGAATACTTTGAGGAAGCTAAGCCGCGAGAAAAGAAAACACTTGCCGCAATCATCACAGAAGATGCAGTCCCAACCGGGACGCGTTGGGGCGACGGCGGATACAGGCACCGCCCGGCAGATGTTCACCGCATCCTCACGGAAGCAATCAACGCAGCCGCGCCCAACAGTAAATTACTACGTGAAGAGATAGACCGGGACAGAACGACATATAGTGCTGGGGTGACCGGCTGCGAAGGATACTCTGCAGAATATAGCATCCGCGGATACATCCCGGAAGATGACGTTGACGAGGCAGAAACGGCCGTTCGGAGCACTATCAGCGACCGCGATAGGCTTACCATGTGCGGGTACGAGACAAGATCCATAGACCAAATCCGCAGTGAAACCATCGAACTTGCCAACGAGTACTACCCAACTAACGCGATCACCGGCGAAGAACTCGTCTCAGCTGTTGAAATCGGATACACGCCAGATGCAGAATCACTCGGCTTATCTCAACACTCGGGCAGGGATCTCACAGATAAAGAGAAAGAAATGATGGCGAATCTCCGATGGCTACTTCAAAAGGGCTGTCATGGCACGCTCACCAACGATGAAAGGTGGGTACATTTCACGGTCAGAGTCAAGATTAAAGCCAGCAAACCGTACTACGCGTAACACCCACACGCGCGGCTGGTGCCTCTCCAACCGGATTCAATTCGCTGGGCGGGAATCAAGGTGAGACAACCAGAGTGATTGAGGGTGTAGATCTGGACGGGGTTTTTGTGTTTCAGGGGCTGGCATCCCTGAAACAGAGACTTACCTTATTAGATCAAATATTCAAATCAATATTGTTGGTGGGTGACTTAGAACGATGCCAAAAACCACGACAACAACCGTTACTCGGAACGCCGAAGGACAGTACCAGGTAACCATCCCCAAAGCGCTCGCAGACGCGATGGATCTCGCAGATGAGAAAGTTGAGTGGGATGTGATCAGTTCTAGGAAACTCGAAATAGCGGTGAAAGATGATTGAATTATAGAATCTAGAACGAGCAATACTGCGGATACCTATAGTTCAGCATCTTGTTCCCGTTCACAAGGACAGAGGGGGACGTGCTGACCGATAGATGAAGCACATCGAGGGACTTCAGAGCACAGACTCCAAACAACTTGATCTAGAGTAAGTGGACAGACTATGACACAGAACGCAATCGGTTACACACGACTCAGTCAAAAGAGCGACACGAGCTTAGGAAATCAGAAGCAGAACATCCGGGAGTACTGTGATGAACACGGCATGAAGCTCGATCGAATCTACGATGACGGCCAGCAAGCTTCCGGATGGGACGACTCCCGCGATGAATACCGTGAACTCAAGCAGCGGCTTCGTGAGGACGATGATTTGGATGTGATCGTACTACACGACAAGCGTCGGATCGCCCGGGACGTTGACGAGGTGATGCGCCTCATCCCGGATTTCCGTGAGTACAACGTAGAATTACACACCGTGTTGGATGGACAGTTGGACTTAGCGGATCCGATGCATGCGGCAATCGAGATATTAAAGGCAGCCGCAGCACACCAAGAAAAACTCAAAGAGATTGAGAAGGGATTGGAAATTACTGAAGCTCGTCGAGACAATGGATACTGGATGGGAGAAGCCCCATACGGGCTGAGGTTCGGTGTAACTGAAGAGTATGGAAAGAGGCTCGTGCCGGACCGAGGTGAGTGGTCCGACGTGGAACGCGTGTTAGCACTTCGAGACGACGGCATTAGTTACAGAGAGATCGAGGAAGAGACAGACGTTGCGTACACGACGGCATACAGGATCGTCCAGCGAGAAGAAGTATACAAACAAGCACGTGCACGTGCGGACCGGCACGGGCTCAACATCTCAGACCAGACCGATATGGACGGTGAGACTGCCGACGAGGCGGGTGTATGAGATTCTTGGATACCCACCAGACTCGCATACCGGTGTCGATATTGTTACTTTTCGTGTTCCAGGAGTTCGTCTATTTCAGCGAGTGTTTGCTGAGCGAACGCAACAGTCCCAGCGACGTGAGTTTTTGACGGGATGGTTTCATCGCCCCTTCTCGTTCTGTCCTGGGAAAGCGCGTATTCCTGTTCAATCACACCTGTAGTGAAGGCAATCCGATCACGAACACGTTTGAGCTCCTCGATAGGAATTGAAGTACGCTGTGACTGGATTTTCTCGTCCGAAGTGGAAATTCTGTGTTGATTGTGTTCGGTACCCTCACTTCGAACTTCCGAATTGGCATTGTCTTTACAATTGGAATCGTCCCGTGGCTCACTCTTTAACTCTCGCAAAGCTTTGAGAAAAGCCGTATCCTCTGACCCTATTATTGAGACGTAGGCACGACTGACTGATTTATCACTCGGAAGGTTTTCCGAAGCAATCTCTGCGATGCGTGTATCCGTTAGATCTGGATTCTCCATAATCGCATCAACAATTGCTCGTTGCTTCTCTGTCAACGCATTATACCACTGCCGTAATTCTTCTTCATCTACGCTACCTTTGGACTTGGTACCTTCTGGATAGTCGTCAGAGCCGTTGTTCGTATCTACGTCTGGGTTTTTCTGAGAGGGTGTGGTTTGCTCGATTCCGATATTGTTCGTTTCGGAGTCAGAGTGTCCGTCACACGTACTGGAATCACGGGTTTGAGTCTCGTCCGGAGCAGCGGACATAAACGAACTCTGACTCGTGACAGGTCGATCAGCGGGGATACTGTCACCATCACTAGTGTTATTTAGATCTGCTGTACCCTCTCTACTGTTGCTTCCATTCTGGCCGGTGTATTTCTTGGTGAGTTTCGTGTTAACTCGGTCAAGCAGGCCGCAGTCGACAATTTCGATTATTTCTTGCTGGCTGAGTTCTCGTTCAATCACGTCGGCTACGCCGTCACCGGTTTCGAGTTGTTTGCGTAGCGCGTCAACCACATCTCTATGGTTATCAACGACCTGGGATGGGTAGGATTGTGCGCTTCCGACACGCGTAGCAATAGAGACTGCGGGTTCGTCCGGGTGTTCAAGTGTGGCGATGATTATGGCTTGTTGTTTCGTCGTTAAGTCCGCAAGACGTGAACCAGATTCATCGCCAGTTCCGGTGGTTTTAGCCTGATCGCTACTGCTATTACGGTCGCGGGTTGAATCAATGTTTGCTGTCATACTTGGCAGCCCGGGTCTACGGGTGTCCAAGCACCCGTGACTCGTTTCGATAGAGCCAATTCCCGGTACTCAGGTTCTTGCGATTCACTAACTTAAATAGTGGTTTTTCACAAAATTACGTATTGATGACATTATGTTAACTAAGACAGTGGAAATGGCAGGTGATGCTTTACTGGAGAAACACAGGTACGTTAGAGTCTGTTAACGCACTGGGATCAATCACACTCTCCGACAACCGTGTACCAAGTGTTAATGAGGACAGATCGCCCGATACAGCACGTGTTTTGTCGAATCGACCAACCCGAACTGGTACCGTTGCGGCATCCTGTAACCATACCTCGATTTTACTTGGATCGTACCGCCCATCAACGTCAAACACGAGGTACGCATCGTATCCGGCATCAAACAGTACCGTGAGACGCCGACTGAGATCGAGTTGACTAATCTCAGAGAACACCTCAACTGCAATAGGTGGAGAACTCAGATGCAGGTCTGTTTCGATCCACTGGTCGTTACTTGGGGCAGTCACACGTCTTTCTGGTTCGATACGTGGCACGGAACTGGTTCGATCACCCGAGATCCAGTCACGGGTTAGCTGCTGAGAAGCACGAGCGAGTCGATGTGCAGCGAGTTCAACTGCTGCCCGGTGTGAAGCCCCCATCGATCCATCTCCAAAACAATCCGCGTCACCGTTCGTATGTTCAAACCATTTAAATACGCCTTCAAGATGATCAACCTCTTGATTTCGAACGCTGTTCCGGGTAACTGGTTTCCCACAAACAACACACTCATACCGTGAATCGTCGTTATCACCTACCGCGTCCCCTGTATCCTTACGCTGGGAATTGTGCTTGGGGATGAATTGGGGTGATGTAGGACATTGTAGTTCAACGCCACCATCAGTCAGTATCCCTTCATGTACATCGTGTGATTGAGATTCTGGATCTGGTAAGGATTCTGGGCCGGTAACAACGATTCCACAAGTTGTATCGAAAGCGATCAGCATATATAATATATAAACGCAGATTATAATAATTCTTGTCTATCCTACACTCCAATAACACGCAATATAGAGTGTGTGGAGTCAATAATCACAGACTGTGGGTCCATCAGACGTGTGCTACTCTCGGAATTAAGTTACAAGCTCAAACGGAGCATCAATGCCGAAAGTTACACGGTCGGGAATAGGCTCTTCTGTGAATTAGTTAACACCCTGTGAATTAGTTGAGTGTTATTCCAGTTCAATCGCTTTACTAGCTGCATCCAAAGGATTGGTATAGAACACGAGTTGGAGCTGATCAAGGAGTTCATCGGGAATTTTCGGTAAGTCTTCTTTATTTTTCGCTGGAAGGAGCACCGTTTTGCCCCCAGAGTCCGCAGACAGCTGGAGTTTATCGATCAACGAACTCACTGAGACTAATTCGCCCATCAAACTCATCGATCCCAGTACGACCGTCTGTGGTCGAACTGGTCGATCAAGAATGCCCGAAACAATACCGACGAGAAGCCCGACGCTCGTTTCACCACCCTCATTCGCGTCTGAGGGGTTGAGAATTTGGACGTTGATGTCATACTCTCCCAGCGTCTCTTCACGACTGAGCTCCCGCATATTCGCCTGAAGATAGTCACAAGCGGTTTCGAACGATTCTTTCATCCGCTTTCCAGGTGTCCCTGAAATGTTCGTCTTCCCCGAACCAGGGAGTGTCTGTGTCTCTATCCGGAAGGGAGCGTGGCGTCCCTCACTCTCGCCTATTGTGTAGACTGTACCCGCCTGCTGTGTTCCGGGGGGGATGAGTGCCTCGTCTGCTTCTTCGGGGACTGAGACATAGATCTCCTCTTTCGTATCCAAGTCGAGGTAGGAGAATTCGACGGCGCGATATTCCATGCCACCAATCCGCTTCAATTGCTCTTTGACTCGGCGGCGACCTTCCATCGCAAATTCGAGATACTCTCGGAGTTCTTCTTTCGTGTACTCTCCGTGTGGGTGGAGTAGCTTGAGTAGACCAGAGACGGTCTTGCGTACAGCCTTCTCGTCCCGTTGGTTCAGGTGGTCACCGAACGCGAACTCCTCGTTAATCGCATCACCGTATGACTCCTTTCGGAGTTCCCGGACGAACTCAGCGAAGTAGTCGACGATGAACCCGAACTGGTCGCCAAAGAACTCGGACCGCATTTTCGGGACTTCCCAACCGGGAAGGTAGTAGTGAAACCGGTCGATGAGTGCGAGATCCTGCATATCCTCGGGGAACGGTTCGAAGAGGTGTGAGCTCTTGAGAACGCCTTCAACGTCGAGATCGATGTTCCCGACGTAGACCATCGAGGCTTGGGCGGTGAGCTCTTCAGTCCCACGAGAGAAGCTTCCGGACTCCATGTAGTCTTTGAGCATCTGGACGGCTTCCGAATCGCTGAACTGGAGCCCCCCGACCTCGTCGAACGCGACGACATCCCAGCGACCGACGAGTCCGATCCGCCCTGTATTCAGGTTCAAGAAGAGTTTCGCAACGGTGGTTTTACCGCCGGAGATGAGGATCGAGTGGGGACTGATTTCACGGTAGAGATAGCTCTTTCCTGTCCCACGTGGTCCCAATTCGACGTAGTTGTAATTCGACTCGACAAGCGGGATACACCGAGCTAAGAAGAGGAATTTCTCGCGGTCGCTAAACGAGGAAGGGTCGTATCCGACGGTCTGAAGGAGAAGATCCATCCATTCATCGCGTGTGAAATCTTTACGCCGATCCTTCAGTTGGTCAAGGTCAAGATTCGATACCTGAATGGGTTTGAACGAGTCGATGCCGAAGAGGCTCTTTGGACTGTTCGCATTCTCGGGAAGATACTCCAGATCGATGATAGCCCAGACGCCACCCCCGAGGAGTTTGGGATGCTTGCTGACGAGATGTTCGTTGATCTCGACATCGCTCAAGCCGAGGTTGACGAACGAGCCGATGTAGGCGTCCTGTTGTTCATCGAGCCTGACGGTGACCTTGTCGATGACGCGATAACGCCCCCGCTCTCGAACCTCGCTCTTGACGAATTCAGCTTCGTCGGGACGAACGTAGTGCTTCGACAGAATCTCTTTGACCTTTTCGAGACCCTCTTCCAGAGATTCCTCGTCATCAGTCGCACAGTACTGTCCGATCAGATATTCAAGAACGTAGGTGGGGACATTCACCCCGGATTTGATGTCCTGAACGAGGTCTTTCCGGACGACGCGCCCGGAGAAGACATCCAGGGCTTTCCGATCCACGTCCTCAGTCGTCATTATATAACGGCACTGTAGCCGGGGGCATATTGGTGTCGGTCATCAGGAGTGAGAACTCAAAATAGTGAATGAACTCTGCCCGGATTTGACTACGACAGCCCGTTGTTGTATCCGAGATCACTCACACGTCAAATCCCATATCGTCGTCTCCGAAGAGTAAATCCAGACCCACAGTTTGTCTCGTAATCGTTTCTCTAGTGTCAGTGTCGACGACCTCAAATTGAACGGTATCTTCACCCGAGACAGCTCCCTGCTTGAGCCGAACACGGGCACTATTGTCGCCAGGTGAAATTTCCATCGTTACAGGGTCTGCGACTGGCTCACCATCGATGGTCGCACGAACCTCTAATATTGGTGCGGGGTCGAAGGCAACTTGACCGCTCTTGGCCTCGATCTCTACAGTGAGTATCGAGTTCGTAATCGGGTCCGAAATTGAGACATCGTAGCTGATCGATGCGCTCTCTTCGATCTCGCCTGTGGTCACAGTGAGGCATGGGACGAGTAGTTCTTGAAGCGAAATCCCACCGTGGAAGTACCGCATATTCCCACCTCGTGACTTGAAGCACGCGACACTACGAGGGAACAGCAACTTGATCTCGGGGCCATCAATGCCGAGTTTCGACAGTGCCTCGTGATCGATCTCGACGAACTCATCTGTATCAACGAGTGGCGTCTCGTGGTCGGCAGCAGCGAACCGACGTTTGACGATCGGGGCAAGGTCAGGTGCCTCGACTTTGTGATCGTCGCTCAGACGATCCGTGTACAGGAACCCGTGGTCGCTGGTGATCACGAAGCGGGTGTAGCCAGCTTGCTTCAGACGTTGTACCGTTCGTTCGACATCGTCGACGTGAGATGCGACTTGGCTGAATGCGGCATCGTCATCAAGACTCTCACCGAGTTTGTCGATCGTACCGGAGTAGACGACACGCGGAACAGGATCGGACTCGGTCAGCTCTTCCAGTGAAATGTCGCCAACTTCGTCTATGTCGACGACCTCGAAGCCCGCAGCACTGAGTCGTTCGACACGGTCCGCCTTTCCAGTCATTTGCTCACCCCCGCTGGTGACCACGAGTTCGTCGTCGTCGAGCGAGAGTCCGAGTTCCCCCGGTAGGTGTGCGGCCATACCGACCTCGGTGATCGACGGTAGTGCGGCGCTCATCGCACTAAGGTCCTGCTCGAAGTCGGTTCGTCGCCCGAGGTTTTCACGGATAGCCTCAGCGAGCTCGTAGCGAAGCCCGTCACAGATGATGATCGCTGTTCCGTCCTCTAAGTCAGCGAACTCCTCGTAGAACGATGTTTGCGGCGTACCGAGTGTCGGATCGTCACTCAGACCCTCTGCAAGCGGTCGGTTTACACCTTGAAGGAAGGCCATGTAGTGTTTGGTGACCTGCCGTTTCACCGTGGTTTCCTTCGGATAGGGATATGTGGCCGTCTGGGTCGCGTTGATGTACCGACGATAGGCTGCGTCAACCTTCCACCAGCCGTCATCACTCGTATATTGCTGTGCGAGTTCCGTTGAGCCCATTCCCTTTGCGTCGTCGACATCCACGGTTCCGATCCGGCGGAGCGTCTGGACCGCCTGGGCGGGGACCGACCAGTCGACGAGATCCTCGTTGCTCCAGAAGCTGTCTTGGCGTTTGGTGACAGTTCGGTGGAGTTCTGCTGCCGTCTCTGGGAGATCGGCATACGTCCCTTCCGCAAGTCGCTCCATCACGAGCCGAATGAGGCCCGTGTCGATACCCTTGAACGCAGTGGCATCCCACCGCGTTTGATTGGAGTCGAGTACGGCCTCTGTGAGATCGTAGTCTGACTCAATCTCCCGCGAATAACGCGTGAACTCGGCGGGAGCGTACTGCTGCCAATCGTCGCAGAACTTCGCTGCTGCTTGGGCGTCGTCCGCGGCGAGATTGTCGTACTGTGCCGTCGGGGACCGACTCGTCACTTCACCAAAGAGGAGCTGGATCGCCAGCTCCTTCGGATCCAGCCCGGCGTCGATACCGTACTCTTCGCGGAGCTGCGCGTCCCACGCGTCAGCCATCGCGTTGTTCTCGATCGTCTCGCGGTACGCTTCGGGATCAGCGAGGTAGGCCCGAACCCACTGGTCAGTAGCTGGGCCTGCAGTACCGAAAAGGACACAAAAGAACGCCTTGCGCTGCATCTCGCGGTTCTGTCCCCAGTCCTCGTATGCGTCCGGGATCTCTTCGTCGTGTTCGACGAGGAACTGTGTCACCGGTGTGTCGTCGATGTTCTGGCCGACGCGGTACTGTCGGCCGAGTGCGTGGACATCTCGGAACCACTCGGCATCGTTTCGGGACTCGGGGATGTAGAACAGCCAGTTCTTCTCGTAGTCCGGATCCTCGTTTTGGAGACGTAGCTTCAGCTCGAAGTAACTGCCGTCGTAGCGGGCAAGTGTGACATCGTCAAGTGCAGTTTCGACCTCGTCAAGAACACCTTTGTACTTCTCCTGAGCGTCGTACCACACCCAGACCGGGTGACGGTCGAATTTCTGCTGAAGTTCCGTGATAATGCTGTCCGCAAGATCTCCCATATTTGAATTACCTCGAATAACTCGATTTTAGCTTCGGAAGGCCAGTTTCGAGAACTTCGTACTGATCCCACTCCTTGAGGTTCTCCCAGATTCCCTTTTCAACATCAACAGTGACACCGTCATCAATCATTTCGTCGATGGTATCACGGAATTCCCTGATGTCGTCAAGGTCGTTTTGCACTTCTTCCTTCCTCTTCAGGAGCTCCTTGTCCGGATCATCGCCGCTGGTTTGAGCGTTGAGTGTTTCAAGCTCATTTTCGAGTTCACCGATTCGTGAATCGAGATACTGTCCACGGAGTTTCGGGAGTGTATTGGAACCAATATTATGGTAATAAATAAAACAACTAAATGAACCATTGGGACTTTCAAGCTGCCAATAAATCGGAATGCGCTGGCCGCGGCGGCGATATTCTTTGCAGTGATAATAACGGAAGTAATCATCTGAGAGCCACTGACCAACCGATTCCCCAAGAATACCTGAAAAGTAATCAAGTGTATCGTCTGGATCTTTTACGACCTCATCTAAAGCTGTTCTAAAGAGGTTATCAACGTCGGATTCAGCAGTAACATCAATAATTTCATCGCGCTGGATCGGCGCTTCAGGCATCCACCGTCCGAATAGCACCCCTAATATCACACTGATGAAACGCTTACAAACTGCTTCTTTCTCTTTGTCTCGATAGAGATTATTCCCTTTGCGGAAATGAGCGAGATCGGTGGGCGAGAGACCTAAACGAGTGTAAATGTCTTCCAGACTTTTCCCGTTCTCAATCATAGACTTGATCTCTGATCGAACTTCCTCTGGATCTGTTTCTATTGAAGCGAAGTCTGTTTGGTAGGATCTATTCAATTCTGATACCAGTTCCTCAGAAACAGAGATCATCGAATATATTTCCTTATCAATCTTTGAATGATTCTCAACAATAGTAGCTTCAGATATATCCTTTTCAAAGAGTGCTGTCCTCACCCATTCACGGATATTATTTATTTCACTATATTTATCTATGTCAAATGACCGAGCTACTTCCGTATAACTGAAGTTTGACTGTTGTGCCTCTATATTTTCTTGAACATAATTGGAAATCGTTGTTTCCGTCTCTTCCGATGTCGGTACAGGGATTTCACCGGCGTCACTTGGGTTGAAATTTACTGTAGGATTAATCCCATTTGCTAAATATCTGAACAGGTTTGAATTCACATATCCTAGAATATAGTAGAGTGATAATTCATCTGGATGGATACTATAAACGCTCTTATCATAGACGCAATCCCCTGGATAGTACTTCGCCATAAATTCATTACTAAAGCTTCTAAATGCTATTCCTTCTTGAAAATATTTGGAAGTATCAGAGAGTCCCTGATAGTTTTTCCCGTGTTTATCCCCATACTCAGTAATATTTTGTCCGTCATTTTCCCACCGGATAGTATAGTCAATAATATCGTAATATGGATTTCTATCACCACCCCTTACATGCCATTGATATTTTTCGCCAAGGTCATCGAAATCTACTTCCCAGTATTTGCGCAGGTGATGATCGTTATCTCCCGAAGCAACTCCCCCCGATATATCTGAGAGTTGATCTAGAGGTGGATACTCAGAAAAGAGGTTCAAAACCTCGTCACCAAACCAATAAGCAAATGGCGATCTTCTAATTTCGTTAAAAAGTTCCGGGCTGGTCAAATAAACATTATCTAAGTCGCGTCCATCGGCAAGTCCGGAATAGGTTTCCCGAAGACGGTCTACCTTGTTGTCAGATTCGACCAGAGAAATGAATCTAGCTTGATCAATTGTCCTGCCGGTAAAGCAAAAAGCAGTGTTCATATATCCCTCATCTCTATGCTCAAAATGAGCCATTTCAGTAATTCCGGAATTAGAGAGGAACCATTCTCGGAACTGTTCATAGCTGGATAGAAACATAAATGTCTCCATAGTAATCATTGAAACATATCCTGTTTCCTGAACAAAATTCCTACACCGCTGAATGAACGCTGAATAAAGGTCTCGTTTCCCAATATAGTGATCTTTAACATATTGGTTTAATTCATCCCCCATTTTACTACTAGCAAGATACGGTGGATTAGATACAACAACATCATATGTTCCGCTTATCAGATCCAGGATTTCTATCGTCTTACCGACCTCAGAAGCGAACATTTCTTCAATTGGATCATCCTGCTCAAGAGCCTCTTGAGCAAGTTGATGAGCATTTTCAAGCAATCGTTCTTTGATTTGATCCCATGACTCCACTTCACCCCCCACTACGAATGTTGATTGAGATGTTAATTTCCCATCATTTGTGAACTGCGCTTGACCTGTTTCTTCGAATCTCTCACGATGATCGCTAATTACAGAATCAATCTGCTCTTCAATTTCAACGAGACTCCCCACCTCACGAATATTTGCGAAACTTCGCCAGACCTGCTCTAAAATTTCTTCCTCTAATTCAGATTGTGCCCGATCAAGAATCTCTCGTTTTCGATCGCCATTAACCAGTACTGCATCAGCGGATATTATATTTAGCTGTGGAATTTCGACATCAGGAGAATATTCTTTAGCTTTTAGATATAACGAAAGTGCCGCGATTTGTGCTGCACCGGAGTCAATATCTATCCCGTACAAGTTGTTACGTAATATCTCTCTAGGAATGTACTGCTCGGGGATTGATCCGTCTTCAAGATACATCTGATAGAGGACATCAAACGAATATAAGAGCATATGTCCACTACCACAGGCTGGGTCAAGTACTGTGATTTCTTCGGCTGGTTTAGATTTGCGTGTAGTTAATGAGCCTTCATTCGGAGATAGATAGAAGCACATATCCTTGCTGTCTATGTTAGTGCGTCCATCCTGCATTTCCAGCCATATCCGGCCGAGCGAATTATCTACCATCCACTCGACGATATGTCTCGGGGTAAACAGTTGTGTTTTCGTGGCGATGTCCGTCCCGGCGATCTTGTAGTTCTCTTTATCGACGCGTTCGTCAATCTCTTCACGTTCTTCCTCACCGAAGTACTGGTACACCCAGCCAAGTGCTTCGTCACTCTCCCATGCCTGGTCGTCAATCGCATCCAGTTCGTCGAGAACTTCCTCTCGAACTTGTGCGTCAAGGTCGATGGCAGTGTGTTCGGATTCCTCGAAAATCATCCGAATCTCTGCACCGATCTCTTGATACGCGAGATCGAGTGCGGCACCGAAGCCGTCATCCGGTGCGTTAGTTAGCTCGCCGGCAATCTCAGCCACAGTGTGGTGCATATACGACCGATTTCCGTACTCCGGACGCTCGGTGATAGTTTCCTCGACGAGGCCACGAACTTCGATGGTTTTCAGCGCGACGAATCGGTTGAGATAGGTCTTGGTCGCCTCACGGACGTAGTTAGTAATTGACCGCTTCAGATCCCCTTCCGTGGATTCAAGTTCGCGTTCGATAGCGGCATCCAGCGTTCTCCGGGTGTGAATCTCCTCAACGGAGAGGTGCATCAGGTTCTCCAGTGGGAGTCTCTTGTCCTCATAGATGCCGTACTTTTCGAGCTGTCGTCGAAGCTCGTCTTCGAGCGTGTGACGCGTGCTGAGGATGGTACTTCGAATGGTCGAGCGCTGATCCGACGAGAGACCGGGTTGACCGTGTTTTGTGGACATGGATATTAGAAGACTGTGAGCCGCTGCGAAGCGAGTGGGATGGCGGCTCGCTGTGTCGTGACTCCCACCCGCGATGACATACAACGGTCAAGCAGTCGGTGTGTCTTATAATTGTGGGAGTAGCTACGCTGGGAGCTCTGGCTCGGATACGAGCAGTGTGAAAACGTCGCTGCCGTCAGAGGATTTGCTATCGGAAGCGGATCTCTATGTCACCATCTTGATCGAGAAGTTCTTCGACCTCTGCGCGAAGCTCCGAAATCGGCTGATCGATGTCGTCCGGGTCGGTGACGACGACGGATCCGAAGATGGAGTTGAGGTCCACGCTTTCTCGAACCGTTCCGTCGTCTTCGTCATCTTCTAGGTTGTCAATGTCGGTCTTCGCGGCATCTTCGTATGAATCAACGGTCTGGATATGCTCGATGAGCCGTGGAAGCGACGGTGTCGGATTGATGTGCTCCTCGTTGGAGATATTCAGATCAACCGATCCATCACCCTGCCGTTCCGTCAGATCGGACAGAGCAGCGTCGAGGTCGGTCTCATCGATGTCGGAGCCAGCATACGCCCGAACCGCTTCGATGGACTCAGTGTACGTCTCGTGGCGTTTCTCGTACAGGAATTCGTATGTGGTAGTGAACGCTTCCGCTGCAGTTCGGTAATCCGTTTTGACGTTGTTCCACTGACTGATGACGCCTTCCGTGTCCAGGGTATCAGTAACACGCTGTGCCGCCTCACGCGCCTCATCGCTGATGTCGACGAGCCCAGGATGGTCATCCGCCTCGTCGACGAGGGATTCCCACTCGGTGGTGATGAACCGCTGGATGGTTTCGTACGTCTCCAGCCGATTCTCACCACCGGTCTCACCGCAGAACTGGGCTACGTCTTTTGCTGTTTTCGTGAGCCCTTCCAGTTCGTCTTCGAAGTCAACGAACTGTTTGATGCGCTTGGCCGACGTAGGCTGTTGCAGCAGGTTCTGTAATTGCGTCTGGAATTGCTCTACGTCGTCTGTCAGCGGGAAGTCGACCCGCTGGAGTTGCGAGAGGAGTGTGCTCGTGGTCGAAACCCAGTCGTTCGCTGCCTCTCTGATCCCTTCGTCAACGGCTTGGTCGGTCGATTTGACCTTCCGGTCGAACAGCCGATCGAGTAGCTGCTTCGCATCGGTTCGCGTTTCGACATCGACGGTCTCCCGCTCGTCGAACGAGGTGGATTTGAATTTCGTGACCTGCGTGAACAGCTCTTGTGCCCCGTCCTCGGAATACGTCTCGTACGTTCGCTCCTTGTGTGTCGGTATGACGGAGCCGTTTCTAAAGAGCACGGCAGCGGCCAGGCGAACGACTTCCCGGCTCCACCCGTACGGTGGTTCAGCGAAGTGGTCGATCAGTTCGCTTCCAGAGCGAGATTCTCCGGCTGTCTCGCGTCGCTGAATTTCGTCTTCGACTTCGGAAGCGATGCGGGCCTCTGCGATGAGATCACCGTCTTGGACGACGCCGAGGTCGGAGAACACAGATGGGTTCGACGAGCCTTGGAGATCTCCGAATATCTGCTCGATGTGACGATCTTTGACCGTGGGTGACCCGTGTTTGAAACTGGAGAAGACTTTGGGAATGGCGTTGTTCGTCTTCCGCGACACAAGCGAGCTAAGTGACGTGCTTGTTGTGTCGAATTCCTCGGTGTCACCGTTGTAGATGAGTGTTCCACGCTGGAAGCTTCGTTTGAACTCGCGTTCGACCTCGTTTCGGAGACGTTGGAGATCTTCCTGTTTTTGTCCGAGAGCTTCCTGCTCTTCTTGGCTGAGCTCGTTCCCACGCTTTGATTTAACGACGGTGTTGATCTGGTAGATCGATTTCAGCTTCTCGTAGATGCTGTGTTGCTTCTCGTCGTCGGCAATCCAGTACAGCGTATCGTCTTCACTGAAGCTCTGTGTTTTCAGCCCATCCGGGTCGAGATCTTCGTACCGCTGGTGGATCGGTGAGTAGGTTTTGAGATCGACGTGTCCGTTCGACGTGATGGTTTCTCCGTCGATACTCAGATTCAACTGGAACGTTTTCCCCTCGTAATTGACGCGTGAGGTTTCGTCGAGAATGTCGTTCAGGAACCGTTTCGAAGAGCGACGGATGTCCCCAGGGCCGACCTCGATACTCTTGATTTCGTTTTCGAGTTCACGCTCGGTCTCTCGAAGGAACCGGTAGCCCTCTTCGCTTCGTCCGACGAGGCCGGCTTCGACGAGTGCATCGAGCGTGTCGTGTACGTCGTTTTCTAACTGCTTCGTGGGGCCGAGCTCCGTCTGGAGTGAAGTTGCAATGTTATCGGCGGTGTTCGGGATCCAGGGGAGTTGTTGGAGTAGGTAGAGTGACTTGAGAACGCGGCGGGCGATTTCTGGGTCGGCGTTCTTGGGTGTCGCTTCCCGGATGGATTTGACATCGTTGCTCGGGATGTCGTTGCTGATCTCGTCGAAGATCATATCGAGCGTGACGAGCGCCCCGAGCTCGTCGTCGTAGAGGTGGGCCTCGTCTTTCAGCACGCTCTGTGTGACATCAATGAGTGTTCGCTCGCTGCCCGCGAGTTGGTCATCCGAGCCTTTGCCCAGCGCTTTGAACATTTCCGGGAGAATGTCGAGCTGGTACGGAAGGAACGGGTAGCAATCGATGAAGTTCTCTCTCGTGATTGGCTTCAGACTCTGACCGGAATCCAGCTTGTACCTGGCGGAAAGGATGCCTTCGTGCTGATCGTACAGATTGCCGATGGCTTCCCTGGCGTCGCCTTTCTTGCTGAGAACACGGTCGCGGACGACCTTGTCGAGGTTTTCGGACGTGAGGTCGAACCGGTGCGGGAACCGATCGATGACCTTCGACTCCTCGGCTTCTTTTTCGAGCACGCCGGGGATGAGCTGCTGGAGCTGTTCCTGGGACGTGACTCCGAGGTACACTTTCCCCTTGCCTTTCTGGCCGAACTCCTCAACGATACTCTGGAGCTCTAAGAGGAGTTGCCCGTCATCTCCAATGAATTGGGAGATTTCGTCGATGAAGACGAAGTATCGGGAGTTGTTCCCCGTTTCACGTTCCTGCTGTTCGACGTATTCGACGATGTCTTCCGCGAGGGTTGAAGCGTTGATCAGAACATTGTCCTGAACATCGTCGATCGCACGGGCTGCGTCTTCCTCGTCGTCAAACTCGCCTGTCGCCTCTACGAGTGCGGTCTCCATGTCCGACCGCACGAACATCGCATCCTTCCGAGCCTCTGTCCAGTCTTTCCCAGTGTTTGACTCGATGGTAGCGACGAAGTCGTCGTACACGCCTCGTGATTCGAGTTCCTGTTCCATCTGGGCGACCCAAGGCATAGAAGCGTACCCGCGGGACGTGTTGAATTCACGGTGAATGATCTCGGTGATGGATTCACTCCCAGATGCATCGGCTTTCGCGCCGATCTGGAACATCAGCACCTCGGAATCGAATTTGTTCGTGACCGACGAGACGGCCCCGTCGAGCATCTCGTTAGCCTCGATTCGATCCCGAAACATCTCTGCCGCATACGTATCCCCGAACTCCCGGTTTTCCAGGACGTGCCCGAGGATTTTCATGAAGTGGCTTTTCCCGGATCCGAAGAATCCGGAAACCCACATTCCAACGTCCTCTGTTTGGGCGTGTTCTGTGTCGATGACGGCTTCTAAGGCGTCCGAGAAGTGCCGTTCGAGCTGCGGTGTGAGGATGTATTCTTCGAGTTCTTTCTTGACGACGCTCGGGTCATCGTTATCGACTTTGACGACCCGGTCGATCTTCCGGTTGATCGGCCGGTAGAAGATCTCGTTGATTTGGTAGGTAGAAGTAGTGTCACTCATGTCCGATCACCTTTGCGCGGTAATATGTTCCTTCAGATTCATCGAGGAATCTTAAACTCTTGTCATCAACGGTCGCCGGATAGCAAAACACGATTGGGGTGTCATCTGGCGTGTTCGTCTCTAACTGCCCCATCAGCGTAGATGCACTAGCGAACGGATACAGGATACCCATTCGATATACAACAACGGTGTCTGCGTCTTCGGCCTGCGTGGCAATAGCCGACGCCAGTTGCCCCATCTCACCGTCATCCAGTAGTGAGGACTTCAAACCGCTGAGCAACTGTTCACGGTCCCGCCGTTCGAGGTCGATTACGTTGTCGAGGATACCTCGCTCCTCAAGTACACTGAAGACGAGGTCACGCATATCGATCGCGGCAACCGTTTGGTCGTGGTACTCCAGTTTCTCAATCAGACTCCGAATTTCCCCATCCACGTCGATTTCGTCGGCGGGATCGTACGTGAACACGATGAATGGAACACCCGCTCGCTTTCCGACTTCCTCTCTGTCCTCACGAACGAGTCGTTCGACTTCTTCGAGTCGTGTTTGAAAGTCAGAAAGCATCGATCAACTCGTCTATTGTGTCGTGTTTCATTCTCAATCGTTCTGTCGATCCGCGTTTCTCATAGTTAATGTACTGTGGCGAAATATCGCGGATTCGGCGCTGGACTTCGGATTCATCCATCAAGAAGAGTTTCCAGTCATCGTGTTCGATCACTTCAGATGCGGATGTAGCCTCTTCATCGAAGAGTCGATACACGACGTACGCGATCGTTTCGTCAGGAATGTAGGTGACTGCGAATTCTTTTTTTTGCCTTCCTTCTAACAAGCCAAAGTTTCGAAGTGCAGTAAGATACGACGATGCGGCTTGAGTAATCGTCTCGTCGGATCGATCACAAAGGTCAGAATAGTTGTCTTTGATTGATTGAATGAACGTAACAATGTCTTCACCGTTGACAGAGAGAGTTCCCCGCTCAAACTCGGGATAGAGGAATTCGATCGTAATGAGACGGATAAATGGGTCTTGTGCGAATTCATAATAGAGACACCAATCGGCTACATCACTTCGAACGTCATCTGAGAGAATCCGCATCAACGAGGTCTCAGAGTACTCATCTTTGCTTGGGATGTGTCTCCGGGTGACCTCGCGGAGAATGTTCGCCCGGTACTCGTCGGTATTTTTATTCAGAATATTGTCTTCGACCACCATTCGCTCCAGTTCATCGTACGATTGGCAGTCAGAATATGCCTGCAGAATGCGCTTTGTTTCATCAATATAGCTGCTGTGATGGGCGATTTTCGGGTCGATGCTCGTGGCTTGAACGGCGTCTCCGTCTTCAGATTCCAGGTGCTCGTTGCTCATATGTACTCTTCACGCGTTTTCCGGTTTAAGCTCCGAGTTGAGTTGGTAGTACGGCACACGTAGCCGATCCGTATTCTGCCCGTACCCTCGCAGAAGAGTTACCAGCAGACGCCATTTTTCCGGATCGATTTCTGACTGCCCATACCCCTCTTCGCTGAGCTGATACGAATCAGCCGCTGGTTCTGGAAGTGAAATAGAAGACGCGGTGATATTCGAGGCAGTATGTTCAATAATTGGGTCCGTCCAATTGCTCTCCAGAGACTGGACGGAGAGTTCTTCAAGAGCAGTCAACGAAGGTTTATCGGGAACGTTGAGATCTTCGATGGCGGCTCCGAGTTGCGCTTCGAGTTTTGGACCGAAGGAAAACAGCGATATGGAATCGGCAGGGAGAACGTCTGACTCCGCTTTCCGACCGACCTTCATTGCGAGGTTGAGTTGCGACTGTAACCGTGTTTTAGGGGTCACTTCTTCTAGTCTTGCTCGACCGGTTTCTGAGAGGACGCGTGAGTCCCACCATCCTTGATTATTCGATTCACCAACGCGTTCGATCAATAACCGAGATGCGATGAGATCCAGAAAGAAGTCATCTTCCAGTCCCGTCTCGCGGAGATTCTGCCGTGTTGAGGTGAATACCTCGACGAGATCTTGTGAAGCCATATGTACATCCTCAAGTGGGGATGGCTTAGAACCAGCGTCTCAACTCTTAGAGCACGTCTGTCGTGTCAAGACGGTACGGAACAAATATCCCCATACGACGGGGAGTTAGCGAGTACGATGGCTTCTGGGAACGAGTTGATGGAGTTGTACGACAGCCTTTCTGGTCTCTATAACTCGCTGCCTGAGGAGACGGATGTGGAGTGGAAGCGGGCAGTAAAATCGGTGTTGTACGGTGGTGAACTGCTGGCTGAAGGGGCGTCGAGTTACGGGAAGCAACAGAATAAGCGGAATAATGTGACGCGGAAAGAGTACGTACGTCAGTATGGGGATGGGTCGCGGGTTACGGAGTTTTCAGCGATTACAGTGGCAGAACCACGACCACGGGATCTACAGTATATCTCGTCCGGTGTGGTGATCCCGGTTGCGCCGGAGTCTGGAGAGGTACTCCCGGTACACGTTTCGACGAACGAAGTCGATCAGGCCATCTCGCTACTGGCGGAGTTCCCACCGGAGCCCACAGCGGACCGGCCAGGAGATGGTGTCGACGTGCTGCTTGATCCGGCTCGTGTTCGTCGTGCTCAGGAGAATACGGGACGGGAGCCAGAAGGCGATGCGGTAACGGTGCTGTTTGTGAGTGATACGCACTTGGGGTACGAGAATCGGGCGGTGACGGGGAGCGGCAAGACGGTGTCGTGGATCAGTGAAGTGTCGAGTACCGACGCGTTCACGCGTATCGCAACGATTGCGATTGAACAGGATGTTGATGCGGTTATTCATACGGGCGATATTGTCGACCACGAGGTTGATCAGGAAACGCTCGATAGCGCTGCGTCGAGGCTGGAGATCTTATCCAAGGTAGGTATCCCAGTCTACTGTATCATCGGCTCTCATGACCGAACTTCGTACGCACCGCAGCATGAGAATTCGGTGAACGGAATTGCGTGGTTACAACAGCAGGTTAGAAAGGGCACCCTCGTGGAACTCTCGACGAGTCCGACGCCGGTTGCCGGTGGGCCGCTCGACGCGTATGGGATTCCAGCGGGCAATACTGGGATTGACGACGTTGCGAAGTTCAACCCGCTGGGATGGGAAGCATCCAATATGGAGTTCGGTTCGTCATCACCTGGGCCGAACGTACTCTGTCTCCATGACGGCGTCACACCATACCGAGATCGATCGACTGCTGATATTGATCTGGATCAGTTGCTCACCCGATCCGGAATCTCGTTCGATTGTGTATTGGTCGGGGATGAGCATCGACCGAAAGACGATGACTTCGAGAACGGGTATTCGTTCAAAGCGAGAGACGGAACACCAGTACTCTACACCGGACCAGCTATACGAATTAGTGAGCCATACCGTAATCATGAATCACTTGTGACAGAACTGACGTTCGCTGCTGATGGAGTCACGATGACTCAACACTCAGTATGAACGTGGAATATACTCACTTCGTGGAAATTCTACTTCAGATGAAGCCGACAAACCGGGCACGTGATCCTGTGAATCCGATCCGGATAGGTCTCTCGTGTTTTTCCATCATCGCGGGACGGAACTACGGAGCTGCTTTCAACTGATTTTACGAGGTGTGAAAATAGCGATGACGATCGTGCTTATCGGTTTGGTACTCGGTCACAGGTTCTAAGCAAGTTAACCCGGAACGCATCAGTATGACTACTGGCGTCACGGATTTCATCAAGATTGGAGAGGTGCGGCAGGAGATTGATTCTACGTATCCAAACCCCGGAGAGGACGTGACAGGAGAATTAGCGGTTTCTAACAATGGGTACAGCCATCGGCTTGTCGGACACGCATTCGAGTTTCTGTGCCGAGCGCTTCTCTATCGCCGTTGTGACGAGATTCTGCGGCCGTGGTCTCGATTTGGAGAATATCGACGACAGACGGATGGTGAGGTCCCTTGGATCGGCGTGGAGCGGTATGATGGAATGAAGTGGGAAGACCACCCGAATATTTCTAGTCAAGAAGAGTGGGAAGCGCTACAGGATGAACGTCCTGTGTGGGAGCGTGAGCGGAGTGCGGTGCAGTGGACGGAAGATGAGGAGTTGACGAGAGTCGTTAATCAGTATATCGAGACGGGGATGAATACTGACGGGGTTGTTCGGGCTGCGTTGGTTAATGCCGGGTGGAAGCCTGATGAAACCGTGCAGTCTTGGATTGACCGGGCTGCGTTTGCGGATGATATTCTCGATGAGATGAGCGAGTTGTTTGAGTTGGTGCGCGAGGCGTCATGGACATGCGGGGAGACGGTGATTGAAAAGCCGCAGTTTGGCAATCATCGCTACGTACTCCCTGGAGAAGGCGATTTCATCGTGGATGATCTGCTGGTGGATATTAAGACAACAGAACGTCGGGCCTTCACGAATGCGTTCTGGCGGCAGTTGCTACTCTATTATGTACTGACTGATGTCCAGCGAGTGTTGTACAACGAACGAGACGGCGATGAGGATCATAGTTCGTCAGTTGAATACCCGGAAATCAACAGAGTTGGAGTCTATTTTGCCCGGTACGGAGAGCTCCAGACGGTGGAGATAGACAGTGTCATCGACGACCGAGAGCGGTATGAAGAGTTCAGGGCATGGATTGTTGATCGTGGGATTGAGGAGAATCGACACGCACAGAAAAACTACGAGAGGGTTCGAGGAACCTTGACTGAACCTTATGATTACAAACGGCAACAAACGTTCTCGGATTTCTAGCACCGATAATTGAGCGGATACTGGTGGCCTATTTCCTTCGTCGTTACCTCGGTAGGTGATTGAGAAGCGTACATCAGGTGATTTTAGAGAAGTTTCACAGGCGTGGAGACGATTCCTGCGAGCGATACTATCCTACTCAGGAGCGTCTACGATGTGTACAATCGTGAGAGTGGGATTAACCACCACACATATATGACATGACACGTGACTATTCATAGTGCGACACTTTGGGAATCCTGAGTACTGGTCATTCACTGAGTACCGCGAGGATTTCCTTTCAGACCGCCCCACTATTGAGCAGCTTGCGATACTTGATGAGGAGATCGTCACTAAGGCACTTCTGTCACGGTACCAGGGCCCGATCGGTCCGAACGAGTGGTCCTTTCTCGGGGGGTACTACGGTGAACTCTTCGGGAGCTTCGTATCCGAGCGCGTTGCAGGGCTCATCGATACGACACCGATTGAAACCAGGGAAGATCAGTTCCACGCGTTCCGGAAAGCGATCATCAATCTGAATCAGCAGTTACCGTCAGGTAGAACTGCAGACGGCACGACGATTTCACGTCCAGCGGAACGCGTACTTCTCAAGCGACTGCGTCAGGAGCGGTACGATCCGTCTGACCTAGACGTCTCTCATATTAGTCGCGGCAGTGGGTTGTATTTGCTTGAATTGTTCGCCACGGCAGCTCAGCAGTCAGCTACGACAGAGACGGACCTGCTCAAAACGTTACTGGCACAGACTACTGCGTTCAAGAAGCTTGACGAAGCGGAAGCTCGTGCGTTACTGACCCGACCTGTGCTGATGGTGTCTCTCTGGGAGAATCAGCGGGAAGGGCTTGACCACTGGCTTGCGAGCGACGGCGAAGGGATTCTCGAAATGGCGACGGCGACAGGGAAGACGGTTGCTGGCATCGCAGCGATCGCTAATCTGTGCGGTGACGTGCCGGAGAATCCTGAGCAGACCCCCCAGACTGACGATGCAGAGATCATGATCGTCGCGCACTCGAACGCGATCCTCAGCCAGTGGGAGCGAGAAATTCGGGATAAGCTTGGATTGACGACACGGGCGGGCAGCGGTAGCGGACGCCCGGACAGGTTGTCGTTTTCGACGGCGACGGTGGAGTTTTATACGGCTCAGTCGCTGCTCCCCCGCTATGACCGTGATTTAGCCGATCAATACGACCTCGTGATTTACGATGAGGTGCATCACTATTCGAATCTTGACGGTGGGTACGGCGAGGCGATACGCCGGCCGAATTACGACCGTGCGATGGGGTTATCAGCGACGATCGGGGAGCAAACAGACCCGAAGCGAGACCGGCTTGAAGAGATCCTCGCACCAGTCGTCTATACGTATGACTTACAGGACGCTCAACGTGATGGAGTGATCCCTGACTTTGATTGGACTGTTCATCCGATTGGGTTGGACCCGTACGAGCGTGAAGAGTGGGAGCAAGCGACTAAGTCGATCACGAATCAGTTCCGAGCGCTCAAACACGACGATACGACAACGAAAATGCTTCGCCAGTTGAGTGTACCGTTCACTCAACTTGAGGACCTCGGTGACTTCATCCGCGCACACCGGGCGGCAGAACTCGAACTCGACGATGTGCCGGACTCGTGGGGGCAGCTCCAAGCGGCGATTCAGAGTCGGAACTGGATCCGGCACCGATCACAGCCGAAAATAGAGGGTGCGGTAGCGCTGGCTCGTGAGTACCTCACCGGCGTCGATGACGGTGTCAAGCTGGTGATGTTTGCTATGGACATCGATACCGCAGAGCAACTTGGTGAGGAGTTGTCCGACGCGACAGAGAACGTGTTCGTGGTACACAGCAAAATCGCTGCCTCTAGTAATAAGAAAGACCGGATGGTTAATCGCCGGATAGAGCAGTTCTCAGCGGCTGATCACGGTGTCCTCATCGCGCCAAAGCTTCTCGACGAAGGAATTGACGTTCCGGATGCTGAGGTCGGGATTAACGTCTCGGGGACGAAGACGAAACTCCAACTCGTACAGCGGATGGGTCGAGTGCTCCGCCGACACGGCGATCAGGAACCCCATTTCCATCACTTCGTCGCTGTGCCCGAAGGCGACGATCACCTCGCCGGGTTAGACGACAAGCAGTACGTCCAGCAGCGTCACTGGGTGCGTGAGCTCGGTGAAAAGATCGGGCAACAGCCGACGATCGATGAGGCGAACGTCGACGACGCGTTGCTCGCTCGTGCTGAGGCCCGCGGGAACGAACTGTGGGCTCAGGACCTGCTGGATGATCTTGAAATCGAAACTGTCCAGGGGTC
This sequence comes from Halorubrum sp. SD626R, assembly GCF_001261915.1. Taxonomy (GTDB): domain Archaea; phylum Halobacteriota; class Halobacteria; order Halobacteriales; family Haloferacaceae; genus Halorubrum. The sequence continues at coordinate 55,033 of NZ_CVRT01000106.1, forward strand.
GGTTCGGATGGACGAGATCGTCGAGGGACTAACGCCATCGGCTGTTGAGACATTACTCGACACTGTTGATTTCGACCACGATACGGTGGTTGAATCTGATTGGGAGACAGCAATGACACTACTCCGCACGAATGAGTCCCTACCCCCAAATGCACTGCAACGGACGTGGTGGCTGTTCCCGGTTTACCGTAACCGACCGGACGAACTCCAGGAACTGCTCCGTAAGGTAGCTCAATATCGTACTGCGTCAGATACAGCTGATGACGACAGTACACCAACAGAAACGACGAGCCAGACGAGCACGCGCGGAACCAGTGACACGTCCCCGACAGACTCAGGGAGCACAGATGACACAGGAGAGCTATCAACCAAAGGTACTCCCGAGACAACTGACTCGCCATCGACGGATAACAAGGGGACTTCCGTCGAGCCTGATAACCAAGATGACGATGATTCTGGAGAGCAGTCCGATGACGGAAGTGTCGTTAGTCGGATCATGAGTCTCTTTTCATAGTTAGGATAGATAGAGGGCATTATAGAGCTATTCGCAAGGGTTCTCTTCACACCGTTAACTCAGAATCACCTTTTAGGACGCTCTTGCTTATTGCTCCGTGAGCCGACGACTACCGTACTCATTATCGGTGCAGTTGGTGTCGGACAGCTGCCAGAGTGCTTTGTTGTTTGTTTGGAGAGCAGCCAAGGTTAGTCGCACATTCGTAGCACGTGGTGTGATCGTAGAAGCCATCCAGTTCGTCTCCGCCTTCAGTTAATGCGTTCGCTTCAACGGATCGTTCGGTCGGACCGAAGCACATCTCAATCATTGTAATGTGGAACCCTTCTCTAGTGATGCGCTCTAATTTGAGTTTGATGACTAATTTATACAGCCTGTATCATTGCTGGGATGGTATTATGATACAAAAGAACGATATGCTACTTGATGGTTGATTATGATGAGTCAGCTCTTCGGCAGATGGCTCAGGCTGCACGACATGATTCAGTAACTGTGGAGAATTTGAAATTGAAGAAGAAGTCGGGAATTATATTCACAAAAAAGTGGTTGTCTGCCCCCGTTGTATCTTACCTGACTGCCTCTGAACAGCCGCATGTTATTCTCAAGAGTAGAGATCCTGTTACGATTAATGGCGAAAATGTTGGTGACCGAGGCTATGGTACCGTCTTGGTGATTACTGATGAACGGTTCCTTTTCATTATTGGCGAAGAAAACACTGACCGCGTCATCTCAATCCCTTTTCAGTCAGATGTCGGGTTCGAGTTTGAACCGACTACAAGTGCCCAAAATCAATCGCTGCTTGATGTTTACTTCAGTGTCTCATTTTGGATTCGGCATGAGAACGGAGAAATCGAGATTAAGCCCTCTAATGATCTTGACTATGAGGATATTTGGACGATAGGAGACACGGTTCTTGATTTCAGCAAAGGGGATGTCGATTGGATACAAGAAGAGTGGTGGGAAGACCGTGCAGGAGAACATGATGCACTCTACGAGATGGCTGACGGTGCTCAGAGTGATACCGTAACGGCTCGTCGACTGGAACGCATTTTTTCTTACTTACAAGAGGGCGAGACTCCAGCGTTCATATTAACAGAGGGGGACGTTGGTATTGGGATTGCAGAGGGCACCGGTGATGAATCGACAATCCGCTGGCAACAGGACGATTACTTTGACTGGGTTGCCATCACCTCTGAAAGAATCTTAATTGCATTTGATGAAGAGATTGAGAGCCTCATGTACACTGAACTCGATTCGGTGAAGATCTCGATCCAAGAACACCATGACGAGTATGACGATGAATACTATGAGGTACCCTATCTCTGTATTCTCCTTAACGATTTTATCTATTTTATTGAGGGGAGTGACTTCACGGAAACCGACTTACGTCGTGCGGTAAGGTATATTCGCAATCGGACTCCGTAGGCGGAATCCTTCGTGCTTATTGTCCCAATTTCGACCAGTTAATTGGAAGTAGTCATGAATGATTTTGGCTCGGAATGGAACGTTGAGTGGGCGACACCGAGACCACAGGATCATGGGGTTCTCGACATCTTAATGTTGTATTGATCGCACAGACTCAAAATCAGTCACCCTGTGTGGATTTCAACAAAGCCGGATCAGCAATTCAACTACTCGTAGTAGCTGACGCGCTCAACAACTTCTGCGAAGGCGACATTCTCGCGTACATCGGTGATCTCGATGGTGACACGCTCGCTCTGTTTGGTGTCGGGAACAATAACGACGAACCCGCGTTCAACACGCGTGATACCGTCGCCTTGGTCGCCAATATCTTCGATTTCAACGGTGCGTTGTTCGCCTTCCTGGACAGGGGGCGTCTGTGTCACTTGCTCGGGCTGTGGATCGGCTTCAGTATCGTTGGTCTCGTTGGTCGCGGAAGACGGTAGAACAGCCACACGGTACGTCTCGTCTGCCTGTAGCTCGCCAAGGCGGATCTCTTGCTCCGGTACCTCAACCACATATGACCTATCACGCTCTTCGACCTTTCCTGAGAACAGACACCGAAGTTCATCTGAAATTTCCATTTGAAGACCTTACACCGGGTACGCGACGAAGAACACTTTACTCTGCTGTCTGCGGCTACTCCGGCGCTACAACGTCCTCACACGCCGGAGACTCGGTCCACACGCCTTCGGTGCCGTCTGCCTTCTTGTACTCAACAAGAATCCACGCTACCGAGATGTCCTCACCACTTTCTGGGCAGCGACCGAGAAACGATTCGTCAGCATTCATGGAAAGGGGGGAAGGAGCGTATGACAGTATTCCTTCCAAATGAGTCTTAATCGATCTTGAACGTAAGCTTTTGGCGGCTTTGCGGGTCGAACACACCGGATTTCCGGTGGGTGCGGACCACCAGTAACATTAATTCACGGTCAGCAAAACGTCTGATCGTATGAGTGTCCGCACAGTACTTACTCGGCTCCTGCCCGGTGATGAGACAGAAGTAGTCGTGGAGTGCCGCCAGTGCGGTGAGACTCTTTCGTCGGGCGAAGATGAGTGTCCCACGTGTGGATCAGATGAGATAGAACACTTTCAGATTTCAGAGTAGATTGGTGCGATTGGAATTCATTCGCCTATAGGGTGTCACAGAGCAGTTCACGGACCCGCTGTATGGCGATCTATCTACTCTTGTGAGATGGGTCTAACTAATCCGCATAGATCTCTGAGTAGCTCAGCGTCTGGTGATTTTTTTTATGGATCATCAGAGTGATCCGCACCCGAGTCACCGGGCTCGTCCGAATCTCCATCGGCATCGAAGGAATTCCCATCGCTCAGGGCAGCCCATTGGCCTTCATACTCGGGGACTTCATCGATACTTTCACGCTCCGCTGAGTCCGCTGAAGAAGCGGTTTGGTCGGGCAGATCGCCGTCCGTCTCTCCACTACAGTTCTCGTCGCTCACAGTGTCTTATTCGTCGTCTTCGTCGAAATCGCCCTTGAATATGACCTGGCCTTCGTACTCAGGCACATCCTCTTCGGACTCCCGATCCTCAGAGGTGCTGGAATCTGCGCTCATACCTGTATAATACTCGTCCGACGGTATTAGTGTTCTCCCCGGAGCCGCAAATACCGTTGTACCTGTCCTTTGATCCCAGTAAGAGCTATGTATATTATAATGAATACCAAGGCGACGGCGTTCTCGTACCACTGTACGGTACGAATTGTCTCGATCCCACCGAGTGTAAACAGCACTACAGCGGACACTAAGAAGATGAGCGTGAGTGTGGCGAATGGGGCATTATAGGCGTTCGTGCGGTAATTCTGTTCAATCCATTTTGAGTAGCTGCGAGTGAGGCCGCGGAGACGTTTACGATCTGGAGTATCACCTTCGAAGACGATTCGGCGGAGACTCCCGCCCGTCACACCGATGCGGAGCGCTGAGGCAGTATATGTGAGCGCGGCTACTCCTGTTGAGAGTAGGAGTGCGAAAAGGCCCAGCTCAGTGTATATATTGATGACATCCGGGAGAACTTCTTGTACTGGGTCACCCTGTCCCCCAGTTCCAGTTGCAACCGAGAGACCTGTGAGAATGAGGCCGACAATTACTAAGTTGATGCGTAGAATCCGAGCCGCCTTGTCGTCGATGTTATTCAGTATCTCGTTTTGCTTATCTATCGTGCGGCGACCCTCTTCGAGAGCGACAAGATCGAGATCGAACTCCTCAGTCGAAGTAGCTCCAGCATCATCATCACCGGTTTCACCACCCGACATTATGTTTATGCTATGTCGAGGAGCGTTTCTATTTTAATCCTTACTCCGCGTCGGCAAGTATTCGATTATCTGTATTGACTGTAGTGCCGCGTCAAGTTTGAACTGCTAGAATTGACCGAGAGACGCTTTATCGGATGAATCTAGCGATTTACGGCTGAAGCGGCAGTAGCCGGGTCAGAATAAATCGCCTGCTAAAGGTCTCATCAATGCCGATCGTTGGGACGACATTTACAGGATCGACACCATACGCGTCCAGGTTCACTGACCGCCTGCTGCAGCCCAGTGCTTGTCCAAAGAGAGGATTTCAACAGAGCCTGGCAACTATGATCTGACTCAGCCACATCTGATTTCAGTAGCCGATGATTCGCAAGACTGCTCCCCAACAACAACGCACTCACCAAGAGCGTTCAGTCTAGTCTTTTCTGGGCTTGGTGCCGGTCCGTAGGTTCTCACGGTACTCACCTAACCCATTATAGTACTCTCTTTGTTCTTCGGCAGTCATCGTTTCGTGCACATCTGGGTCGTAGAATGGGCGTTCCTCGACATCAGGCACATCCATTATCACCCCGAGTTGGGCGACTTTCGGATGATAGTGTTCGATCACCCAGTCTTCACCGTGTTCGTCGACTGCATCCCAGATGTACGGGGCTGCTTCAGGGTACTGTTCGGTCAACGGATCAGTCACGACTGAATGTTCGGGGTCCAATAGCAATAATAGTTCGAGGCACCGCGATAGTACGTCGCGCTACTTGTCGGAGAGTCCGTTAGGGTGAGATCTACTCGTTAACGACTTCGGTGATCGCAACGAGTTCATCCTTCCGGAACGCTCGGTCGATGTTCCCTGTCTCATCCTCGTCACGTTCACCAGTTCTTTCGAGGATTTCAGCTCGCATCCGTGATTTTGGTGGCAGCGACCCAGTGTTGGCATTATAGTCGACGGCGTCGCAGATTGCGGCGAGATCCTCTTTCGTGAACGTCGTCGAGATCTCCCGCTCAAACCGTCCTGTTGCTCTCCGGATTTCATTCCTGAGCTCGTTGACAGTCCGTGTCATACTGAGTAGCACGCTGGCTTAGGTGAAGGCCCTGAGGGTTAGGGATTGTGTGGTGCCCTGGCATTGAAATATGGTTAGTTGTCTGTAAAGTAGAATAGGAGCATTTCTTTCGGGTGGATGTAGAGCGGATCGTACGATTCAATGACGAAGGTTTCGGCTGTGTGTTCAGCTGCTTGTTTGAATTCATTCAAATCAAACTCACCAATGAATTGTGTGAGATCCACGTCTGGTTCGGCTGGCGAGTCTGTGACCTGTCGGGTGTCGTGGTCGAGCTTAACCTGTAGGCCATTGGCTGATTCTGTGACAGACAGTTCGAAGTTGATGGCGGTCTCAGTGTAGATTGTTGTCTTGGCTGGGCCGCCACTGAGCCACAGGCGGAGTGTGAGCGTTCGTGTTTCCCCGAGGTGTTGGCCTAATATCGGGATGCAAAGCACACCGTCGTCGCGGGCAACGTCGAAGATTTCGTTTCTGACTGGTTCTGTGTCAACGTAGAGCCTTGGCGTGATACACTCGGTCACGTCACTTGCTCGGGGTCGCAGAAGGGTGTCCTGTTGAATCGTCGCCCACCCCAGCAAGGTGTCCGATCGGAGTCGGCCGAGTGGCTGTTCTGTGGGGACGCCAATTAATGAGGCGGTGAGCTCGTCAACGAATGGTTGTTCCTTGACGATGTACGAGCCACCAGGGAGCCAGATATTGACCGGTCCGTTAGCGCCGGTGAGTTGAACGATACCGCGATACGTAACATGTGTCCGCATCTCTTGTGGTGGAATCGGTGTTGAAACCGGTTGAGTGGTTCCTGAGCGGAACACACCTGATGGGCGCCACCAGACGGCGAGTTGGTCGTGTTCGACCTGCTCCAGCAAAGTGTCTGGTGGGGTGATTGTCACCGGAATCTCTGTTGAGATCTGGTCTTCTGGCGACGGTTCTTTCTCAGCCAAGAAGGGATTGTTCGGGCTGTTTGGGTATCGGTTGCGGCTGAGAACTGGGTTGAGGTCGTTAGGGGTGGCTCTCCACTGGTCAGTCGAGAAGTGCGGCTCCAAATCAACTGGCGTGTCTGACTCCAGTTCGGGTAATGTGATTTCGCCGTTGGTCTGCGTGATGTAGTGAGTTAACGAGCCGTCGATAGCGACGGTGAGTGTCTTGGCTGCGTGTTCGGGGGATATGTAGTAGTCTTGTATGTTGGCCTGGGTTTGTGGTGCGAAGCCGATGGGATTGATTCGTTCGTCCCGGTCGGTGTAGAAGGCAATGTGCTGCGGGTTGGGTTCAATCGCAGGATGGGTTTCGACGCGGACTTTGAGTAACGTACCGAGGGGCTCGACGTGTTCTTCGGCGGTGGTGATGCGGTGGAACAGTTGGTCGATGTGTGGTTGCGCATCCGGTTCGATGATCGCATAGTATGTTTCGGGAGTGTCGCTGGTTGCGCGGAGCTGTACGGAGTGAATTGTCTCGACATCTTGGAAGGATGCGTTTTCGACAGGGGTACTACGACTTCCGTTCCAGATGATTTCGTCGTAGTTAGCCCACTCGTTTGGGAGCGGATCTTCGGGCCCTTCGATGCCTTCTTCTGCGCGAAGCTCACGGATTTCGTGGCCTGTATACTCCAGTTCAGGTGGGGAGTGTCTCGTATCGGCTGTCAGTCGGACAAAGTCGATGATTCGGTTCGACTGCCCGTTTAACGACGGGAATGGAGCCTCGAAGCCGTCGTCGATCCGGGTGAAATCGAGGTCGTATTCGGAGCGGTCGCCTGATGACAAGTCTCGAATACGGAGTGTTCCGGACAGTGAGTCGAGGGTGGGGAATGAGTCGTCCCACGCAACGGTGACTGAGTCGTGTTTGAGTGTGGTATTATGTCGGAGTTGTGTGTCTAACCACGTCTCTGTACCTCGTGTCTGCGGTGTGCCGGTCCCGCCGGCTGTGACTATCTCTCGGTCGGACGGATCGGTGTAGGCCTGGGGAAGGAGATCAGTAAATAGGTGATGTAGCCGTTCGTTGTCGGGTGTTCCTTCTAATGCGACGCCGATTTCGAACCCGGCTGATTTCCGGCTCCAGGCTCGCCAACTGAGGTTGGCTGACGTGAGGATAGTTCCAAGGGATCGAGCGTCACCGTCTGGGTAATCAGTTAGCGTGATTGCTTTCAGGTGGGCCATCCCGTCCCGGATTTCACGACCATCGCCCAGGTGGTTTCCTTGTTCGCCTGGCGCTCGGGCGCGAAACTGGAACGTGCCGAATTTGTCGTTAAGTTCTGTGATTTGGGCGGGGGAAAGCTTCGTTTCGTCAGCCTGCATCCGTGAGAGGCGCTTCGTATAGACTGTGAATTCGATGTCCGATGCGGTGAGGGTGTCGGGAAGATACGAGCTGAATTCCTCGATGCCCTCATAGGACACAAACGGTGAGTAATACTTGATTTCGAGTGGCGGTTCTGTATCTTGTAGCAGCTCGGTAAATGCTGACTGGAGCGTGTTTGACGTGAGCGTGTGTACGACACCTTCACCGAGACCGGTGTTTGCAACCCACGAGTCGGCTGCGTGGGTATCGTTACCGGTCATTGATGCACCGACGATAGTGGCAATCTGCTCAATGATCGGTGAGGACGAGAGCTCTGCTGGCGCTTCACCGTCGATGAGCGATTTGGGTGTCGGAGAGTGTGTTAATTCGCCCTCGTACCGAGCACCCCATTCAACGCCGCCATAGAGACCGTTCCGTGTGAAATTAAACGATCCGAGATACGCGACAATCCGTGACTCGTTGTATAGCAGATAGATTTTCGCGTGTGTTTTGCGATTGTACTCCGATAGTGTCGGCTGTGTGTTCGCGTCTCTGACGGTCCGAACGGTTTCGCTTGGTCCGCAGATTGCCACTTGGTCTTGTGGGTCGAACCAGTCCAAATACTGCTCGGAGATACCGTGTGTGAATATGACGAAGCGATTGAACGGTCCGTGTTCAATTTCTTCACGCAGCCGATCTCCGACCCCCAATATCTCGACGGGACTATGACTCATAGGCTTCTAGAAGTGTTTCTGTCCAGTTGCGAAGCGGGCCGATACCGTAAAAACTCGCGCTATTGGTGTTTGAGGGGAATTCCCGGATCCGGTAGGTCTCTTGGTCGTCGGTTTCAGGTTCGATCGTCCCGTTTGTTTCGAGCAGGTCAAGCAGTACCTGTGGGGGGTCGGTACCTTGTTCAAAATTCGTTCGCAGTTGCGTGAGGAACCGATGAATGCGTGGTGATTCGTTGGGATCGATTTCTGAGAGCAGCCGCGGCAGGTAGTTGAGACCATCGTCCGGTCGGGAGAGGAACTCCTCAAACGTCCCTGTTCGGTCTGCTCTGTTCTCAAAATGCGCTTCAACGGTTACCCGTTCGAGGATCGGGGCGTCGGTATCTAGTAACTCTCGGCTGATCGTTTCGCCATCCGCCATGAAGAAATTCAACAGCCAGTAGTAACTCGTCTCATCGAGATCGGTGGTCGCACTCGAAGGAAGGTCTGACAGCTCAACGAGATTCGTCCCGCTCTCTAGGATAGTTTCTGGAGCAGAGGTAACGATGTCGTGGATGCGACGCATTTCCCGATCAAACTCGTTCCCGGAGTGTTTCAACGGACCGATATGAGCGACGAACAAAATTGATCGCACGAAATGTTCACCATGTTCGATGGTGGCAACTGCTTGGAACAACGCGGTTGTCTGTGCCGGAGTGAACTGGAAGGATGTCTCCGCTAAGGTGATGAGGTGCGGCTCATTCTCTGGAATGAGAAGTTGTGTGGCAAACTGTATTGTGGAGCCAATTACCGTGAGGTTGCTCGCGCCGCGAAGGACACTGTGGTTGCGGACAAGACTCCCGACCAGCTCACAGAAATTTGTTAGCGCTCGCTTCGACCGTGGCTGTGACTCATCCTGACTTGCGCTCGGCAGCACCTCTTGATTAATTCGTTTACGCAGGTCAATGTCTAGATCGGCACAGCGAGTTACGAACCAAGATGCGAGGACATCGTCAACGAACCGGTCCGTGTCGTACGATGCACCTTGCGTAGCCATCCGTTGGAGTTCGTCTGCGACGCGGTCGTAGATGTCGCCTTCGGACCCGTACTGTGGTTGAAACAGATAGTTCTTGACTGTCTTTACACCAGCGGTGAGCTGTACTGACGATGGTTGCTCGATACGTGAGGTGAGAATATACCAAAGCAGGCCCTCATCGTACAGTGGTTCATCGTCCTCGGTTGTAACGTAGAATAAGAGACGGTCCTGTGCTGCCGGATCGATTCCACGTCTGTGAAGATGAGCCGCGTGTTTGACCCAGAACAACGAGTGCATAATCATCCCGACACCCGGGAAGACAAATTCTCGAAGCTCCTTCGGTCGGAACAGTCGTGATCTACTGCTCGTATCCTGGCTTGCTGAGAGAAAATAAGACGATGAGCTAGCCTTTGGCATACCAGACAATCCTATCCGGATTACATATTCTTTTCTCCGGGGTCCCCTCGTCTATCAGTCACTATCTGAGCACCGTCACGCTCGATTTAGACGAAGCAGCCCTGGATCTGACTCTGTATCTTGGATTCAAAGGCTACCGAGGTGAGAGTTCTAGCCGGTTGATTAATCGCTCCAGTACTGTTTTTAGCTGCCTCACTTCAACGAAGAGGTATGGAAGTTGGATTGGTTAGTTGTACGAAAAGCAAGCGTGCCCAGGCTACGCAGCCGCGAGAGTTGTATATGGAGTCGGCACTATTCAGGAAAGCCCGTCAGTACGTTGAGGCGAATCACGATACTTGGTATATCCTCTCTGCAAAGCACCATCTGCTCGAACCAGACGGGGGGCAGATTGAACCATATGAGGAGACGTTGCGTGGCGCACCGGTAGCGAGGAAACGAGAGTGGGCTGCAACGGTACGTGACCAATTACGGGAAGAGGGCGTGTTGACTGGTCGGAACCGGCTGGTGTTCCACGCAGGACAGGATTATTATGACGAACTCCAGCCGTTGCTTGCGGAGACTGAAGTTGAAACCTCGGTACCGACAGCCGGGCTACGGTTTGGTGAAACGCTCGCGTGGTACAACGAGCGGCTGTGACACAACAGGTCGATTGGTTGGGGGGCCGGAGTGAGAGACTGGTCCGATCGGTGGTGGCATAGTTTCAAATTGGGAGCGGCCAATGAGCTAGTTAAGATGGACGAACCGGCTGTTTTCAAGCACGTAATTGATGAGCTTGAGACACGCGATTACCAGCCGCTCGTTCACGTACCAGGCGCACACGAGGAGACATACGCGGACGTGCTGGGCCGATGTGAATCGCACCAGATCACGATTGGTGGTCGGTATCCAGACGTACTTGGGTTCACGAATTCGGATCGGGTGTTTGCGGTTGAGGTGAAGGGATCGGGCGGGTTACTGCGTGGGATCGGGCAGGCATTAACGTATCAGCAAGGGGCGCACGTGTCGTACTTGGCGGCGGCTGAGGATGTCGTAACCCAGCATACTGATTTGCTACGGTCGAAGGGTGTCGGGGTAATCGGAGCGACAGAGAGCGGTGTGACGAAGTGGTCGAGTCCGCCGACATCTGAATCCCACGAGCAAGTTGTCGATATTGAAGGGCAGCTCTCGATGCGGTTGCGACGGAGCGATATTAGTGGTGATATTGCGAGTTTGTCGCTGGCTCAACCCTTGAATTATCTCGCTCCGGTCATCGCTGTTGCACAGCACGGGCCGCTGGCTGGTGATGAACTCGTAGACGTGCTTGCTGATGAGTACGGCTTCGGTGCTGGAAAAAGCGCTCGACAAAGCGCGGTGTCTTTGGGATTGCTGCACGGTGACGCTCGGTATTCGTTGACGGAGCAGGGTGAATTGGCCGCGACGGTTCTCCGCGGGTCGGGGGTTTCGACGTTACAGGAGCTTGATTCGGTGAAAAGTGAGGTAGGCCGGGCAACAGTCGTTGAGGAGCAGCGGCCGCTTGCGATTCTTCTACGGAACTGCTACGAGCGGCACCCAGAATTCCGGCTACTACTGGATGCGCTACGGAAGGAAGGCCCGCGAGTGTATTTCCCAGACTTGCTCCGTCGACTGGTTCACGAGTATCCCAACGTCTTCCTGAATACGTTCTGCACGCGGTCAGGCCGGACCCGGGCCCGTGAGTTGATTGAAGATGGGCGTACCGCTCGAATCTATGAGGAAGAAGCGGTCTGGAAAGATATTATCCGGACAAACGTGTTGTTCAATTTTGTCCAGCAACTCAAACACATCGGGATTCTCGCTATGGAAACACGGAGTCACAGCGGAGCAATCAGAGAGTACGACGCTGAGGCGAAGCCGTGGATACTGCGTGAGACGCAGTAATCGGCGGTATTAGTTCCTCTGCTAGTCGGTTACACTTTTTGAAAGGTCCATCATCGGTAGGTCAGAGGTCAATTGATTCCTCATTATCTTGAACGTAGATGATCAGGCCGTCGTGGCCGTAGCCTTGGTTCCGGAAGCTGTTGACTAACTCAGGGAGTCCGTCAAGCTCACTGGTTAGGTCCACAGCTTGTCGTCCGGATTGAACGCCTAACAGCCGCCACGAACCCTGATAGAGCGTTTGGTCTGTATTTTCAGTCTCAGCTGCGTGTAAGACTTTGCGATAGATCCGGAGCTGGTTTTGGGTCAAATGTACCTTGTAAGGGCCTTCATCGCCCAAGCTCTTGATTTCGTATCGAACGGGCTCGATCTCGTCACCGGTGCGTTCCAGCCCGAGCATATCATACCCTGCACCATCCCATACGCTTGAGATGTGGAGACCGGATTCGAGGGCTTCACCGCTACCTGTTTCGTGCCATTCTCGAAGGCCGCGTTCCAGATTTTCAGCTGTCCGGCCCGAGGATGGAATCACTGATAGAAGGCTCTCCAGAGCCTCATCAAACTCTCCTCGTGCCTTCGCATCTTCGAGAAGTTCTACAGTCTGCTTGGTGATCCACGATGCGGCCGCTCGCTCGGCATCGTCACCGACTGCTTTCGTATTCTTCCATTCAGATTCGAGATCTTCGATCTCTACGATTCCGTTTTCAGTTTCGTTCGGATCACCTTCGGACAGCCTTGGTCGACCCCAGCCAAGATCCTCTGTGGTTGCCACGTTCTCGACGGGTTCGTACTGCGGTGAGACTTCAATTAGCCGATCTTCGAGTTCTTTGGGGGCTGGTATCGCTGCTTCAGGGAGTGCTCCGCCGAACGGATTACCTCGTAGCCATTCGATAACGGCCCGTGTCGGGTCGAAGGCGGCTCGTCGAGACGCATCTTCAGTAATGTATTCCTGTAAGCGATCTTCGAGTTCATCGTCAGAGAACGTTACCTCAATGTGTTCTTCTATGAGGTGCTCCAAGAACGGAATGAGTCGTTGCTCCCATTCCGTGAACCACGCGTCCCATTCCGCTCGGTGTGTCTGTTCGCAGGAGAACTGTGGCCGGAACGGCTCCTGAGCGTCTGTCAAGTCTATGGATCTTAATGCAGCATTCACGTCAGCAGCTGTAAGGGACCATGAAACTGCGGTCACATCCACATCGCCAGGATCGATATGAGAGAGTCGGTTCCACCAATCATTAACCTGAATATCGAGTTCAGATAGCGCCATCCGCACCTGACGGCGCAGCTCCTCGTGTTCCTCGTCATCGAGTTGGCGGAGATGTCGCTCGTAGGCGTCAACCAAGGAGATTGCGTCGCGTTTTTCCAAGAGTCGTTCGACACGGCTGACATCATCTGACTCGTAGCCGCTGAGGGCCTGACCGAAGAGTGGGCCGACGCCAGTAGCGGAATCCTCAAGCAACAGTTTAGCTAACGGCTCACCGAATTCATCAAGCGGTGGTGAACCTGTGGTTCCGTCTGGCGTATCAAAGATAATTGTCGGTGGGTCCGGTTGCAGATAGAGCGCGTGATTGTGAGTGTTCTTGTACCGCGTTGCAGTCAGTGACTTTTCCCCGCCGAGAGTTGCTTGGAATTCGATCCATGCGTTCTCAACGTAGCGAATCGTGCTGCTTCGCCATCGATCAGCCGCTGTCGCCGGGTCAATATCAACTTGGTTTGTTGTACTGGCGAGAGCAAGCAGATGTGCGATGATTGGTCGAAGTTGCTCTTCGAGGTTCTGAACGACTTCCACTTCTTCGCTGCCCCGGTGGGCTGGGTACACCTGACGTGAAATATCAATCTCGCGTGCGGCCAGTGGCTCGTATCCTCGAAGAGTCTCAGTCCCGATCGTCGCTGCAGCCAGCGGCACCGCTGGGAAGAACCGGCGCATTTGATCTCGGGCGGTGTTTGTCGTTGGAATCCACACATCTTCGTCCGGTTCATACCACGCTAATCCTCGTTCACCGAGCGCTCGTGGTTCGTCGACGGGTCGATACCCGAGGATGGGGATCTCTCGGTCGTCCGCTTCAGGATCGTGTTCCCGACTGATCGTGTTGAGAAGACGGTCAAATAACCGAGTCAAGGCCTGCCGTGCACGTGGATTCTCTTCGATCTCGTCTAACCGATCCGCTGTTAGTGAATGTGCCTGAGTCAGTAGTCTGAAAGCTGGTTCTGCAGCGTCTCGTCCGAGACTATCCATATCGGTCCCGCTGACCGAATCAAGGGCGATCAACAACTCCTGTGAGAGTGGAGCTTCCTTCGACACACTCCAGAGTACAGACGGGAACTGGCGCTGCTGACGGGAGACAAGCGTGATCTCTGCCGGAGAAATCCGATTTGGTGGTTCTTCAACGAGGAGCGGTGGTTCTGCTTCCCCTTCAGCGTCACCGACTGGGAACCAGGCTTGATTCCGGAGTGCCGGAAGGATCTCGATTGGCCGCCGCCCTTGCTTTTCCTCGTCTAATTCATTCCGTTCAGCTTCAATAATGTCTGCAAGCCACGAGTCCCAAGCTACATCAAGCGATGTTAGCCACGCAGCCGGATCAACCGAGTCTGAAGTCGCAGGTTCTGTTCCGAGACGGAGTGGATTCCATTCCGTCCCTGCCGCAACTAACACCGGGGGTGTGTCGCGCGGCGCAACCGTTCCGTCCTCGCCCCCTTCGACTAACGTGAGTTGAACTCCTTTATCAGGATTGGGCGGTTCCGGCGTTACTCCAATGAACGCGAGGAATGAATCCAGATCCGCATTTTCAGGGAGTGAGGGGAGTTTTTCGACGGCAACCCGATCTCGTGTGAGTTGACGTGCTGGTTCCCACTGTCCATCTATTGTCGGGAGAAACAGTGTTGCGATGGCACGGCCAGCAGATCGAGCATTATCGCTATAGACATCGTCTCTAATTGCTCGCCATCCGGGACCATGCGTATCCGATTCTGCCGGGGGAGCTGCACTGCCTTGAGAGTTGAGTGCGAAGAGATCCATCGTGAACTGAATCAGTTCAGACTGTAATCGCTCCGCACGGTCCGGATCAGCATCTAATGGCTTGTACTCCCAGTCAGTCAGAGCGTTCGGGAGTTGCCGGAGCTCTGCGAGGACATCCCACCGATTGAATTGATTCGCTCCAAGAGGGTGTGGTGGCTCTCGATCGAAACCGGACTGGAACTCGTATGAAGTCACAGCACGTCCGGCCTCACGGAGCGCAAGCGGGAGATCAAGCTGTGTTGTCTCTGACCGACGGATGAAAAGACGATGCGTGTGTCGATCAGTCTGAATCTGCCCGCCAGCTGTCCCTCGTTCGGGGAGTTGTACAGCGGGCGTGTCGCTCGTCCGGTCTTCATCTCGCGTCGCGGTGATGGGTGCAACACGAGTGCCCGAATCTCGTATCGCGTCACACATCGCTATCGCGCGCCGCCGCCAGGTTTTCGTTCTGCGAGAGGATTTACACGTCCGGTCAAGCCAGTTACCTGCCGCTTTCCAGAAATCATCATACGTTGAAAGTGGCCACTGGTCTTGCTGCTCGAAAAATGCATCAGCCAGTGCCGCCCACTGTCGATACCGATCCGGTTCTTTTACTCCAGCTTCGGAAAACAGTAGATCCTCTATGTGGTCGACGACGATCTTGGCGGCGTCTGAACTCTGTGACCCTGGGTCGAGGAACTGCCAAAAATCATCCCGAGGCGTCCCACCCGAAGTGATCTGTGGGACAGTAGTAACTGCTTCAGGGTCGATCCACGTGTACTCAAAGTCATCATCCGGAATACCGAGGTGATTGAAGATTGCGTGGAGATGCAGTTCCGCGGCTGCTCTAAGTAGGGCTCTGTTGTATCGACCAATCGTCTCGTCATCAAGCCGAAGGGCTGTTCTATCCGTTCGTAACTGGAAATCACCCTGGAGATCGATACCGAAGGGAGTCTCGATTAGCGTGGGCAGGTAACCGTACAGTCCGGGTATTGAGTCATCCGAGCTGGCTTCCAGTCGTGGCCAAGCGATAGCTGCACCGGGCGAGGAAACACCGTGTTCAGCCTCTTCAGCGAGCGATCGCAGTTCTGAGGATGCCCAGTAAACGATCGACCGTTTCGCTTCCTCTGGGTTCGTCGATGGCCAAGTGGATTTCTGGAATCTGTTCCCCCAGGCATCGAATGAGATGGTCAGTTTCCGGCGGTCATCGAATAGCCCGATGAAGTTGAGATGCCGTTGTTGAAACGTTTCAACGGACTCACGTAGCTCATCCTCTTTCCCGGGGGTTATCGGGACTACCACGACCGTGCTAAAGTCGGAGACATCGTCGGGGGTTGGTGGTTTATCGGCGCATAACGGGAGTGGGAAATGGAAGCTGGCCCGTTGTTCGTCGTCGTTCAAAGGGCTCTCCGTCAAATCAAGGTACTCGGCGTGACCTCTCTGTAACTCTGGTAGTTCGAGTCGCTGCTGCCACGTGTCGTGATCCAGTGGAAGATGCATCTCCATTCCCCACCACCCAGGACTTTCAGAGAATCGACTCCAGACACGGGCGAAATCCCCTAGCCAGAAGACAGACCGAAATCCGACGCCTTTGTTCCCAACGCTCTCTTCAGGACGCTTATTCGACACGTGTAGAGTACAGAGAGCGTTAAAGTCGGGGCGACGCCGTCCTTGAACATCTGGGGGATTCGAATAATTGTATTCTGGATCTACTCGAATGGGTGCCCCGTCGTTCGCAACGACAAGTGCCTGCTCAGTCGGCCCCCAATCGACATCGCGGATTTCGACCGCAATGTTAGATTCAGCCCGATCAAGTGCATTCTGTAAGAGTTCAAAAAGAACACGAGCAGTATACTGCCGACGAATTGATTCTTCGGCCTGCAAATCCCGGTACGCATCGTCACCGCTCATTCCGGCCGAATTATCGTAATGCCGCTGAAAGACCGCTTGAAGATCGCTCGGCTCGGGTACGTATCCTGGTTCTGAGTGAGTAGCGTACTGTTCATTCATCCGTCATAGCACCTGAACATGGAAGGAGAGACAGCCTGTCATAACAACTTGATTTGAGAGTGACGGTATGAAAGTTCGCCTGAGATTGTCCTGGTATTGCTAGTGATTGGATTCGAGCTTCTATTCGGTCTGGAAACAGCGATAGGCGTACCAATCATTACAACGCTGGTGCTCGGTTGTCTTGGTGCTGGTGTGTGTCCTAATTCATACGAGGATCGGTGAACTGACTACATTTCAGACAGTGAAAACAAGAGTCCCTCAACTAGGGGAGTTCACACCTTTGTTTTACTTTCACTTTGCTTGACGGGCTTTTAACAATAGTCGAATCGCATACGTTCACGAACCTTCAGGAACGGGGTTGACTGGTCGGACAGGACGGACAAGTGACCCCCTCAAATCACCGAATAATGCTCACCTTGACTCACATTGCCGATACGCACCTCGGCCACCGACAGTACGGCGTGAAGCAACGCGAAGACGATATGGTGTCGACGTTACGGACAGCACTCGACAAGATGCTCACCGAACAAGATACGGATGCCATTTTTTTGCCCGGGGACCTGTTCCATTCACGGGATCTTCGCCCGAAGATACTACATCAGACGGAACAGGAACTGGCACAAGTGCCGGATGATGTTCCCGTGTTGGTCTCGCGTGGAAATCACGACGAGAATTTGACGCCACGGGACGTGACGTGGCTGAATTACCTACATCAGCGGGGCCACATCGTGTTCTTACAGGCGGAATTGACTGCGGATCCAGAGACAGCGTGGTTCAACCCATATGAGCCGGATAACCCGGGGCAGTCGGCCGGGTTCTACGACATCAATGTCGAGAATCTAGACGGGCCGATTCGCGTATTTGGGCTGCAGTGGCGGGGGGCGAAGACCGGGCAGGCACTCCAGCAAGTAGCGGACGGAATCCGGGAAACGAATGAGATGCACGGCCAGCCAGCGTTCACCGTGTTGTTGGCGCATTTCGGAATGGAAGATGAGGTGCCGACGCTCGGCGGGACGGTGGCGCACGCGGAGCTCCGCGACGTGAAAGAGCAGGTCGACTATCTTGCGCTTGGGCATATACACAAACGGTACGAGGCGGCTGACTGGATCTACAACCCCGGCTCTCCAGAGGCACACAACACGCGGGAAGGCCGTGACGACTGGGAGCACGGGTATTATTCGATCAGGCTCGACACCGACATATCTGTAGCTGGTAGTGCCGCAGTCGAGTTCGACGTGGCCCACCACCCGACGAAGCGCCGGCCGTACTACCGGGTTGAGTTCGATGTGACGCCACACGAGTCACCGGGTGAACTCGAAACAGCATTCAAAGAACACGTTCAGGACGAGCAGGCCGCGATGATGGAGTACTGTTCACAAGAGCGATTCACGGCAAACGGTGAGCCGCGATCCCCAATCATTGATCTGCGATTCACGGGGACGTTACAGTTTAGTCGCGGAGACTTCCGGACAGACGAACTATCGGAATGGCTGGAAGAGGCGTGGGATGCGTTGTACGTACAGGTGAATATGGGGATTCGGACGGCGAATATCCAGCAACTCCTCTCGGAAATCGATGAAGAAGACGTGTTCAAGGATGGAAAGCTGAACACGGCGGTATTAGAAGACAGGGTGTTCGAGACGATCGCCAAGGAGTCGATGTATGCTGAGCACGCGTCGGATGTCGCTGATGTACTTGGGAGTGCGCATCAGATGGCCCAGGCCGAGGAAGCAGTCGAGGACATTCAGGAGTCAATCAGTTCAGCTCGGCGGGATTTGTTCCCGGACTTAGCTGATGGTGTCGTGTTGAATGTCGATGAGGATCCATTTGTCGACGATGAAGTTGATGGAGAGGGACCGGGTGAGTCGGCAGATAATGAGTCGCCTGTCGAGGCCGACGAGACAGTGGGGGTGAGTGAGTAATGCGGGTCACAGAAGTCGCGCTGACAGACATCAAATCCTACGAGGATCGCACGGTGGTTACGATCGAGGGCGGTGTGACAGCAATTCTCGGTGAAAACGGCGCAGGAAAATCAACGATCCAGGAAGCAATCGGGTTTGCGTTATTCGACTCACTGCCGTTCAACAACAAGGATTTCGTTCGGGAAGGCGCGAGTTCAGGGACCGTTGAGGTGACGTTTGAGCAGGACACAACCGACGGAACACAGCGATTCCGTGTCACACGATCGGCTGGCCGATCCAATTACGGCGTCCACCGATACGATTCCGAAGGAGAGACGTGGGTCGATCAAGACATCGACTCAAAATCCGAGTTGGTTCGCTGGCTGTGCGCACGTTTTGACGTTGCTGATGGAGACGAGTTACAGAGTCTGTGGGAATCGTGTATCGGAGTGCCGCAGACGCGGTTCCTCTCTGACTTCGCGCAAACAGCGGCGAACCGGACACAGACGTTCGACGCGCTGCTCAATCTGGATGCGTACGAGGATTCGTGGAATGTCCTGAAGGACGTGCCAGAGGCGATAGAAAAGCAACAGCAGGATCTCCGGAGCGATATTGACACGCTCACCGGTGAAGTACAGTCGCTGTCAGATGAGCGAGACAAATCTGATTCGCTGGCTAATCAAGTTGAGGAGCTTCAGGCAGCCGTTGAACGAAAAACCAGCGAACTATCGACCAAGGAAGACGAGTACGACGCGTTGGCGGAAACCCAAGAGAAAATCGAACAGCTCCAGCAGGACGTGGACTCACTCAAGCAAAAGATCGACGCGACCGACCGAGAGTTAAAAACAGCCGAACAGGAGCTCGCAGACGCCGAAAAGGCACAGAAGAAATGCGAGGAGTATCGTGAGGAGCACGAGCGGTACAAGCAAGCCCGTAAGCGGCAGGAAGAGTTGGAAGAACGAGAGTCGGAGCGGACTGAGATTGAACAAAAGAAAGCCGCACAAGAGCAGGAGATTACGTCGATTGAAGTCAGGGTGGAACAGCTCGAAGAGGACCTAGACGAGTTGGAAGAGGCGCGGGAGACGCTAGCGTCGCGCGAAGGAGAAAAAGAGCGGTACGAGGAACTCGAAGAACGGATTGAGTCACTACAGGATCGTGAGGACGAAGTTACGGAGTTAGAGGCGGAGATCGAGCGGTTAACCAAGAAGATCGGGGAGACAGAGGGTGAGATTGAGTCGGTGGAAGAAACGATTGCGGAGATTGAGGATGAGTGGGAAGCAACGACAGATCCAGATGATCTCTCTGAGGAAATCAACGAACGGGAAGCACGACGGAAACAACTTGTAAGCGAGCGCGAGAGGTTAGAAGAACAGCTAGAGCGGTTGCGTGACACCGATGTTGATGCGCCCTGTCCGACGTGTGACCGGCCGCTAAATGAAGAACACCGGTCGAAGGCAATTGAGCAGCGTGAAGAACGCATTAAGAAGATCAAGGCAGAACGTGCTGACCTTGTAGAAAAGCTTGATGAGTTGCGTGAGGAGCGCGACACAGCGAAGAAAGTGAAACAGCGCGTCGACAAACTACCGGTTCATCGGGAGAAAATCGAATCGTTGCAGGGGGATCTCGATGAGCTTCGGACAAAGAAAAAGAACACAGAAACGGAGCTTTCGGAGCTGGAAGAAGAGTTGGAAGAACTGCCGGAGTTGGAAGCCGAGCGGGATGAGTTAGATGACGCACACGAGGAGTACCAGACTGCTGAGTTCCGAGTCAAGGAGCATTCCGACGTACCGGAGCAGTTAGAAGAAAAACAGGCTGAGTTAGAAGATGAACAAGCGGCGATTGAAGAAATCGAAGACGAGTTAGAAGCCTTCGAGGGATTAGATGAAGAACTGGCAGAGGTTGAGGAGACGCTTGCGGAGTCAGAGTCGGGACATAACACATATCTCCAGCACGAACAACAGGCGTCACAAGTCGAGGAACGTCGTGAAACGGTCGACCATCTAGAAGGAGAACTTGAGGAGCTAGAAGCGAAGCGCGACGAGACGGAAGACGAGTTAGAGGAGTTGGAATCGTCGTTCGATGAAGAGCGACTGGAGACGCTCAACTCGGAAATCGATGAGATCAGAGGTGAGATTGAACGGGCCAGAGGCACCCTGGATGAGAAGCAGGCGAACTTGGAAGAGACTCGCGCCGAGATTGAGCAGTTAGAGGCGAAGCTGGACGAGCGTCAAGAGAAACTCCAGCAGTTGAAGGAGCTGAAAGCTGATCAGCAGTTTGCCAAGTGGGTGCGAGAGAACGTCCGGGAAGCCGGGCCGAAGATGCGAGAAATCATCACCGATCGGATCGGTGCACGAGCCAACGAGTTGTTCCGGTCGATTCGAGGGGCATCTGCGGAGTCACTGGAGTGGACGAGCGATTACGAAATCGTTGTCCACGATGCAGATGTCCGCAAGTCATTTTCCACGTTGAGTGGCGGGGAGAAAATGGCGGCGGCACTCGCAGTTCGGTTAGCTATTCTCGAACAGTTAGCGTCGGTTGGAATCGCGTTCCTTGACGAGCCGACAGCGAACCTCGACCGACAGAAGAAACGGAATCTTGTCACACAACTCAAGCAACTGGATAGCTTCGACCAACTCACCGTCATCAGTCACGATGAAACGTTTGATTCGATGACAGACTACACGGTCACCGTCGAGAAAGACCGGCAGACCTCAGAGGTGAGCGTGAATTAATGCCGATCGACAAACACGGGGTCGCCGCCGAACTGGAATCTAACGTTGAGACGATCCAGGCGTACCTCGAAGACGATACAGGGATCGTTGAGCGGTATCGGGATGTATTCCAGCGGCTACCTGATGAATGGACGAGCGAGGAGATCCGCGCGAAACTCCAAGATACGTCGTACCCAGGCGCGTACCCGACTGACGAGTTCGATGACGTAGACAGCATCATCGTCCCGCACTTGGAGAGTGACGAGTGGGACAATCACGAGGAAGTTAACGAGTGGGCGCGCGAGATTCTTCGAAATGTGCCAGCGATGGCGGTCGATGGGTCACAACTTCCACCGACAACCAGTTTCAACGTCCCGCTGGCGTACGTCCAAGCAGCGTGGGCGACCAATCACCACCATCCTGACGGTCGGCTTGAGCGAGGGGTCGAGGGACGGTTATTGACACCTGATGAGGTCACACAGGAGTCCGACGATGGCGATTATCGGTTCGTGGACCCACAACTCGTCGGGCATCATCGGTTCGAGCATGAAGGGCAACTACTGATCGAGCAGATTGTCGAGTTGGCAGATGCTCGTGACGCCGGCGACATCGGGCAGACACCGGTCGTGTTCTACGATGGTCCGCTGATCGCATCGTTCACAAATCCGCTGAAGCCGGAGACACGTGAACGGTACATCTCGACGTTGAGTCGAATTATCGCTGCGAGCCATCATCACGAAATTCCGCTGGTCGGGTACGTGGCGGGGTCAAGCGCGACAGAGCTGGTGAAGATGACACGGCTCCTGTTACGCGACGAGTTCGGCACCGACCGTGTCATCCCGGACGCACACGTCTTAACCGAGATGATGAGCCCATGGGGTGACACGACGATCCCGTTCATCTCGAAGCGTGACGGAAGCGTCGACGCACTCCAGGCCACATACCAGGGTGAGTCCTACGAGTTCCGGGATGACATACTGTTTTCGTACCTGAACGTACCGCCAGGTACTGGGCTCGACCGGATCGAATTCCCGGGGTGGCTGTGTCGCCGCGACGGTCCCGACGGGTACGAGTCAATGTACGAGTACACCGTCGAAATCGCGCGTGCAGAAGCTGGGATTGGCCGCGGCTATCCGGAAATATTACAGCAAGCCGATAGCGACGCGGTGCTGGACCACCAAGACCGCCAGCAATTTTACCGTATCGTCCAGCGGTGGGCTGAATCGAATGACGTACCGATCGAATGGAACGCCAAAGCCCTGAGCAAGGAACTACGCCGACGATGACACCTCATACCGCACCACTTTCGATAGCAGCACAGCCCGTCCGACCAAAGAACCACACTTTGGGAGTGATTCGATGACAGACAGCATGGAAGAAACACCGGCTACAGATGTCGATTCGTGCGTCCGAATCGGGAGTATCGTCTCCTCGAATAGCCATCTGGACTACGTCGTCGAAGTGTTCAGAGAACGGGACTGTGATCGCCCCCCAGAGCTCCACGAGCGGGAATTCGGTCAACCGGTGTTCATCAGGAAGACGATTGACGGGGCTGAACACGTAGTGATGGGCGTCATTTACAACACGCAACTGGTCGACCCTGATCAGGGACGGACAGGGCCACGATTAGCGCAAGACGATCAGGCGCAGTTCACGCCAGGCTACATCGAGGAACGTACGACGCTCGCTGGTGTGGCGCTGCTCGGCACGGCGACAATCACCGACGATCGGTCTATTGTAGACCCGTCACATCAAATGCCGCGCTGGACCTTGGAAGTCGAAGACACTGTCTACCACTGCCCGGATGAACTTACCGCCAAGTTCCACACTGTCGACGGGCAACTCCAGTTAGCGTACATCGACCGCCTCGTCGACATCGCGGGCGATCTCGGCGCAGAGGTTATCGTCGCCCTCATTAATCGACTCCGAAGCACGCTACCGGATGATGATACGAGCCAGCGCGTGTTGGACGTGGTCGAGCAGAATATCCAGTGGCAGGCGCGTGAGCGCCGTGGGGTGGTCTAATGTCGGGACGATCCTCTGTGATTGGAACCGTCGCTGGGCCGGGTGAGGATCCGAATGAATTCGTGTTCGTGGCACCGGCAGATCGCTCCATCAAGACGGGCGAATTCATCACCTATACGGTCGCTGTAGATGGTGAGAATCGATCCGTGTTTGCTCGGGTCACGAACCGGGAACTGATTCGGGGACTTCCGGACGGCTTCCTTGCTGATCCGGATGTGGGGCCAGAAACGGTCGCTGCGACTCTCGGTATCCCGACGGACGATGCGGAGCTGTATCGGTTGACTGCGACTGTCATCGGATACTATGATACAGAGATGACGACGTTTGCCAACCCACGGCAACTTCCTAACCCAGGAACACCGCTATCAATCGCACCTGACCAGCAACTCGAAACCGTTCTGCCAAACCTCGGGTGCGACTCTGTTGAGATGGACGTGACAGAACTTGGTGGCGTAGCGCACGTCGGCTGGCTATTGAATCGTCCTGAGGAAGCGACGAACATCCATATACCGATCAACGAGTTCGCCTCGACGCACTTGGCGATTCTCGCTGCTACTGGGAGCGGGAAGTCCTATACTGCGTCCGTCTTGATTGAGGAGATGATGCGCCCGACTGCAAGGGCGTCGCTCCTGGTGTTTGATCCACACGGCGAGTATGGCACCCTGTCCGAAATGCAGGGTAACGAGGCGTTCCAAGATGACGATGGATATGAGCCAGAGGTCGTGTTCTATGATTCAGAGCGACTTCGTGTCCGGATTTCTGAACTGGATATTGGTGATGTGATGGCTATTCTCGACGATCCGAGTAATCGAATGCAGGAGCGACTGGCGTCTGGGTGGCGTGCGATGCAGCGAAAGGAAAGCCGAACGTGGGGTATTGATGAATTGGTTACCAAAATGGAACAAATCTACGACGAAGATGATGCTAGTGTTGGCGCGTTAGAGTGGCGGCTTCGTCGTTCGATTCAACGTAATGATTTGTTCCATCCGGAAGAGAACGTTCCACTTGACGACATTGTGGATCCGGGTCAGTGTACGGTACTCCAAATGGATACGTTGGATCGGTGGAATCAGCAACTTATCACGACAGTACTGCTTCGACGGATGTATCGAGAACGACTCGATGCCGTTCAAGATCGGGAGTCTGAAATTGAACACCCAATCTTCGCGCTGTTTGAGGAAGGTCATCGGTTCGCTCCAGCCTCGGGTGATGCTCCATCGCTTGGAATTATGCAGACAATCACGTCTGAAGGCCGCAAGTTTGGGTTCGGACTCGGGATTATCAGCCAGCGCCCGTCAAAAATTGATCAGGATGTCCTCTCACAGTGTGGAACGCAGATCTCGATGAAAATTCGGAATCCGAACGATCAGGATGCGATCAAAACATCCGTGGAAGCTGCCGGTGAAGATGTGCTACGAGAACTGCCTGGGCTAACGCCAGGACAAGCGATCGTCTCAGGGGATGCGATGAACACGCCAGCCCTAATCAAGGTCCGACGTCGACGCACTAAGCACGGAGCTGAAAGTCGGCCGGTCATCGAAGAATGGGCTGATGCGTACGACCAGCAGCAAAGGAAACCGACACGATCAGAAAGCGCTGACTTTGGCGAGGGAGATTCGACAGGCGTTCAAGACTTAGATTAGATACACTATCTGCTCTGGAAGCTCGTAATACTATTCAAAGATGTCCGATTGCCAGTGTTGAGACAGCTACAGCTCGGAACTATCTCGAAACCACCAATGATGCTCGCCGTTCCGTTAACTCAGGAAACAGGTGACTGAGTGAGAAGGGTATCGGGCCGATTGAATGAAACCAAGAGGCAGGACGGACAGATTGATAGTATGAGAATCCGGTTGAGAGCGCGACCGTACTGTACGTAATCCGTCCTAAGACACATCGTGAGTCACGGTTTGGTCGTTGCGATTGAACCGGATCTTTACATTTTGGACACTCAGCGCACACCCTTTCCTCACTATCAACAACGTAGTCAATCAGGATCGAATCACGGGCGATAGGAGTCTCACAGAAGGGGCACGCATCAAGACCGGATGGTGCCTGTGTCATGGAAGGGGGAACTTGGAGCGTGTGACAGGTTCCAAGTTCCATATGGGAATTCGTGTTCCCGGATAAAATAGCTCACCCAAGCAACTGAAACTAGAATGAAGGCTTTGTTAGAAGCTTCCGTAGCAAAACACGTGAGTTGAACTATACTTATACGGGTTTTTTCTGGGGGGTGGGAAAGACTC
>NZ_CVRT01000107.1 GCF_001261915.1 Halorubrum sp. SD626R
TTCACGTCGTTGGCGAGGCGCTCCTGGAGCCCGTGGTACTTCGCGACGCCCGTGGCGTCCTCCTGCGCGATGCCGGCCACGTCCTCGGTGTTGAACGAGGCCATCTCCTCGGAGTACACCGCGTACTCGGAGTCGCGGGCGACGACGCGGCAGTTGCCGCCCGAGACCTTCACGGTCGCCGTCCCCGTCACCACGTCCTGCGTCTCGTCGACGAACGCGTTCAGCGCGTCGACGACGGGGGCGAAGACGAGGCCCTGGTACGCCTTCTCGGACCACTCCTGCTCGATCCCCTTCTTGAACGAGCGCTCGTTCTTCGTGAGGACGAGGTCTTCGAGCGCCTGGTGGGCCGTCAGCAGGACGGTCGCGGCCGGGTGCTCGTAGTTCTCGCGCACCTTCAGCCCGAGCATGCGGTCCTCCATCACGTCGGTGCGGCCGATCCCGTAGCCGCCGGCGTACTCGTTGAGGTGCTGGATGAGCGGGACGGGGTCCATCGGTTCGCCGTCGACGGCGACCGGGACGCCCGCCTCGAAGGCGACCTCGATGGTGGTCTCGCCCTCGGGCTCCGCGGTCCACTCGTAGATGTCCTCCGGCGGCTCGTAGTTCGGGTTCTCCAGCTTCCCGCCCTCGACCGCGCGCGACCAGATGTTCTCGTCGATGGACCAGACGCCGCCGTCGCCGGCCTCGACGGGCAGGTCCTTCTCCGCGGCGTACTCTATCTCCCACTCGCGGGTGAGGCCGAGCTCGCGCACGGGGGCGATGACCTCCAGGTCCGAGCCGCGCCAGACGGCCTCGAACCGGAGCTGGTCGTTCCCCTTCCCGGTGCAGCCGTGCGCGATGGCGTCACAGCCCTCCTCCTCGGCGACGCCCAGAATGGCCTCGGCGATGACGGGGCGCGCGAGCGCGGTCCCGAGCGGGTAGCCCTGGTACGTCGCGTTCGTCTTCACCGCGTCGAAGCACAGTTCCGCGAACTCCTCTTTCGCGTCGACGACGTGGAGGTCGAGCCCCAGCGCCTCGGCGGTCTCCTCCGCCTCGTCGAACTCTTCGGTCGGCTGCCCGACGTCGACGTTGACGCCGATGACCTCGTCGTACCCGTACTCCTCTTTCAGGAGCGGCACGCAGACGGTCGTGTCGAGTCCTCCACTGAACGCGAGTGCAACGGTTGCCATTACCGGAGTAGAACGGACTCTATCCCTTAAATTCGTCGGTTTAAATATTGTAACAAAAGGGCGAAGGCGACGCTACGGAGGAACGTAGCTGTCACTCTCCGGAACGGAACGGCGCGAACGCGACGAGGGATGAAGATTACTGGCCCGAAGGGGCCCGTCGTCGCGCCGCGCCGGAAGCCGGTCGCGGCGGTCGGACGCCTCGTCGCGGTCGCGGGGCTCGTCGGCCTCGGACGAGGGCGGCGTCGGGACGAGCCTCCGCGATCATTACCAGTACCTAGTTTCGTTCCAGAATAAAAGCGTTCCGCAACTGGCCCGCGAATACGTGCTGTTTCCGCTTCACCGACGCTATATCTCGTACCTGTTCGATAGCGGGAGTAGGCGTATCGATACGGTTGAGTGATTGTTTATACGTGAGCGGATGGTGTTGCTGTCGGCTGTTTATAAGTTATCGACGACTCTGCGGAGAGGACTTCCAAAGCCCCAGTCGCTCGGGGATACGAGGATGACCACGGATCGGCAGAGAACATCTCCAAAGCCCCAGCCGCGAGGCGGGCGCACGCTCGCTGCGGTCCTCAGTCGGTCGCTCTCGCTCCCTCCTTGCGGTCCTTACGTCGCCTGCGCCCGCCTCGCGGCTGCTCGTTTGAGTCCCACCCCACACAGCACCGCAGCCTCACACCTCCCCAGCCTCGCGGTTCGCGCTCTGCGAGCGCTCACCGCGTCCAGCGAGGGACCGAAGGTCCCTCTGGCAGCCGGCGCGTAGCGCCGGCGACCTCGCGCGGTGCTCCTCGCGGGCCGATGGCCCGCTCGGAGGCACGCGCCACCGCAGCTGTCATATACAGGTGACCGTCGCGTCGCTACGCCTGTTTAGATATCGAATCGTGCCGACCTGCAGCACTCACTTCCGCTATCGGTCAGATTGCTTCCCGGTACGCCTCTAGCGTCCGCTCCACGTCCTCCTCCGTGTGCGCGTAGGAGGTGAACTGGCACTCGAACTGGTTCGCGGTGAGGAACACCCCCTGCTCTTTCATCTCCTGCCAGAACACGCGCTCCCACCGGTCGGTCGCGGCGTCGGCGACGTCGGCGCCCGTCTTCGGGCAGTGGTCGTACCGGGCGCAGTCGTCGTTCTGTCGGCAGCCCCCTGCACAGCAGGCGTCGATATCGTCGGGGGCCTCGCGGGTGAACACCGTCTTGAACATCGAGTCGGTGCCGACGACGGTGTACTCGGGCGCGCGCTCCGCGCAGATCTCTGCGATCCCCTCACGGAGCGTCCGGCCGAGCCGGTTGACGTGCTCGTACACGTCGTTCTCGGCGGCGTACTCCAGGGTCGCCTTCCCGGCGGCCATCGTCACCGGGTGCCCCGAGAAGGTGCCGGACTGGAACACGTCGCCCGCGGGCGTGAACCCCTCGATGATCTCGGCTTTCCCGCCGATCGCGCCGACCGGGAAGCCGCCGCCGATGATCTTGCCGAACGTCGTCACGTCAGGGGTGACGCCGAACTTC
Source organism: Halorubrum sp. SD626R (assembly GCF_001261915.1). Classification (GTDB taxonomy): domain Archaea; phylum Halobacteriota; class Halobacteria; order Halobacteriales; family Haloferacaceae; genus Halorubrum. Next base: position 2,667 of record NZ_CVRT01000107.1, read on the forward strand.
GACTGCGCGCAGCCGAGGCCGCCGACGCGGAACCCGGTGATCACCTCGTCGAAGATCAGGAGCGACCCGTGGTCGTCACACAGCTCCCGGAGCGTCTCGTGGTAACCGTCGATCGGCGCCACGATCCCCATGTTCGCGAGGATCGGTTCGACGAGGACGGCGGCGATCTCGTCGCCGTGCTCCGCGAACACCGCCTTGGCCGCCTCCGGGTCGTTGAACGGGATCGGAAGCGTGTGCTGCGCGAACTCCTCGGGGATCCCCGCCGTGGAGGGGTGCGCCTCGCCCGGCGACCCCTCGACGAGCGTCGACTCCTGGGCGCCGTGGTAGCCTCCCTGCATGACGACGATCTTGTCGCGGTCGGTGTGGCCGCGCGCGAGCCGCACCGCCGACACCGTCGCCTCGGTCCCCGAGTTGACGAACCGGATCGACTCGACGCTCGGGACGTGGCGTGCCACGAACTCGGCGTGCTCGATCTCGATCTCCGTCGGCGCGCCGTACATCGGCCCCTCCGCGACGTGCGACTGGATCGCCGCCTCCACCGGATCGGGCAGGTCGTGGCCGTACAGCAGCGGTCCGTACCCCATCACCCAGTCGACGTACCGGTTGCCGTCGGCGTCGATCACGTGGCCGCCGTC
>NZ_CVRT01000108.1 GCF_001261915.1 Halorubrum sp. SD626R
TCTCTTCGACCTCCTCGTCGGAGAGGATCTGTTGCATGTCCATCTCGATGTCGCCCTCCTTCACGATGGACGCGCAGTTCGCGCAGGCGCCGGCGCGGCACGAGAAGGGCCAGTCGTAGCCCTGCGCCTCGGCGGATTCCAGGATGTACTCGCCCTGGTTCACTTCGAGGGAGCCGTAGTCCTCGGCGTCGAGGTCGGCGTCCGCCGCCGCCTCGAACAGGTCGTCATCGTCCATCGACCAACCGTGGTCGTCGAGCACTTCGTAGTTGAGGTATTCTACTGTGGGCATCACCTGATGGTTTGATGCCCTCCTCATTAGGCTTTGCTGTTCCTCGGCTCTCGGCGCCCGATCGACCGACCGATCGAGGGGGGAACGAGGGCTCAACGAGGGCCGTCCGGAGACCGAGCGCGGACCGAACGCGTTCGCCCGCGCCCCGCGAGCGCCTGACAGATCGTTATCACGATTGATACGTCGTGGGCAACAGTAAATAGCGAACGACGCGTAGAGTGGTCCGATGGAAGAGTCCGTCGTCGCCGACTTCGTCGGTCGCGTCCACGCCTCGGAGATCGGAAGCGACGAGCCGGTGACGGGGCGGGTGCTCCTGAGCGAGCGCCGGCTGGTGCTCGCGACCGACGGCGGGAAGGCGACCGTCCCGCTGTCCGCGGTGTTCGACGTGGTCGTCGGCACCGTTCCGGGCGACCTGCGCTCGTTCTTCAGCGACAGCGTCACACTCGCGTACGACCGGCGAGGCGAGCGACGCACGGCCCTCGTCGAGGGCGAGCCGGACGACATGGACCGGTTCACCCGCCTGCTGTTCAAATCCCTCCTGCGCGACGTGACGGTCACCGTCCGTCACCCCGCGAAGGTGGGCGGGCGCGTCACGGACGCGTCGGACCACACGGCGTCGGTGACGCTCTCGCCCGGCGCGATCGGCTTCGTCGACTGTCCCGACCCGTTCAAAGTCGACCTCTCGGCCGTGATCGACTACGAGCGGACCGACCGGACGCTCGCGGGGACGCGGCGACCCGCGCTCGTGTTCCGACACGCCGTCGACGGGCGGACCGTCACCTCGATCGCGACCGTTCCGAACGATCGCGCGCTGAACGTGCTCGGGCGGTACATCAAGCTGGAGTACGACGACGCCATGGAGGAGCTGGAGTCGTTCGACCCGACCGAAGAGCAGCTGGAGATCCTCGTGTCGATCTACTCGGCCGGCGGCGAGGCGAACATCGCCGACGTGGTCACGGGCGACGTGACGCAGACGTCGATGGTCCTCGACACGCTCCGCGACGAGGAGCTCGTCGTGGACGGCGAGTCGGGCGCGGCGCTCACGCGGAAGGGACAGATGATCGTCACCTCGTACCTGGAGTCAGTCAACGCCTGACGGGCCCGAGGGGAGCGGCCCCGCGACCGCGAGGTGCCGGGCCAGCCGAACGACTATTTCCCCGCGGCGCCAACCTCGGGTATGGGATTCAAGACCGACGTGAGCAACGGGATCGTCTCGCTCGTCATCAGTCTCGCCGTGACCGCCGCGGCCGCGCGCTCCGACGGCGACGGCGACTGGTCGACGGGCGAGCTGCTGGCCGCGGTCGGGATCGCCTCGTTCCTCTCGGGGTACCTGACCAGCTACTTCGCGAAGTAGAGAGGGGCGAACCGCCGCCGTCGCGACCGGTCGAGCGAGGTCGCCCGGGGGAAGTTTCATGCCGGTTCGGCCGTAGGTAGTTCACATGCCAGACGACCGCCACGGGCGTTCGACGCGGCTCGACGCCGCAGCCCGCGAACGGGGGATCGACGCGCCGGCGGGCGGCCGCCGCGACGCGTCGCCCGACGACGCGGGGCCGCGGACCGCGCGGGTGCCGGAGCCGCACGTCCACGACACCTTCTCGGTCGACGGGATCGACACGAAGCGACGCGAGGGGCTCTTAGAGGCCGTCCTCCTCGACCGCGACGGCGTCAGCGCCGCCTCGGCGACGCGGCGGAACGGAACGGTCGGGGTCCACCACGACCCCGACGTCTCCCGCGAGGAACTCCGGGACGCGCTGGAGGCCTGCGGGCTCGTGGTCGCGCCGGGCGACGCGGCCTTCGAGGTGCGGCGCGCCGCGCAGTTCGCCTCCGCCCGCGTCGCCGTCGCCGTCCTCTTCGGGCTGATGGTGGCGACGCCGTACATCGCCGTCCTCTACCCCACCCGGGTCGAGTGGCTGTTCTACGACCCGGTGACGGTCCAGTACCTCCAGTCGATCCTCGACTCCAACATGGCGACGCACTTCTTCGTCAACCTCGGATCGCTGTCGGGCATCGCGTTCCTCGTCGCCTGCGGCCCGATGATCAAGCGGTCGCTCGCCGCGGCGGCCGCGGGCGAGGTGACGAACGAGAGCGCCTTCGTGGCGGGCGTGGCCGCGCTGTTCGGCTACAGCACCCTCGCCGCGTTCACGGCGTTCGAGGGCGCCGTCCACTACGACCTGATCGCCTACGCGGTCGTCGCCGTCACCCTCTGGAACCACTTCGGCGTCGGCGCGTCGACGCCCGACACCGCGAGCGTCGAGGACCCGACCGCCGACGGCGCCGCCGACTCCTCGGCCGACGCCGCCGAGGAGGAGCCGGTCGCGATGACCGACGGCGGACGGTAGTCGCCGGCGGTTCGCTCCACTTCTCGCCGAGTCCGGCCCCCGACGCTCAGTACGGCTCTCCGTCGAGCGGCTCGACGCCAGCGATCGTCACCTCGTCGCCGACCGCGAGGGTCGATCCCCACTGGACCTCCGGAGCGACGGTGTTCACCATCAGCCGGAAGTCGTGGTCGAACCGGTCGCTCTCGGTCCAGTCCGGGAGCGTCGCGCGGCGGTTTTTCATGAACGTCTCGCGGAACCCGTCGATCTCGGCGCCCGTGTCCGGGTTCCGAGACGGGACGACGCAGCGCTGACAGGGGTTGACGCCGAGCAGCTCGGCGTCGCCCGCGGCGAACCGGACGGCCTCTCCGCGGTCGGCGAACAGCCGGTCCTCCCAGAAGGCGGGGCAGTCGTCGACGACCACGCTCGGCCGGAGCCGTCGGCGCATCTCGGTCGCGTCCGCGACCGCGTCGAACCAGCCGGCGACGGTCTCCAGGGTCGCGCGCGAGATCACAGTCGGGCCGGCGGCGGCTCGGTCGTCCGGCAGCCCGCCGTCGGACTCGCGGGCCAGGTCGACATCGTACCCGAGGTAGTCGCCGACCCACGCCGCCAGGGCGTCGCCGTCGTCGGGGAGCGCGAACGTGCGCTCGTCGGCGTCGACGCCCGTCTCGGAGCGCGCCGGCCGCGAGAGGGTCACCGCGGTCGGCGTCGCGTCGGCCGGGCCGGCGAGCTCGTAGCTCGCGCGGAGCCCGTGGACCGCGGGCTCGCTCTTGCCGTTGACGTAGCCACCGCTCCCGCCGACGGACGCCTCGTGGGGGTCGACGCCGGCCTCGACGAGCGCGTACGTCCGGTCCCCGCGGAGCGCGCCGGCGGGTCCGATCTCCGCGCGGTCAAGGGCGACGCCGTCGTTCGACTTCAGGGGATAGGCGACGAGTTCCGCGACGCGTGCCATGCCCGGCGTTCGACGGCGGGAGAGAAAAGCGATCGGCCGGACGGGACCGCGGCGTTACTCGTCGTGGGCCGCGCCGTTACTCCTCGTCGCTCGCGTCGGCGTCGTCCGCGTCGTTGTCCTCGGCCGCGTCGGCGTCGGTCTCCTCGTCTCCGTCGTCGCCGCCGAGGCCGGCGGCCTCGAACGCCTCGGCGACCTCGTCGCCGGGGACGGTCCGGTAGCCGTCCGCCTCGGTGATGGTCGCGACCGCGACGTCGTCGGCGTCGAACTCGTCCTCGTGAGCGGCGAGCGCGGCGAGGCCCAGCTCGATGCCGGCGGCAAGCGAGAGGTCGTCGGTCCACTCCTCTTCTAAGTGGCCCTGGATCTCCTGCCGGCCGCCGCCGATGACGGTCGCCTTCCACTCGTTCGGGGTGCCGGAGGGGTCGGCGGCGAACAGACGCGGCTCGCCGTCGTCGATGCCGCCGATGAGGAGCGCGGCGCCGTACGGGCGCGTGCCGCCGCGCTGGGTGTTCTCCTGGATGTGGTCGGTGACGAACTTCGTCAGCGTCTCGACGCCGACGGGCTCGCCGTAGCGCAGGCGGTTCCCCTGCGACTGCCGGCGCGCGAGGTCGATGAGCTGTCGCGCGTCGGCGACGTGGCCCGCGCTCGCGGTGCCGAGGTGGTCGTCGAGCTTGTGGAGCTTCTCGATGCTCTCGGCCTCCATCAGCGTCGAGGAGGCGCGGGACATCGCGACGAACACGACGCCCTCGGCGGTGCGGATCCCGACGCTCGGCGCGCCGCGCGAGACCGCCTCGCGGGCGTACTCGACCTGGTAGATGCGCCCGTCGGGCGAGAACAGCGACGTGCCGCGGTCGTACGCCTGCTGGTCGTTGCCGCCCATCATCGCCGATCACCCGCTCTCGCGGTGTCGCCTTGGCTCATTACCTCCCCTTACGCCGGACGGTTGAAAAAGGGTCCGTAACCGGTACGTCTCGGCCGCGACCCGGGGGTCTTTCCCCGCCCGCGGTCGGCGGGAGCGCGGCCCGGTCGGGAGGATCGCGGCCCGGTCGGCGGTCCCGGCCTACGACGGATATATGTCGGTCGGTCCCCTAACAGGGTCGACATTGATTCCCACACGAACGACGGCCGCCCTGCTGGCCCTTCTGACGCTGCTCGCGGCGGTCGGCGGCGCCGCGGCGGTGCCCGACGCGCGGATCGCGATCGACGCGGTCGAGCCGAGCACGGGCGAGCCGGTCGTCGGCGAGCGCACGACGCTGAACGTCTCGATCTCGAACTCCGGCGGGAGCCCCGCCGCCGCCGACGTGACGAGCGTCAGGGTCGTCGACGCGGCCGACGGCGACGCGGAGCCCCTGGACGAGGCGACCGCGGTCGGCGCGCTCTCGGCCGGCGACGCGCTCGACGTCGAGCTGTGGACGCGGTTCGACGAGCCCGGCGAGCGCCGGCTCACCGTCGAGGTCGTCGCCGAGGAGGAGGCGACCGGCGACGAGGAGGCGGGCGAGGGCGGCACGGTCACCGTGACGCGCGACGTCGTCCTCGACGTCCAGCCGGCCGCGGTGACCCTCGACCTCCGGACGCGCGGGCTCGCCCCGGAGGACCTCCAGAGCGACGACGAGGGCGAGAGCGCCGGCGGCGTCGGCGTGAGTGGGATCGAGGGAATCTTCGGCGGCGGTGGCGGCGGGCTCGACACCGGCGAGGACGCCGAGCTGGCAGTGCAGTCGGCCGACTCCCCCGTGGCGGTGACCGTGGTCAACACGGGGACGACGACCGCCGACCGCGTGAGCCTGACCGCGGTCGGCGAGCCGGTCGCGGGCGGCGAAGAGAGCGGCAGCGGAAGCGAGGTCGACGAGGGGTTCGAGGCCGGCCCGTACGTGGTCGAGGACGTCGCCCCCGGCGAGGAGCGCGAGGTCGTCGTCGACCTCGGGTCACTCGACCGGCGCTCGGCCGTGACGTTCACGGCGGCGTTCCGGTCGGGTCTCGACGCGCAGGCGGGCGCCGACGCGGAGCGCACCGCGACATCGACGCTCCGGTACCCCGCGCACGACGGGGCGCCGACGGTCACAGACGCGACGGTCGAGGCGGTCGGCGACGGCGAGGTCACCGTCGACGCCAACCTCGGCAACGCGGGCGGCGGCGAGCTGGAGGGCGTCGTCGTCTCGATCGGGGAAGCTCCGGGAGTCGAGCCCACGCCCGCCGGCCGCGAGTACTTCGTCGGTTCGGTCGGCGCCGGCGACTTCGTCGCCTTCGACCTCGGCGCGACGGCGAACGCGTCGGTCGCCGACCGGGTGCCGATCCGGATCGCGTACACCGAGCGCGGCGTGCGGTACGTCGAGACCGAGACCGTGGCGCTCCCCGACGCGGCCGGGGGAGCGAACGGGAGTTCGGGGACCGTCGGAACGCTCGGCTCCGCGGGCGGGGTCGGCGCGCTCGGCGCGGTCGGCGTCGCCGGCGCCGCGGGGCTCGCGGTCGCGGGCGCCGTCGTCCGTCGCCGCGATGTATAGCGTCGAGCTGCGGGGGACGACCAAGCGCTACCCCGGCGGAGGCGCGGAGCCCGTGGTCGCGCTCGACGACGTCGACTTCGCGGTCGAGCCGGGGGAGTTCGTCGCGGTCGTCGGGCCGAGCGGCTCCGGGAAGTCGACGCTGCTGAACGTGCTCGGGCTGCTCGACGACCCGACCGAGGGGATGCGGCTCCTCGACGGGACGGACGTGACGAGCCTCTCGGTCGCCGAGCGCACGGCGGCGCGCAAGGAGTCGATCGGGTTCGTCTTTCAGGACTTCCACCTGCTGCCGACGCTGACCGCGGTCGAGAACGTCGCGCTGCCGACCGCGTTCGACCCCGGCGACGCGAGTCACCGCGCCGCCGACCTCCTCTCCCGGTTCGGGCTCGGCGACCGGCTCGACCACGAGCCGTCGGAGCTCTCGGGCGGGCAGAAACAGCGGGTCGCCATCGCCCGGTCGCTGATCAACGAGCCGGCGGTGCTGCTCGCGGACGAGCCGACCGGGAACCTCGACACGGAGACCGGCGAGTCGATCCTCGCCGAGTTCGAGCGCGTGAAGGAGGAGGGAGTCGCGGTCGTCGCGGTGACGCACGATCCGCTCGTCGAGCAGTACGCCGACCGCGTCGTCGAGCTCACCGACGGCGTGCTCGTCGGCGGCGTTCCGGACGGTGAAGGGAAAGCGGAGAGAGAGAGGGCGTCCCGTCCCGACCCCGAGACGGCGAGCGCGGGGGACCGATGAGCCGGACCGACTCGCCGGACTCGCCGTCCACGACGAGCTTCCCGGACTCTCGGGAGTCCTCGGGATTCGGCGACCGGCTCCGCGGGTGGCGTCCCGCGGTCGCGATGGCGGCGCGGAACCTGCGCCGGAATCGGGTTCGGACCGCGCTCGCGGTGCTCGGCGTCTGCATCGGCGTGCTCGCGGTCGCGGCGCTCGGGATCTTCGGCAACGTGTTGGCGCTCGGCGCCGACGACGCCATCGGCGACATCGGCACGCAGGTGGTGGTCTCGCCGAACGCGGACGCCGGGATCGACTCGCTGTCCGACGCCGACGTGGCGGCTGTCCGACGCGCCGTCGGCGAGCCGGCGGTCGTCCCGCTGTACTCGGACAACGCGGTCGTCGCCGGCCCGAGCGAGCAGGAGTTCGCGACCGTCTACGGCGTCGAGGAGCCGGGGCTCGCGTTCGAGGCCGCGGAGGGGCGGCTCCCCGAGCGCCACCGGCGGGGCGCGATCGTCGGCGCGAGCGTCGCCGAGGAGCTCGGCGTCGGCCCGGGCGACACGGTCGAGATCGCCGGGTCGCAGGTGAGGGTCGTCGCGGTGCTCGTCGAGAGCCAGACGTTCAGCCCGGTGGCGCCCGACGACGCGGTCTTCCTCCCCGAGTCCGCCTTCTCGGCCGAGGGGTACGGACAGGCCCTCGTCGTCGCGGAGTCGGGCGAGGGCGCCCGGGACGCGGCGGACGCCATCCGCGAGGAGGTGAACGCGCGCGAGGAGCGCGTCGACCTGTTCGAACTCGCCGCGATCGTCGACGAGATCAACGAGTTCTTCGGCCTGCTGAGCACGTTCCTCCTCGGGCTCGGCGCCATCTCGCTCGTCGTCGCCGGGGTCTCGATCCTCAACGTGATGCTGATGAGCACCGTCGAGCGCAGACAGGAGATCGGCGTGATGCGCGCCGTCGGCGTGGCCCGCCGCGACGTGTTGCGCGTGCTGCTCTCGGAGGCCGGTCTCATCGGCGCCGCGGGCGCCGCCGCTGGGACCGTCCTCACCGTCCTGCTCGTCGCCGGACTGGTCCTCGCGACGCCCGAAGTGGACGCCGCGCTCGCGCTCGACCCGACGAACGGCTACTACCTGCTCCTCGCGCTCGGCTTCGGCGTCGGCGTCGGGCTCGTCAGCGGGGCCTACCCGGCCTGGAAGGCGGCGAACGAGCGCCCGGTCGAGGCGCTGCGGAACTGAGCGGCCGCGACCCGGAAACGGTCGAAGCCGTCACCCCGCCCAGCCGCCCCGCATGTCATCGGTCACGCGGTCGCGCCACGTCTCGAAGGCGTCCCGACACTCCGGGGTCTCCTCGACGTGCCGGACGAACCCGGCGCCGGGAGACGACAGCTCCGCCTCGCAGAACGGACACCGCCTCGGTTCGATCGTCGACTCCGCTAGTGCCATGCCAACAGATAACAAACTAGAGGGAGAAAAGTGTTGTCACCGTTAATTATTCGCGATGATCGTGTTCGGACCCGACAGCTTTCGTCCCGATCTGAACCTGAACGACCAATTACGGGGAAGAGGCGGGAGGCGGACGCGGCGGCGGACGTTTCACTCGGTCGCTCGCTCGTAGGTGACGAACGCGAGGCCGCCGTCGTCCGCGGCGGCGTCGGCGTCGGTATCGCCGTCGGCGTCGGCACCGGCTTCGGCGTCCGCGGGGACCTCGCGGTCGGCTTCCCGCCACGCGTCGGCGTCCCAGTCGGGGAAGCGCGTGTCGCCGTCGGGGCGCCCGGGGACCTCCGTCAACACCATCCGGTCGGCGCGGTCGAGGAACTGCTCGTACACCGCCGCGCCGCCGATCACGTACGCCTCGTCGACGCCGCGGTCGGCGGCGTCGGCGGCGGCGAGCGCGACCGCCCCGTCGAGGTCGTTCGCGGCGACCGCCCCTTCCGGGAGGTCGAGGTCGCGCGTCGTCAGCACGACGCTGGTGCGGCCGGGGAGCGGACCGCCGACCCGGGCGGCGATGCTCTCGTACGTCTTCCGGCCGACGATCACGGGGTGGTCGGTCGTGAGCCGCTTGAAGTGCGCGAGGTCGGCGGGGTAGTGCCACGGCATCCCGCCCGCGTCGCCGATGACGCCGTTCTCGGCGACGGCGGCGACGACGACGAGGTCGAGCTCGGTTTCCGGCTCCGTCTCGCTCATCACTCCGCGACCGCGAACGAGAGGCCGTCCGCGGAGTCGTAGTCGACGAGCTCGACGTCCTCGTAGCGCAGCTCGTCGAGCGGCTTGTCCGCGATCTCGATCCGGGGGCGCTCGCGCGGCTCCCGCGAGAGCTGTTCGAGCAGGCCGGGGACGTGGTCGTACCCCGCCTCGCCGTCGGCCTCGTCGGGGGCGGTCCGCTCGACCCAGTCCTTCGCGTCGAGGTAGTCGGCCTTTGTCTCGGCGCTCGCGAGCCGCTCCTGGACGTACGGGAGGTTGTTCGCGTACCACTTCCCGCGCTCGCCGCGGCCGCAGTAGACGTGGGCGTCGACGACGGTGTGGCCGAACTCGCCGACCTCGAACCCCGTCCGCTGCGCGAGCGCGTTCGCGAGCAGCGCGTAGGCGGCGACGTTGAACGGCACCCCGAGCGCGATGTCGCCCGAACGCTGCGTGAGGTGGAGGTTCAGCCGGCCGTCCTGGACGTTCACGACGAACGAGTAGTGACACGGCGGGAGCGTCGAGGTCGCGGCGTTGGCGGGGTGCCACGCGTTGACGACCATCCGGCGCGAGCGGGGATTTTCCTCCAGCGTGTTGAGCACGTACTGAATTTGATCGAACGTCCGGCGCTCGGTCCCGTCGGGGCCCTCCTCGACGGTCACCCAGCGGTGAGCGTCCTCGGGCCACGTCTCGCCGGGGAGCGCAGCGTCCTCGTCCGGGACCGGGAAGCGCCGCCAGAACCGTCCGTAGGCGGTGTCGAGCTGGCCTTCCTCGTCGGCCCAGGCGTCCCAGATCTTCGTCTCCTCGCGGAGGTTCCGGACGTGCTCCTCGCCGGAGAGGTACCACAGCACCTCGTGGATGAGCGAGTTCCAGCGGTAGCCGTCCATCTTCTTGGTCGTCAGCAGGGGGAACCCCTCCGCGAGGTCGACGGTGTACTGCCCGCTGAACGACGCGATCGTGTCGACGCCGGTCCGGTTCGGCTTGTACGCGCCCGTCGACAGGGTGTCGTCGACGAGATCGAGGTACTGTTGCATGGTGGTCGGCGTCGCCCCCGTCCGACGAGCACGCGAGGCGACTGTCTATCGGGTCAAACGCGCCGCGGAAAGTAAGTGTGTCGTGAGCGGAATCGGGCCGGGTCGCCGACACGCGTCTCGGCATCGAACCACGATTTATAAGCGATCGTGGCGGTGGCGCGCCTCCGAGCGGTCGCCGGCGGCGACCGCGAGGAGTCCGCGAGGGACGCGGTGAGCGCTCGAAGAGCACGAACCGCGAGGCTGGGGAGGCGTGAGGCCGTGCGGTGCGGGGTGGGGCTCTAAGGGGCAGCCGTGAGGCGGGCGCAGGTGACGCAAGCACTGGAGGGGGCGAACGAAGTGAGCGACCGAAGCGCGCAGCGAGCGTGCGTCCGCCTCACGGCTGGGGCTTTGGCGGTGTTCACGGCTCCGACGATGATATATAAACGGCCGACAGCAACACCGAACTTCGACTTATATCGCCGTCACCCAGGCCCGGTACTCCTCGTCCAACCCGTACACCTCGCGGAACGCGCGCTCGACGAACCCCGCCACGCGGTTCGCGTCCGAGCGCGCGGTGACGACCGCGTTCGTTCCCTCGGCCTCCTCCGGGCTGACAAGCTCGTCGATCCGGAACTCGGGGAACTCCCCCAACAACTCCTTCAACCGGTCCAGCTCGTCGTCGGTGCAGTCCAGAACCAGCTCTGTGCCCGCGAGCTGGATCCACGGCGGCACCTCCCCGCCCTCGGTGACGTCGCTGTCGGGGTCGACGTCGACGGTCATCACGTCGCTCGATCGGGCGCGATGCGCGGTCGCGGCGTCCGCGTACAGCTTCAGCCGCTCGTCCTCGGTGGCGGCGTCGAATCGGGTCATGTCGTCACGTCGTCGCCGACGGCTCTTGAAAGGGCGCGGTCCGCCGAGAGAGACGATTTAAAACCCCGCTACCGCTCCGTCTCCGTCAACACGTCCTTGACGACGGCGAGCGTGCGCTCGGCCTCGCGCACCCGGTCGTCGATAACGCCGGTCCGCACCAGCTCCAGCTCCGACTCGTCGAGCGCGTCGCGCACCTTGGCCGCGCGCCGGAGCCGCTCGTACTCGTCGTCGCGCGCGAGGTCGCGGACCGACCTGAGCGTCGCGACCGTCTCGTCGTCGGCGACGCGCGACACCAGCGGGATCAGCTCGTCGATCTCGTAGGCGAGCTCGTCGCCGGCGGCGGGCGGCCAGTCGAGCGTCAGCGACTCGCCGTCGAGCCGCTCGACGTACGTGCGGTGGACCGCGACCGCCGTCCGGAGCGCGCCGGGGTCGTCGACGTAATGCTCCAGCTTGGAGTTCGAGTAGTCCGCGTACTCAAGCAGGGTCGGGAGCGGCTCCGCGCCCGCCTCGTACTCGGCGACGTAGTCGGCCAGATCCGTCGGGGGCACGTCGACGTCGACGAAGGGGGTCGCGTCCGCGCGGTCGAGGAAGGCGAAGACCTCGCGGGCCGACGCCGACTTGTAGAAGTCGTCGAACGCCTCCCGGACCGCCTCGTTGTACGCCGCGACCGGCTCGCGGAGGCGGTCGACGTCGGCGTCGAGGTCGGCGTCCGCCATCCCCGCGACCTCGCGGAGCTCGTCGAGTCGCGCGACGAGGTCTTTCCGGGCCTGTCGGGCCTCCTTCCGAGCGATCCGGTAGTCGTCGACGGCGTCGTCGCGGTCGGCGAGGAGGTCGACGTAGTCGCCGGCGGGGTCGAGCGCCTCGCGGGCCGCCTCGAAGTCCGACTCGGAGAGCCGCTTCTTGTCGACCGCCTCGTCGGCGGCCGCGAACGCGTCGGCGGCGAGCGCGTCGTCGCCGACGTCGACCGCGTTCGCGAACTCCCCCTCGAACCGGACGTACGCCTCGAAGTCCCCGCTGCCGACCGCGTCCTCCTCGTACTGGTCGAGCACGCGGTGCGCCCGCCGGTACGTGTCCGCCGCGGCCTCGACGCGATCGCGGCCGAGGTCGGCGATCCGGTCTTCGAGCCGCCGGAGCTCGTCGTACCGCTCGCGGAGTCTCGCGGCCGCCTCGCCCGCTTCGACGATCGGGTCAGGGCCGGCCGTCGCGTCGCCCTCCGCCGCGCCGTCGCCCGCAGAACCGTCCCCGGCCGCGCCGCCCATTCAGTACACCTCGTCCGGGTCGAAGACGCGCTCTCCGACGTTCTCGCCGTCTATCGTCCGGTGGAAACAGGAGCGGTGGCCCGTGTGACACGCCCCGACGTTCTGGTCGACGAGGTACAGCAGCGTGTCGGCGTCGCAGTCGACGCGCACCTCGCGGACCGCCTGCGTGTGGCCGGATGAGCCGCCCTTGTGCCACAGCTCCTCTCTGGACCGCGAGTAGTAGTGCGCCTCGCCCGTCTCGCGGGTGCGGTCGAGCGCCTCCGGCGAGACGTACGCGAGCATCAGCACCTCCCCCGAGTCGGCGTCCTGGGCGACCGCGGGGACGAGCCCGTCCTCGCCGAAGTCGACGTCGATCGAGTCGACGGCGGCGTCGCTCGCGTTCGGGCCCTCGCCCGCTTCCTGCTCCGCGTCGGCGTCGCTCATGTCTCGCCCGAGGCGCGGGGCTCGAATAGTCCTTTTGTCTGTCGGCTCAGTCCCGGCGCAACACGAGCGCGTCGCCGTCGGCGTACGCGTCGGGGCGTCGGTCGACGACCGCGAAGCCGAGCCCGTCGTACAGCGCGAGCGCCGCGTCGTTGTCGGGGTGCGCCTGCAGCGTCACGGGGCCGTCGCCGTCCGCGATGACGGCCGAGAGGAGACCGCGGGCGCGCCCCTCGCGTCGGTGGTCGGGAGCGACGACGAGCTCGGCGAGGTGGACGCCGGGCCGGTTCGAGGCGTCGACCGGCAGCAGGTAGCCGACGGGCCGCCCGTCCGCGACGCTCACGAGCGCGGACCCGACCGCGAGCCCGTACTCCAGGAGGTCCGGGTTCGGCTGCCGGAGGAACGACTGCAGCTCGCGGATCGGGTCGGCGTCGGTCGGGCGAGCGGGGCGGACGCGCGGGTCGGGGGCGACGGGCTCGGCGTCGCCGCCGGCCGGATTCCCGTCGTCTGCGTCGGGCGACCGGGTCACAGCGCCGTCACCCCGACCCCGATCCCGACCGCGACCGCCGCCCCGGACAGCGTCGCGAGGAAGTTCACGGCCTGGTTGCCGACGCGGTCGCCCTCGACGACCGCGCCGAGCACGCTGTCGACGGTCATCCCCGCGACGCCCGCGAGGACGACGGTCCCGCCGCCGACGGCGAGGTCGCCTACCGGCATCCCGACCGCGGCGATACCGCCGACGAGGAGCGCCCCCGTCAGGCCGGCGAGCTCGCCCTGCCACGTGATCGCGCCGTCGGTGCCGGGCTCGACCCGTTTGAGGGTGGTGACGAGCCGCGGCCCGTCGAACAGTCCGCCGATCTCCGAGGAGAGCGTGTCGGCCATCGCGGTGGCGGTCGCCCCGGCGAAGGCGAACGCGAAGGGGGCCGGCGGGACGGCGACGTGGGCGGTCGCGGCGTAGCCGACGAGCGCGACCAGGGCGACCGCGGAGTTCGCGAGCACGTTACCGGTGCCACGGGCGCCCTCGTTCTCCTGGGCGACGCCGCGGTCGGCCTTCTCGTCGAATCGGTACTTCGAGGCCAGCCCCCCGACGGCGTAGAAGGACATCAGCGTGAGGAACCAGCCGACTCCCCCGAGCACGACGGCGAGCAGCGCGGAGAGCACTCCGGTGAGCATGCCGGGGACCGAGGCGGTGCCGAGCGCGAACGAGACGTAGCCGAGCGCGGCGGTCACGCCGAGCCCGAACGCGACGAGGGGGACGGTGACGGCCGGGTCGAGCGCGACGAACCCCCAGACCGCGAACGCGACGAGGATCACCGTGATGTGCGCGTCGCGGTCGAACACCAGCGATCGGACGAGCGCGGCTGTCAGCGCGGCCACCGACGCCAGGAAGACGAGGTCGGGGACCGCCGTCGCCAACGACGACGCCGTCCCCGCGGGATCGAGGGTCAGGGTGGGGACGGGCCCGTCGAGGGAGAAGCCGCCCTCGGCGCCGAGGAGCTCGGCCTGAACCCGTACCGCGACCTGTCCGGCGAGGGCGGCGAGGGCGCCGACGCCGACGTAGCCGGCGACGAGCGGGAACTCGTCGGTCGAGCTCCGGGCGACGAGCTCCCGCCCCAGCCGGCCGCCGCCGACGGCGAGCGCCGCCGCGGCGAACGCCTCGTACGGGAGCGGCGCGCGGGGCAGCGAGGCGAACAGCGCGAGGCCCGCGGCGGCGACCGAGAAGGCGACGAGCCCGTACAGCCGCTCCTCCTCTCGGTCGCCGGGGAGCGCGAGCGTCTCGAACCACTCGCCGTCTCGGATCCCGAAGAAGGCGAGGCCGGCGACCGCGAGGAAGGGGACGATCGCGGCGTCGCCGAGCGTCGGCGCGAGGGCCGCGAGCGCGGCCACGCCGGCGAAAGTACTCGCCCGTCGGAGCCTCCGTATCACGGCTTCGGCTACCCGGGACGAGCACTTAACGGTCCCGACACCGGCCGGCGATCGCGGTCCCGGCCGGTACCGGATCGCCTCCGGGAACAGCGTCGGGTCGTCGACGTGATCGGTCCCGAACCGCCTACCGGCACGGTGCCGGACCGCGGGCCGTCAGTACCGGTACTCGTTGAACCGGACCGCGTGCCCCTCGATCACGCGCACGGGGCCCTCCGGGTCCTCGTCGTCGTCCTCGGTCGCCTCTTCGTGGGTGTCAACGTCACTCATATGCGCCGAGTAGCGGTTGGCTCGTATAAATGTTCGCCACGGGGCGGAACTGTCGGAGCCGGCGGGAACGTCGGAATCGGCGGGAATACCGGAGCGTCTCGCGACCGCACGCGACGGACGACTCCGGTCAGCCGATGACGCGCTCGATGTCGCCGAGGTCGTCGAGCACGTGGTCCGGGGTGACGTCGGCGGCGGCGATCCGGTCCTCGTCGGTGACGCCGGACCTGACGAGCACGGTCGTCATCCCAGCGCGCTCGCCGAGCGCGATATCGGTGTTCAGGCGGTCGCCGACCACGAGACACTCCTCCGGCGGGTGGGGGAGCCGCTCCCGGACCATCTCGATCGCGGTGTCCGACGGCTTGCCGAGGACGGCGTCGGGCTCGCGCTCGGCGACGCCGGCGATCGCGTTGATCACCGCCCCGGATCCGGGGACGTCGCGCTCGGGGGCCGGGATGACGACGTCCGGGTCGGTGCCGACGAAGGGGATGTCCCGGTCGAGCGCCCACATCGCGGTACAGAGGTCGTCGTAGTCGAACTCGCGGTCGATCGAGGCGACTAGGGCGTCGGCGGCGTCGACCTCGTCGGTGGTCGAGAGCCCCGCGTCCGCGAACTGTTCGACCAGCCCGGCCTCGCCGATACAGAGCAGGTCGTCGTCGGCGTGGCGCTCCCGAAGGTACCGGGTCGTCACCGTCCCGGCCGTGAACACGCTGTCGGCGTCGACGTCGTACCCCGCGGCGCCGAGGCGGTCGACGTACGCCGGCGGCGCCTTCGTCGGGTTGTTCGAGACGAACAGCGTCTCGATTCCGGCCTCGCGGAGCCGCCGGTACCCCGCCGGCGCGCCCGGGATCGGATCGTTGCCTCGCACGACCGTGCCGTCCACGTCGAGGACGGCGCCGCTGAATCCCATACTCGTCTTCCGGGCGCCACGGTCGTAGTGGTTGCGGGCCGACTTCCGGCCCGCCGGCGGCCCGGGAGTTCCAGATACGGTACCGGTTTCACCTTCGGGATAACGGAAAGGTAAAGCGGCGCGGCTCCTAATTAGGGTTTACTGTGACGACGACCCAGGTGACCCTCGTCCAGATCGACAACTACGGGCCGTGGACGACGACGCCGGAGCCGCGCCGGGAGATGGACCTCCAGACGCTCCAGTCGCGACTCTTCGCCGACGTCGCCCAGTTCGTCGGCCACCGCGACGCGTACGTCTTCTTCACGCGCTTCGACAACATGATCGCGGTGACGAACGGCGTGGACGGCGCGGCCCACGCCGCCCTGCAAGAGTCGATCGGGAACCGGTACCCGGTGAGCATCAGCCTCGGCACCGCGGTCGCCGAGCGGCCGGTCGACGCGCTGGAGGCGGCGAACCGTCGGCTCCAAGTGGAGGGGAGCGCGCAGGACGAGCATCGAACCGAGGTGCTCGCCGGCGAGTACCTCTCAGAGACGACGCCATCGGATCTCCAGGTCGCGCACTTCGACGTCGTCAACGCGACGGGGAAGTACACCGACCGGCTCAACGAGTTCGACACGTTCATCAACATCGAGCGGGCGTACGGCTCCCTCATGCGGTACCTCCGGGAGCGGCACGGGGCGCTCTCCTTCTTCGTCGGCGGGGACAACATCGTCGCCGTCTGCCCCGACCTCCCCGAGCGCGCGTTCGCCGACGCGGTCGCGCACGTCAGCGAGGACGTCGAGATCGAGCTGCAGGTCGGCGTCGGCCGGGGCGCCTCCGCCCACGAGGCGGGCTTCGCCGCCAAACACGCGCTGGAGGACTGCCGCCACGACGGGACGAGCGTCGAGCTGTTCGGCGCTCCCGCCGCCAGCGACTGAGTCGGAATCGGGGCGGCGTCCGAACCGAGGGCGGATCTGTCGTTATTCGATCTGATAACTGCACCTGTACGCTTATGTATACCGACTCGGTATCCTCCGGCAACATGTCCGATGCAATAGTGTTCGTCTGCACGGTGGACGGCTGCGACGAGGGGCCGTGGGAGGGTTCCCACGACGCGATGGCCCACTGCGCCGAACACCCCGACCACGGTTACACCGGGCGACCGCGGAGCGAGGTCGGCGGCGACGCGGTCATCCCGGCGACGGCGACACGCGAGCGCGACAACCGGAACCTCCAGCACAAGGGGCACCCGAAGGGCGCGCTCGCCAAGAACGACTGAGCCGCTCTGAGAACGGCGATTCGACCCGTCCCGCTCACGCCTCGTCGAAGAGCCCGAGGTCCTCGGCGACGAGGTCGGCGAGTTGGTCTTTCAGCACGGGGTCGACCTCCGCGATCTCCTCCCCGTCGTGTTTCCCGTCGTTGTGTCTGGCGAGCGCGTCCCCCACGTCGGACAGGGGGACGCTGGTCTCCGTCTCGCACTCGGTGCACACGATCGGGACGGACGGTTCGTCGGTGGACATACGTCGGGTAGTCGCGGGTCGGCGGTATATGCCTTCGGGGCGCGGCCCGCGCCGCCCGCCGTCGGTTCCGGGGGGATTCGGCCGCGGTCCGAACCGCCAGCGTCACCCGTCCCCGGTCGCTACCCGGACCCATGCGCGTCCTCGTGACCGGAGCGGCGGGCGGGATCGGCGGCGGCGTCGTCAGGACCCTCGCGGCCGCCGGTCACGACGTGATCGGGGTCGACCGCGACGCCGACGGGCTGGCCGCGCTGCCCGAGGCCGCGGAGACCCACGCCCTCGACCTGCGCGACGGCGAAGCGGTCGAGACGCTGCTCGCCGACCGGGCTCTCGACCGCGTCGTCTCCTGCGTCGGCGGGTACGAGATCGCGGCGATCGAGGACACCAGCGTCGACTCGTTCCGCCGCCAGCTCGACACGAACCTGACCGCGGTCCACACCGTCGTCCGGACCGCCCTTCCGTCGATCCGCGAGCGCGGCGGCCGGATCGTCGTCGTCGGCTCGATGGTCGGATCGACTGCCCTCCCGTACCACGGCGCCTACAGCGCCGCGAAGGCCGGGCTGCGCGGGTACGCCGACGCCCTCCGCCGCGAGGTCGAGCCGCACGGCGCGACGGTCGCCTTCGTCGAGCCCGGTCCGGTCCCGACCGGGTTCAACGAGCGCGCGGCCGCGGGGATCGCCGAGCGGAACGCGGAGGCGGACGCCGACGACCCCTACGTCGACGGCCCCTACGCCGACGCCTACCGGGCGTTCGAGGGGTACGCGCCCGCCGCAAGTGACCTGGAGACGGTCGTCGAGCGCGTCGTCGTCGCGGCCACGACGGACCGACCGCGGGCGGTCTACCGGGTGAGCCGCCGCGCGCGCTGGCTCCCGCGGCTGGCGGCGGTGCTCCCCGACCGGCTGTACGACCGGCTGGTCCGCGCCGGGCTCCCCGGCGGAATAC
This sequence comes from Halorubrum sp. SD626R, assembly GCF_001261915.1. Lineage (GTDB taxonomy): Archaea > Halobacteriota > Halobacteria > Halobacteriales > Haloferacaceae > Halorubrum. The sequence goes on from NZ_CVRT01000108.1 coordinate 18,035, forward strand.
TCGGCCGACTGATCGATCGGTAGGGCCGACGCGCCGGGGCGAGACGACACGTGGCCGTCCCCCGTCGCTCTCGGCCGCGACCCGCAAGCCCCTAAGCGGCGGGGCCCCAAGCCTGCGTATGGTCGAGGCACCACAGACCGAGGAGGGGTGGTTCGCGCTGCACGACTTCCGGTCGATCGACTGGGACGCGTGGCGCGACGCCCCCGAGCGGGAGCGACGTCGAGCGATCGAGGAGGGCGAGGCCTTTCTCCGGGACCGCGAGGGCGTGGTCGACGCCGACGAGGGCGACTCCGGGCTGTTCTCCGTGCTCGGCCACAAGGCCGACCTCCTGTTCGTCCACTTCCGCCCCTCGCTCGATCACCTCTCCGCCATCGAGCGCCGGTTCGAGGACACCGCCTTGGCGAACTTCACCGAGCGGACCACCTCGTACGTCTCTGTCACCGAGGTCTCCGGCTACGTCTCGGACGCGTACTTCGAGGAGGGGCCGGAGGAGGTCGACGCCGGCCTCCGACGCTACATCGAGGGAAAGCTGACGCCGGAGATCCCGGACGACGAGTACGTCTGCTTCTACCCGATGAGCAAGCGGCGCGGCGAGGAGTACAACTGGTACGACCTCGACTTCGAGGACCGCGCCGAGCTCATGGCCGGCCACGGCGAGGTCGGCAAGGAGTACGCCGGGAAGATCAAGCAGGTCATCGCCTCCTCGGTCGGCCTCGACGACCACGAGTGGGGCGTCACGCTGTTCGGCGCGGACCCGACCGACATCAAGGACATCGTCTACGAGATGCGGTTCGACCCCGCCTCCTCGCGCTACGGCGAGTTCGGTGACTTCTACGTCGGCCGCCGGTTCCCGCCCGCGGACCTCGGCGCGTACCTCGCTGGCGAGACGGTACCCGCCGACGGCGACGACGGGGGAGCGGACGGCGAGGGCGGTCACGAACACGCACACGGCGAGAGTGGTCACGCGCACGGCGAGAGCGACCATCATGGCGACGACGGCCACGGAAGCCGCGGGGAGGGACACGACCGCGCCGGCGCCGGCGGCGGCTCGGCGCACGGCGACCACCCGCACGGCGGCGAGGAGGCGAGCAGTGAGGGCGACCACCCGCACGGCGAGGGAGATGCGGACGCCGAGGGCGACGGCGTCTCAGACGAGGCGATCCGCGGCGAGCTCGCGGACCTGGACATCTACGCCGGGAAGCCGCACGGCGAGGACGTGTACGCCACCGTGCTGTACAGCGAGGCCGACGTCGACGGGCTGTTCGACGAGGTCGAGGGGCTCCGCGGCAACTTCGACCACTACGGCACCCACGTGAAGACGGCCGTCTACGAGGGCCGGCACACCGACCGCGCCGCCGTCGTCTCGATCTGGGACACGGCCTCGGCCGCCGAGACCGCGGCCGGCTTCCTCTCGGAGCTCCCGGGGATCGTCGCCCGCGCCGGCGAGGAGTCCGGCTTCGGCACGATGGGGATGTTCTACACCGTCAAGCCGGACTACCGCGAGGAGTTCGGCGACACCTTCGACGAGGTCGGCGAGATCCTCGCGGAGATGGACGGCCACGTCGAGACCGACCTGATGAGCAACGTCGAGGACGAGAACGACATGTTCATCGCCAGCCAGTGGGCGGCGAAGGAGGACGCGATGGCCTTCTTCGGCTCCGACGAGTTCCGCGAGACGGTCGAGTGGGGCCGCGAGGTGCTGGCCGACCGGCCGCGACACGTCTTCCTGGCGTAGAGGGGGGTGGTACGCGCAGTGTCGTTTATTGGTGGTCGTTGGTGGGCGACCAGTTCTCAATAGCAGACAGCGGAGCGGCGGTAAACGACTTCAAACCCCCAACCACTCGGCTAGGTGTCATTGATTCCGTATCGGCAGTGAACACTTCCAAAGCCCCACCCGCCCGAAACCGCACCGCACCTCACGCCTCCCCAGCCTCGCGGCTCCCTTCGGTCGCCGCGTCCCTCGCGCGTGCTGCTCGGCCGCAAGGCGGCCTCGCAGGCACGCGCCACCGCAGTTAATTTATGAGCGGTAGGTATCGATACCGGGTCTACCCATCTCAGAACTCGAAGCCGACCGCGTCGCGGTCGGGTCGGAGCGGGCTCATCGGGTACGGTGGGGACGCCTCCGGGTCGTTGAACGGCCGGGGCGCCACGTCGTTCGGACCGTCGGGGTAGAAGAGCGCGGCGAGCGTCTGGATCGCGTCTCGCCCGCTCGCGAGTTCGAACTGTCCGCCGCCGTACATCTGGATCCCGTGGTCCTCGCAGTACGCGATCGTCTCGAACAGCGATTCGAGGGTGCCGAACCGGGACGGCTTGATGTTGCAGTACCCGGGGTCGACCGGGAGCGATTCGAGGCTCTCGACCCCGTCGATCGGGTAGTCGAACGAGAGCCGGTCCGCCTGCGGCTCGACGAGGGCTCGCGTCTCGGGCGTGAACGCGGGGTCCTCGACGACCGCGGCGGGGAACGCGGCGAACACGTCGCGGTACAGCTCGGGGTCGGCCTCGACGTCCACGTCGGTGTCCTCGTACCAGCCCTTGAGGTCGAGGATGCGGACGGCGTCGGTCTCCCGGAGCGTCACGAACGCTTCCTCCGGCCAGTCGGGAGTCGGGTCGAGCTTGAACTCCAGCTCGTCGTCGAGCGCGAGCAGCTCCTCGACGCGGTCGGTCGTCGGCGGCTCGCCGAGGCGCGTGGAGACGACGAACCGGACCGGCGACGCCTCGACGCCGAGGAACTCGCCGAGCGACTCCTCCCGCTGCCTGAGCGCCAGGTCGAGCGCCGCGCTCTCGACCGCCCAGCGGCGGTAGTTGCGGAAGTACTCCTGTTCGGGCGGCCTGTGCGCGAACAGGTCGATCTCGTCGAGGCGCGCCGACAGCTCGTCGATCGTCCACTCGCCCTCGATGTCGATCGGGTCGGTCCCGACGAGGGCGGCGTGGTCCTCGGTCTCGTAGGTCACGTCTTCGCCGCGCCCGACGACGCCGTCGCCGGCGAGCCGGAACTCGGTGGTGGTGCGCTCGAACTCGCTGGTGGTCGCCCCGGTGTATCGACGCCGGTCCACCGACTCGATCGTCACGGACAGCTCCGCGATCCGCTCGTAGGCGCTCATGTGAGAGTCGACGCCCTCGGTGAACTTAAATCAGGGACGCGAGCGGCCGCCGTCGGGACTCGCCCCGTCGGCACCGAGACCGTGGCGGGTCCGGAGCTTCTCGACGTGAGTCCCGAGCGTCCAGAACAGCGGGATCACCGTGAGCGCGACCGCGCCCGCCGCCGCGACCTGCAGCACCGTCGTGGTGAACCACGGCGTCGCGTCGGCGTACGGCAGCGAGGTGTGGGTCACGCCGCCGGTCAGGGGGACGAAGTAGTCCATCAGGAGGTCGACGGTGTACCACGCGGTCGCGACCGCGACCGCCCTCGGTGGGAAGTCCGTGATCCGGTAGAGCACGAACGCCTGCACGACCATCCCGAGGTGGCTCACGAGGAGGAACGCGTACAGCGGGACCCCCGACGTCTCGACGAACCGCGGCGCGAAGACGACGAGCACGTAGGGGGTCCACAGCCCGAGTTTGACGTTTCCGAAGAAGGCGAGCGTCGCGAGGGTGTCGCTCGACCGCCCGACCGCCCACGCCGCCAGCGCGAGCGCGATGAGCAGCGTCGCGCCCGGGCTGTCCGGGACGAACGCCCACATCTCGACGGGCACCTCCCGGAACTGGAACCGGTAGTACCAGAAGCCGAACGCGGTGCCGACGAGGTTGATCGCGACGATGACCCACGCGAACCGGAAGGCGACGTCCTCCAGCGCCTTCGGCAGGGGCGCGACCCACCGCGGCAGCGACTCGCGCTCCGGGGGCTCGCGTCCGAGCGCGCCGACGATATCCATACGCCCGGGTCGGACCCGTCGCTCAAAGCCGTGGCGGTCGCGGACCGTTCCGACGCGGGCGCGGTCGGGCTTCGCAGGCGATCGGACCGACCTCCGGCCGGACGAAAAGGGCTATGAGTCCCCGGCCGGAACGGTCGCGGTATGCGCCCGCGAACGCTGCTCGCGCTGCTGCTCGTCGTCCCCCTCGTGGACGCGCTGTTCCTGATCGTGGTCGCGACGCGGCTGGGGTGGGCGGTCACGGTCGCGCTGGTCGTGTTGACCGCCGTACTCGGGATGCTCCTCCTGCGCGCCGAGGGCCGGGCGACGCTCGCGCGCGTCCAGCGCAAGCTGGCCCGCGGCGAGCCCCCGACCGACGAGCTGCTCGACGGCGGCCTGCTGATCGCCGCCGGCGCGTTCCTGCTCACGCCCGGGCTCGTCACGGACGCAGTCGGCTTCCTCCTCGCGCTCCCCCTCTCGCGGGTCCCGATCCGGATGGCGCTCAAGAAGTACGTCGTGGTGCCGTACCTCGACAGCGAGACCGGGGGCTTCGCCTCCGGCAACGTGTACATCGGCGGGTTCCCCGGCGGCGGATTCGGCGGCGGCGGTGTCGACGACCGCGCCGGCGACGACCCCGACGACTTCCCCGGTGCGGGCGGCGCCGACGGGGGTAGCGGGGCGACCGACGGCGGGAGCGGCGGGAGCAGCGACGGCGGCGACCGCTTCGACGACCCGGACCGCGCCGACGACGTGGTCGACGTCGATTTCACGGTCGAAGACGAGGAGTCCGAGCGAACCGACTGACCACGTGATGGTTGCGGCACGGGGCACTGAAACCGCGAGACGGCGGCGGAGTGTCGAAAGGAAACCCTTAAAATCCTACCCGCGCAACGACTGAATGCGCTCACCTGGGCCAATAGCTCAGTCAGGTTGAGCGCTCGGCTGATAACCGGGAGGTCCACGGTTCAAATCCGTGTTGGCCCACCTCAGAAGCGGTCGGCGTTATGCCACCGCGGTTGGGGCCGTACAACTCCCCAGCCACCTAATTTCGGCACTTCCGCTATTCCCAGAGAGAGCCGTTTCTCGCTGTCCCGCTAGAAACTATAGCGACCCCCAGAGCCGTCTGCGGGTTTCCAGCACTGGAGGTGTCTCAGCGTGAGTCTCGGGTACTCCGGTTCGTTCACCGCCGAGAAGGACTCGGAGTTCTTCTGTGACACCTGCGGCGCTCGATGCACACGGAGTCCGAACCGAGATCTCGAGTACGGTCACCTCATCGGATGTCCCCACCGACCGAAGGAATTCACTAAGGGCACCTGTGACAGCGGGTACAAATACCACGACGATGCGGACGCCGACGGGGGTGCGTCAGCGTGACCGACCCCGGACACGCGCGTTCGGTCGCTGAACAGCTCCGGCTCGCCGAGGAGAACGACAACCTTCCCGACGAACTCGCGGACAAACTCGACGAGGAAGACGACGACCAGGAGGAGGAAGATGTCGAGTAAGCCGCCCTCTGCTCCTGGTGTCGGTCACACCGGTCCGCTCGTCTCAGCGCGCTGTACCGGCTGCGGGAAGTGCTCGAAGAAGCGGACCGCTGAGATCGTCGGCGACGAGTCGAGCGGCTCCTTCGAGCACGTCTGTCACTCGTGCCGGTGCGTCACCTGGTGGAACGTCCTCGACCTCCTCGAAGCCGCTGAGCGCTCGCGGGGTAAGCGATGACGGGGTGTCCACACCCCACTCAACGACCGAGCGGTAACTGCCAAATGTGTGCCGTCGAACAGCAGTACGACGGCGTCGATCTGGGTGACCTCAGCGAGTACGAGTGCCCCGAGTGCGGCGGTGCGACATCTGGTCGCGACACTGTCTGTGCAGACTGCCGAGGAGGTGAGTCGGCGTGAGCGTCGATATGTCCTCGACCCCGGATGCCACGATCGGGACGCTTCCCGACCCGCGGCTTGAGGACCGGATCGCTGCTCGTCCCGCGGCCCACGGTGCTGCTGCGCAGGCGGTCTTCAACGATGTGGGTCGCGACCTCGCGGTGTACTCCGCCGTCCACCAGCTGTGGTACGACGTAGTCGGCGATCGCGACGAGGAGCCCGGTATCGCCGCCGCGGTCGATCACGACGATCTCCCGTGGCTCGACGCGCCGACACCCGGCCGCGATTGGGTTGTGAAACTCTCCTCGTCGCGCTGGAAGGCTGGGACCGGGACGGGCGACGACTACTCGGCGTACTACAAGTACGACCTCACGCTTCGCGAGCGAGACGAGGACGGCGACCTCTACAAGACCGGGAAGGCGTGCTCGCTTCGTGTGATCCCGCAATTCGCCGATCTGAACTACAAGGACGGGTCTGACCTCACCCTGCAGTACGGCGAGGGGTCGCTCGTTCGCTGTTCCACGACGTGGGCGGACTCCGCCGAGGAGATCGAGGGTCGGATGCTCGACATCCTCGAGGTCGTCCTGGACGTCGACCGCGGTCGTCTCCTAGAAGACCGCGAGCATGACTCGCGGCGGCTCACGAAAGCAGAGGCGCATCACCGCTTCGACATCGGGTGGAAACGGCAGGTGATCGAGGTGATGGATCAGACGCGTGACCTCATCGCGTTCGGCGGCATGTCTGAGATCGAGGCGCACCAGTACCGGCTTCGCGAGGGATACCTGGAGGCGCTCCTCGACGCCGATCGCTGGCACCTCCTCGGCTTTGAGCGGACCAGCTACGACATCGAACTCAAGTGCTACCAGAACGCCGGCTGGACAGAGATCCCACGGGAAGATCCGGCGCACCACCCGAAGCTTGAGGCGTCGTTCGCAGGCGTCGACGGCGACGGCGCGCTTCCGCACGTCGACGAGTGGGATAAGGTGATGTCGGTGCTGCGGTCCGTCGTCTCGGCGCATCTCGAATGGGCGGGCGTCGGTCGCGAGGAGCTCGTCGCCGACGACTTTCAGCCCGGTCCGGCGAGCCCGGAGTACCGGTACCGACACCCGAACGGGCGTCGCGAACAGCTCCGCGAGCGGTACGAAGCAGTCGGGACAGAGATCCACCGCGAGGCGCTGAAAGCGAACACGCAGGCCGTGTACGACATCCTTCGCGTCGTCGCGACAGAATCCGGTGCGTCCTACGACACGCTTGAGGAACGCACCGGTCTCGCCCGCTCGACGGTCCG
>NZ_CVRT01000109.1 GCF_001261915.1 Halorubrum sp. SD626R
GGGGAAGGGGCGATCGCGGGGGTGGAAGCTCCGGCCTACGGCGACGCCGTCTCCGGCGAGGAGACGTACGCGGCGAAGTCGGAGGTGGTGATGATGCCGATCGGCGTGTCGCCGTCGACCACGGGCACGTGGTGGAAGCCGTGTTCGATCATGAGCGCGGCGACCGCGGAGACGGAGTCCTGCGCGCCGGCCGTGATCGGGTCGCGCGTCATGTACCGCTCGACGGTCGTCTCCGCCTTGGGCTGGCTCTTCGCGACGATGTCGACGAAGTCGGTCGTGGTGAGGATCCCGACCAGGGCGCCGTCGTCGTCGACGACCAGCGCCGAGCTGACGTCGTTGTCGAGCAGCACGGCGGCCGCGTCCTCGACCAGCGTGTCGGGCGTTACCGTGTGGAGCTCGCTCGTCATCAGGCGCGCGACGAACACGTCGTCGATGTCGTCCATGGCTGAGAATCCGTCGCTCGGGGTATAAGGATTCCCACGCGGCGCGGCGGCGCCCCGCGTCAACGCGGGGGGAGCCTCACAGGAACCGCGAGAGCCCCGACTGCCGGCGCGGCCCGTCGCCGTCGGGGTCGGCGGTCCACGCGGTCCGCTCGTCGCGGAGCCCGTCGCGGTCGACCGCCGGCGGGTCGGCGGGATCGTGCGCGTCACAGCCCGCGCCGCAGTCGCGACCCGGGTCCACCACCCGATCGAACCGCTCGCAGTACGGTCGGCCGTCGGCGGTCCCCGTCGCGTGCGCGCACCCCGGAGGCGACGGCCGCCACCCCTTCCCGTACGCGCGCTCCGCGATCCGGCGCCGCTTGCGGGCCACCGCGTCCGGACCGACGAGGGACACGTCGGTGCGGAGCGACCGCTCCTCGCGGATCTCGACCCCGGGGGCGTCGGGGTCGAGCGGGGAGGGCTCGCGGATCACCTCGCGCTCGCCCGTCTCGGGATCGAACCGCCAGACTCCGACCGGGTCCGGGATCCGGTTGAGGTGCGCGCGGGTGACGTACGAGGCGGTGGCGAGAATCGCCTCGTCGAACAGCCCGAGCGCGGCGTCGTACCGCAGCTGGGCCGCCAGGTCGCCCGGCGTCCCGAGGTCGGGCTTGTTCTCGATCGCGGTCAGCGAGCCGACCCAGTCGTCCGGGTAGCGGGCGGTCGCGCGCACGACCGGGCGCCCGTCGCGGCGCTCGCGTTCGAGGTAGCCGGCCTCGACCGCGCGCTCGACGACCGCGGCCGCCCGGTCCGGCGGGAGGTCGAACGCGTCCGCGACGGGGACCGCCTCGCCGGGACCGACCGCCGCCTCGATCGCGGGGTCCGGGATCCGGTCGGGCGCGATCGCCGCCCGCCGGTCGAACCCCGGTCCGGGTTCCAGCACGCAGACGTCGACGATCCGGCCGCCGGGGTTCGTGACCCCCGCGCCGAGCTGGCGGGCGACGACCCGGTCCGGCGATTCGAGCGCGGCGCACAGCGCCAGCTCGAACCGGAACTCCATGGAGGTAGGAGGGGCGCCGTCGGCTAAAGCGCGTCGGCGCGGACGGGGGCCGACCGCGGCGGCGCAGTCCGCTTTCCCATCGCTCCCGCCGCGGTCGAAACCGGTATTCCCGGCCGGCGCCAACGTCGACCATGCGCCGGGTCACCCGGAACCTCCTCGTCGCCATCGCCTTGGTCGCCGTCGCCCTGCTCGCGCTGGGCGCCCTCCCGAGCTACCTCGGGGGCGGCGACCCCTACTACCTGACCGCCGAGCAGGTCGAGACGGACGCGTCGGCGATAGACGTGAACAACGTCTCCGAGCGCCGGTACCCGTTCCTGACGAGCGCGCTCGCGAGCGACGACGGCCGGTCTGACCCGTACCTGGCCGACTCGTACGGGATCAAGGAGTGGTTCACCCACACGCCCTTCGACGAGGTGGACGCGCTGACGCGACAGCTTCCCGAGGCGGCGGCCGACGGCGGGGTCCGCGTGCGGTACGAGGGCGCCGTCTACCGCGTGGAGGTGGTGCGGCCGTGAGCGACGACGACGGGCGGTCAGGCGGCGAGGGCGACGCGGCCCGTCGCGACGACGCGCCGGCCGCCGACCTCCGCGACCTCCCGGCCTTTTCCGACGGCCGCAACCACTCGCTGCCGGGCGAGCCGGAGTGGCCGGTCAGGGAGGTCGCCGTCGAGTACGACCCCGGCTGGTTCGTCGGGGGGTACGACCGCGTCGAGCAGCCGGACGGGTCGGAGAAGCGGTACTACTGGGCGGAGCTGTCGCCCGCGACGGTCGTGATCGCGGTCGCGGACGACCGGGTGCTGTTCGTCGAGCAGTACCGGCCGACGGTCCGGAACACCCAACTGGAGCTGCCGGCGGGGATCGTCGAGCGCGGCGAGTCGTACACCGCGGCGGGGGCGCGCGAGCTCGCCGAGGAGACCGGCTTCGCGCCCTCGTCGACGTCGCTGCTCCAGGAGGTGTGGTGTTCGACGGGCGTGCTCCGGCACAAGCGCGGCTACGTGTTCGCCGAGGGGCTCGACCCGGTCGAGGTCGACCACGACAGCAACGAGTTCCTCGCCCCGCGGACGGTTCCGGTCGACGAGGCCCTAGCGGTCGCCCGCGATCCGCCGACGAACGACGCGACGCTGGAGGGGCTGCTGCTCGCCGAACACGAGGGGCTGCTGTAGGCGGGCGGCCCGGACGGGCCGTCGGCGCGAAACCCGACGAACGTCCAGTTCGCCCGGACGAAGCGGGGGTATTAGTCGTCTCGGCCCCTGTAATCCGCTATGAGCCAGACCTCGGAGCAGTCGGTGTTGCTGTCGGACGACCCCCCGCTCGACCTCCGGTTCTCGGAGTCGGAGCTGGAGGCGACCCGCGAGCGAATCGTCTCGTTCATCGGGGACGTCGTGGACGACGCGGGCGCCGAGGGCGCCGTCCTCGGCCTCTCGGGCGGGATCGACTCGACGCTGACCGCCCACCTCGCCGTGGAGGCGCTCGGCGAGGACGGCCTGCACGGGCTCACCATGCCCTCGGCGGTCAACGACGCGGACGTGATGAGCGACGCCGAGCGCGTCGCCCACGAGCTCGGGATCGAGTACGACGTGATCGAGATCCAGCCGATCGCGGAGTCGTTCTTCGACGCCGTCCCCGAGGCCGCTGAGGATCGGACCGCGGCCGGGAACGTCTACGTCCGGACCCGTGCGGTCCTGAACTACTTCGTCGCCAACGCCGAGGACCGCGTCGTGCTGGGGACCGGGAACCGCGCGGAGGCGATGACCGGCTACTACACGAAGTACGGCGACCAGGCGGTCGACTGCAACCCGATCGGGAACCTCTACAAACAGCAGGTGCGGCAGCTGGCCGCGCACGTCGGCGTCCCGCGGGACCTCGTCATGCAGGAGCCGACCGCGGGGATGTGGGAGGGCCAGACCGACGCCGAGGAGATGGGCCTCGACTACGACGTCGTCGACGCGATCCTCGCGGTTCACGTCGACGGGGGCCTCTCCCGGGCGGCGACGGTCCGCGAGCTCGACGTGCCCGCGGAGGCGGTCGACCGCGTCGTCGAGCTCCACGAACGGAGCGCTCACAAGCGGTCGATGCCGCCGGCCCCGGAGTCGTAGGGGCGTCAGCGGGAACAGAGGGAGTCCGAGAACGGAGAGGGGTCAGGCGTCGTGCGCCCGCTGTTTCGTGACCTCCGCGATACCGGCGTTGGCCGAGCAGTTCGGGCACGCGTGGATCCGGCCGCGCGCGTCCGAGAACACGCGGGCGAACCGGTCCGAGACGTGCGCGTCGCAGTGTTCACACGTGGGCATCGTGGGGGATCTCTCGGTGTGAGATAACATCGTGTATCATGGTGTTCTATGCGTGTGAGAGTTGGTCACGAACGCCTAAGTGGGCTTTCCGAACTCCGTCCGAAATTCCGCCCAAAACTGCGTCGACGACCGGAGCCGGCGATCGTCGATCCGGGCCTCAGAACGCCCGCAGCGCTTCGAGCACGCCCAGCGCGGAGCCGTCGCCGATGGCCTCGCGGGCCGCCGTCAGCCCCGCCTCGATCGAGTCGGCGTCCTCGCGGGCGTAGATCCGCAGCGCGGCGTTGACCGCGACCGCGTCGGCGAAGGCGCCGTCGCGCTCGCCGGCCAGGACCGCCTCGGTGATGGCGGCCGACTCCGCGGCCACGTCGTCGACCGCGAGGTCGTCCTCTTCGAGGTCCATCCCGTAGTCGGCGGTCTCGATCTCGAAGTCGTCGAAGGAGGCGCCGTCGCTGCCGGCCTCGCCGTCGCTCCCGCCGGCCGCGTCCCACTCGGCGACCTTGGTGTAGCCGGGGCGCACGTCGTCGTACCCCTCCATCCCCTGGAACATCAGCACGCGGTCGAGGTCGTGGAACTCGCTCTCGACGAAGGTGTCGACCACCTTCTTCGCGAACGCGAGGTGGTAGAAGGAGCCGAGGTGGACCGACGCGCCCGCCGGGTTCGCCAGCGTCTCGATCGTGTTGACGAACGACCGGACGCCCATCATGTCGCGGCGGTCGAACAGGTCGTCGATCGCGGGGTTGAACGCTGGCTGGTAGTAGAAGCCGAAGCCGGTCTCGTCGACCATGTCGGCGGAGTCCGAGGGCGTCAGCTCGGTGCGGACGCCCAGCTCGTCGAGGACGTGCTTGTAGGCGTCCTGCTTTTGCGTGGGGACGCGGTCGCCGGAGTGGACGACGACCGGCGTGCCCGCGGCGGCCGCCACCGCGCCGGCCGCGACGCCGAGGATCGCGGAGCGCCCCTTCCCGTCGTAGTTGGCGCCGCAGTCGACGGGGTCGGCGTCGGGTTCGGCGTACTCGACGCGCTCGCACATCACGTCGACGTACGCCCCGAGCTCCTCTGCCGTGTTCCGCTTCCAGCGGTTCGCGAGCCAGAACGCCCCGAGCGTCGTCGGGTCGGGCTCGCCCGCGAGGATGCGCTCGAACGCCTCGGTCGCCTGCGCGCGCGTCAGGTCGTCGGCCGACTTGTGGCCGGAGCCGCAGACCTCGGTCATCAGCCGCTTGAGGGGCCACTCGCCGAACTCCTGGGTCGCCTGAGCCATACGCCCCGTTCGGGTCCTCGAACGAAAAGTCCCTCGCTCGGCTCCCGAGCGGTGAGAACGATCCCGGCGAGTCCGATCGTCGGTTCGGGACGCGCGCGAACCGAGGACCCCGGCGAGCGGACGTCTCGTCCCGGTTCCGTGCCATTCGTTCTCATACAAAAACGGATCGATCACGTGATTATGCTCCATCTAAGACTATTTTTGTCCAGTATTTTTCCTCAGAAGATTTGTGACAGAGTGCAAAAAGCGTTAGAACTATATGTGCGTCCATCTGTTGGAGAAGCGTACCCGATGACGTCCAAATCCGTCGCCACCGCACTCACGCTGTATCGCGCCCGCACACTGACGCTCGAACAGGCCGCCACCGTCGGCGGCTGCTCGACGGCGCAGCTGGAGGAGAGCGCTCGGGCGTTCGCGCCGGCGGCGGGGCACGCCCCCGCTGACGACTGACCCCTCCCGGAACGACCGACCCCCTCCGAAACCCGTAGGTACGCGCGACCCCTTGTCCGGGTAATGAGTCTGGACGCCGACTGGCGGGCCGACATCGACGCGGTCGACGCGGCCCTCATCGACGAGTACCAGAGCGGTTTCCCCGTCGAGCCCCGACCCTTCGAGCGGGTCGCCCGCGAGATCGCGGCCGAGACGGGCGCCGGTGTCGACGCCGACGAGGTCCTCGACCGCGTCCGCGGCCTGCGCGAGCGCGGCGTGTTCCGCCGGTTCGGGGCGGTGCTCAACCCCCCGGTCATCGGCTCCTCGACGCTCGCGGCGGTGCGCGCGCGCGAGGACCGGTTCGACGAGGTCGCCGAAGTCATCAACGGCTACCGGCAGGTGAACCACAACTACCGGCGCGACCACGAGTGGAACCAGTGGTTCGTCGTCACCGCGGGCTCCCGCGAGACGCGCGACGCGATCCTCTCGGAGATCGAGGAGCGCACCGGTTGCGAGGTGCTCGCGCTCCCGATGCTCACGGACTACTACATCGACCTGGAGTTCCCCGTGGTGAACGGGGACAGATTCGCTCGGGAATCTCTGGAAGAAACGACGGTCTCCGCCACCCGCATCTCCGAGGACGCTCGCGGCGACCTGAGCGCCCTCGAAGCCGACCTCCTCCTGGCGATCCAGGACGGGTTCCCGCTGTCGGCGACGCCCTACGCCGACGTGGCGAGCGAGATCGGCGCCCCCCTCGACGACGTGCTCGCGGCGGTCGAACGCCTCCTCGCGGACGGCTGTATCAAGCGGATCGGCTGCGTCGTCAACCACGTCGTCACGGGGTTCACGAACAACTGCATGGTGGTCTGGGACGTGCCCGACGACGAACTCGACGAGCGCGGCGAGGCGGTCGGAAGCCTCCCGTACGTCACCCTCTGTTACCACCGGCCGCGCCGGACCGACCAGGGCTGGGAGTACAACCTGTTCACGATGATCCACGGGCGGGAGGCCGGGGCGGTCGACGCGAAGATCGACGAGCTGGCGGCCGAGCACCTCCCCTTCGACCACGAGCGGCTCTACTCGACGGCGACGCTGAAACAGACCGGGGCGCGCTACGAGGACCTCGTCGCCGACGGCGACGACTGAGGGATCGGGAGGGGGAGGAGAGCGGTCGAGAAGCGGGTCGGACCGATACGTTCACGGGGGTCGCGGCCCCCGGATCGGTATGTCCGACGCGTTCGATCGGCTCGGGTACGGGACGTACGAGCTGCGGCACGGCGAGGAGTGCGTCTCGGGGGTTACACGCGCGATCGAGACCGGGTACCGGCATATCGACACCGCGCAGGGGTACGACAACGAGGCGTCGGTGTCGGCGGCGATCGACGCGACCGACGTCGACCGCGACGACCTGTTCGTCGCGACGAAGCTCTCGACGGACAACCTCTCGTACGACGACGCGGTCGCGACCGCGCGGGTGAGCCGCGACCGGCTCGGCGTCGACTCGATCGACCTGCTGTACGTCCACTGGCCGATACACACCTACGACCCCGCGGAGACGCTGCCCGCCCTCGACGCCCTCGTCGACGAGGGCGTCGCCGACCGGATCGGGCTCTCGAACTTCCGGCCCGACCAGCTGGCGGAGGCCGTCGACCGCCTCGACCACGAGGTGTTCGCCCACCAGGTCGAGTGCCACCCGCTGCTCCGGCAGGCGGAGCTGCGCGAGCTCGCGGTCGAGCACGGTCACTGGCTCGTCGCGTACTCGCCGATCGCGCGCAACCGCGTCGCCGACGTGGACGTGCTACGAGAGATCGCGGCGAAACACGACGCGACCCCGGCGCAGGTGAGCCTCGCGTGGCTGCTCTCGAAGGAGCGCGTCGCGCCGATCCCGAAGGCCGCGAGCGCCGGCCACATCGAGGAGAACTGGGCCGCGCGCAACCTCGACCTCAACCCCGAGGACGTCGAGCGGATCGACGCGATCGACCGGCGCGAGCGCGTCGTCGATATCGAGGGAGCGTCGTGGAACCGGGCGTGACCGGAGCCTTTCTCGTCGGAGCAGATATATAGCCGTTCGGAGCCGAACCGACCGGTACGTCCGTCTCATAGTCGATTTTACGCCGGTCGCCGCGGATCCCCCGAACGTGATCGATACCGACGATACGTCCCGACGGCCGGCGCTGATCGCCGCCACGCCCAGCGCCGAGCGGGTCGCCGAGTGGATCCGGACGCTCGCGCTGCTGGCCGGCGTGTTGGGCGTGCTGATCGCGCTGTTGACGCTGGAGCTCGTCGTCCGGCTGTGAGGGGGGCCGCGGCCGGTTCCGGCGTCGCCGCTGGTGAGCCCCGCGGCCCCGCCGACGCCCGAGCGAAACTGAACGTCGCCCGGTGCCGAACCGGGAGCGTGACACCTCGTCGGACGCGGTTTCACTTCCGCTTTCGGGCGCGTTTTTAAACCCCGCCGGGACGAGGTGTCGGGTATGAGCCAGTCCACGTTCGACGACGACGACCTGTTCGGGGAGGCGGCCGCGGAGACGCGCGCGGAGGTCGAAGAGCACCTCGCGGCCGCCCGGGCCGAACTCCCCGACCCGGACGACGTGTGGGAGACGGACGCGGACAACGTGCTCGGTGCCCTCAACGGGCTGAAGTCGGCCCTCGACGTCGGCGACGCGGTCGACTCGGTCCGGTCGGCGAAGAAGGCGTACGTGCTGGGCGAGCGCGCCGACGCCTTCGAGGACGCCGACGACCTGAAGGCGGAGGTCGAAGAGCTGGAGTCGCTCGTCGGCGACATCGAGAGCGCCGCCGAGGAGGTCGCCTCGCTCACCGGTACGGTCCCCGCGATCCGCGGCGCCCTGCAGGACGCGGCCGAGGCGGGCGACGACGAGTAGTCGGCGTTTCGGTCGAGACCGGCGGTGCGGCGTTCCGACGGGCGGGCGAGACACCGATACGAGCGGCGTGCCGAACCGGGAACGGCCGGAGTACCAACGTCTCTTTAGGAGTAGAGCGGCTGTTTCGCCGTATGGACTGTCCCGTCTGCGGAACCGCGGTCGTGGCGTTCAGCGAACTTCCGGACGAGGTGCGGGAGCGCTTGGAGGCGGATCCGGGGCGACAGCGGCAGTCGGTCGAGCACCGGCGGGAGAGACACACCGCGTGTCCCGACTGCACGTTGGAGATACACGGGTGCGGCCAACCCTACGCGGTCCCCGAGGAAGCGACGCCGGCGCGCTGACGGTCCCCCGGTGGCTTTTTAAATAGACTCCCGATCGACGACCGCCCTCGCGAGCTCCGCGAGCGCGTCGCTCGCGAGTTCGACGAGCGCCTCGCCGCGGGCCGCGTCGCCGGCGGCCGGGTCGCCGACGGCGCCGTTCTCCGTGAACTCGTCGGAGTCGTGCGCGAGGTTCACGCCCGAGACCCACTCGCCCCACCGGTCGGCGGCCCCCTCGCTCGCGGCCGCGACGCGGTCCTCGCGGACGAGGTCGGGGTTGGTCGCGCGCAGCAGCGCCGTCTCCAGCGGGCCGGCGTGGCCCATGTCGCCGGCGTGCTCGCCGACCGCCTCGAACCAGGTGAACGCGACCGCGTAGCCGTCGTGGGCGTCGTCGCGGGAGAACCGCCGGGCGACCTCCGCGAGCGCCTCGACGTTACCGCCGTGTCCGTTGACGAACACGACCCGGTCGATCCCGTGGCGCGTCAGCGATTCGGCCGTCTCGCGGACGTACGCCCGGAACGTGTCGGGCGAGACCCACATCGTCCCGTCGAAGGCGCGGTGCTCCTCGGCGACGCCGACCGGGATCGGGGGGGCGACCGCGACCGCGCCGGGGCTCTCTTCGGCCCCGTTGCCGTCGGCGGTCGCATCCCCCTCCTCGTACGCCGCCGCGCCCGCTTCCGCGACCGCGACGGCGTTGAGCGTGTCGGTCCCGAGGGGCGCGTGCGGGCCGTGCTGTTCGGTGCTGCCGACGGGGACGAACGCGACGTCGAGGTCGGCGTCGCGCACGTCGGTCCAGGTGGCGTCCGCGAGTCGCATACCGGTCCCTCGGCGGGGCGGGCCGTATAGCCGACGGTTTTCGGGCGGATCAGGGGGCAGGCCGACCACTCGCATCCGGCTGAGCCGGACGGGGAGCGAGTCGGCCGGGGGAATTATTCCGCTCGCCGACGACGCGCCACGCATGAGTAACGATGACGAGGACCACGGTCGAACGGCGGGGGTGACGTTCGGACCGCTAAAGCGGGCGCTCCGCGAGCACCGGTACCCGGTGTCGGTCGGGGAGCTGGTGGAGCAGTACGGCGGCTTCGAACTGGAGGCCGGCGGCGAGAGCGAGCGGCTCGAAACGGCGCTGGAGCGGTGCGATCGGACGCGATTCCGCGAGCCGCGACAGGTGCGCGACGCGGTCCTCGACGCGCTGGGCGAGGAGACCGGAGGCGGGACGGTGACGCCGGGAGGCGAGGAGGAGAGCGACGCGGGGGACGGGAGCGACGCCGTAGACGGCTGGAGCCGGCTGTCGACGTGAGCGCTGTGGGGAATCCGAACGGACCAGCCCGCGCCGCCTCAGTCGTCGTCGGACTCCGCGTCCTCGATCAGGCGCGCGGTGCGCTCCTGGGCGCGGTCGATGAACTCCTGCGGGAGCTCGTCGATCTCGCCGGCCTGGACGCCCCAGAGGTGAGCGTACAGCCCGCCGTTCTCCAGCAGTTCGGCGTGGGTCCCGCGCTCGACGACCTCGCCGCCCTCCAACACGAGGATCGCGTCGGCGTCCTTGATCGTGGAGAGCCGGTGGGCGATCGCGAACGTCGTCCGGTCGGCCGTGAGCCGGTCGAGCGAGCGCTGGATCAGCATCTCCGTCTCGGTGTCGACGTCGGAGGTCGCCTCGTCGAGGACGAGGATGTCGGGGTCTTTCAGCACCGCCCGCGCGATGGTGACGCGCTGGCGCTGCCCGCCGGAGAGCTTCACGCCGCGCTCGCCGACCATCGTGTCGTAGCCGTCCGGGAGGTTCTCGATGAACTCGTGGGCCTCGGCGGCCCTGGCGGCCTCGCGGACCTCCTCGTCGGTCGCGTCGAAGGTGCCGTACGTGATGTTCTCGCGGACGGTGCCGTAGAACAGGTACGACGACTGGCCGACGTAGCCGATCGAACGGCGGAGCGACTTCAGCGTCACGTCGCGCACGTCCTGCCCGTCGATCTCGATCGATCCCTCGTCGACGTCGTACATCCGGAGCAGCAGCTTGAGGACGGTGGACTTCCCGGCGCCGGTCGGGCCGACGAGGGCGAGCGTCTCGCCGCCCTCGACCGCGAAGTCGACGTCGGAGACGATCGTCTCCTCGTCGTAGCCGAAGCTCACGTCGTCGTAGGCGACCTCGCCCTCGTCGACGACGAGGTCCTCGGCGTCGGGCTCCTCGGCGAGCCGGGAGGGCTCGTCCATCAGCCCGAAGATCCGCGCGGAGGAGGCGCGGGCGCGCTGGTACATATTGATTATCTGTCCGAACTGCGCCATCGGCCAGATGAACCGCTGGGTGTAGAGGATGAAGACGACGAAGTTCCCGACGGTGAGCGTCCCGGTGAACGGGCCCGGCGGCGTCTCCTGGAACACCCAGAGCCCGCCGACGACGAACGTGAGCACGAAGCCGATACCGGCGAGCACGCGGAGCGCCGGAAAGAACTTGATCCGGGTCCGGATCGCGTCCCAGTTGGCGTCGAAGTAGTCCATCGAGACGTCGTCGACGCGGTCGGACTCGTACGGCTCCGTGTTCGACGACTTGATCACCTGGATGCCGCCGAGGTTGTTCTCCAGCCGCGAGTTCATCTTCCCGACCGACGAGCGAACCTCGGCGTACTTCGGCTGGATCGTCCTGATGAACAGGTACGTGAACCCGCCGATGATCGGGACCGGCAGCAGCGCGACGAGGGCGAGCTGCCAGTTGATCCACACGAGCAGGAACCCGATCCCGACCACCATCACCGAGAGGCGGAACAGGGAGTTCATCCCGTCGTTCAGGAACCGTTCGAGCCGGTTCACGTCGTTCGAGAGGATCGACATCATCTCCCCGGTCTGCTTGTCGGAGAAGAACTCCATGTTCAGCCGCTGCATCTTGTCATAGGTGTCGGTCCGGACGTCGTGCTGGATGTTCTGCGCGAAGCCGTTGAACCCCCAGTTGCGGATCCAGTGGAACGCGGCCCCGAGCCCGAACGCGCCGCCGATGACGGCGACCGTGAACCAGAACTGCGCCGTCTGGCCGGTCGGGAGCCACGCCTCGGGGAGGAGCACGAGCGGGATCTGCTCGCTGAAGAGCGCGTCCTCGTAGAACACGGCGTCGATGGCGATCCCGAGCATCAGCGGCGGGAGCAGGTCGAGGAGCCGCGCGAAGACGCTGGCGAGGATCCCGACCGACACGTGCGGGAGGTAGTCGCGACCGTACGCGAGGAACAGCCGTTTCATCGGGTTCTCGATCTTGTCCCGCTGTTCCTCGAAGGGGTCGTCTTCCTCCCACTCGGCGCTACTCATTACCGGATCCTATCGGTCCGGGCGGCAAATGGGTTTCCTTCGACCCGGGATGCACCGGCGTAAATCACCGGTATCGGGCGTCGAAACCGGCGATCGGGCGGGATCGGGATCAGACCGTGCGGCGCTCCGCGTCGGGGTCGACGCCGGCGGCGTCGAGGTCCTCGCGGATGCGCCGCCGGAGGGGATCGGGGATCTGCTCGCGGGGGACGGGGGCGGCCGTGGCGGCGGGCGCGTCCCCGTTGTCGGCGGTCCCGTTCCGGTCGTCCCCGGCAGTCGCATCCGGGTCGTTCCCGGCGGTCGCGCTCGGATCGCCGGCGGGGACCGTCCAGTAGAGGACGCGCTCCGGCCCCGCGTAGAACTCCACCGCGAACCGGTCGCCCCCGCCGTCGTAGTGGACGCGCGCCGCATCGCCCTCGGCGCGCCACCCCTCTCGTCCGACCAGCGCGGCGATCGAGTCGTGCACGGTCGGACTCGGGCCGGCGGACACATGTCGGTGTCGCCGGCGGACCGCGGCGGCCGCTCCACCGGGACCGTCGACCCCCGCCGTCATCGACACCGGTTTACAACCGCCGTCCCGACGTCCGGGCATGTCCCTTCGCGTCACGTTCCTCGGCACGGGCGGCGCCGTCCCGACCACCGAGCGCGCGCCGAGCGCGCTGTTCGTCAACCGCGAAGGCGACCGGCTCCTCTTCGACTGCGGCGAGGGCACCCAGCGCGGCATGATGCGGTACGGTACCGGGTTCGGGATCGACCGCCTGTTCGTCTCGCACCTCCACGGCGACCACGTCCTCGGGATCCCCGGACTGGTCCAGACCCTCGGGTTCAACGACCGGGCGGAGCCCCTGACGGTCCACTGCCCGCCGGGGGCCGAGGGCGACCTCCGCGACCTCGTGCACGCGGTCGGCCACGACCCCGCGTTCGAGGTCCGGATCGAGCCCGTCGCACCGGGCGAGGTGGCGCTCGACGCCGACGGCTACGATGTCCGCGCGTTCGAGACGGAACACCGGACGGTGTCGCAGGGGTACGTCCTCGAAGAGGACGACCGGCCCGGCCGGTTCGACCGCCCGAAGGCGGAGGAGCTCGGCGTCCCCGTCGGCCCGAAATTCGGCCGGCTCCACGAGGGAGAACCGGTCGAGGCCGCGGACGGGACGGTCGTGGAGCCGGACCAGGTCGTCGGCCCGCCGCGGCCCGGCCGGACGCTCGTCTACACCGCCGACACGCGCCCGCGAGAGCGGACGGTCGAGGTCGCCGAGGGCGCCGACCTCCTCGTCCACGACGCGACCTTCGCCGACGACATGGCCGACCGCGCCCGCGATACGGCCCACTCGACCGGCCGCGAGGCCGGGGAGATCGCCGCCCGCGCGAACGCGAGGCGGCTGGCCTTGGTGCACGTCTCCTCGCGGTACGCCGCCGACGCTTCGCCGATCCGCCGGGAGGCGACGGCGGCGTTCGGCGGCGAGACCCTCCTCCCGGACGACGGCGACCGCGTCGACGTGCCGTTCCCCGACGCGGGGGAGTAGGTCGAGGCGGGGCTCGGAACGACCGTCCTCCCGGGAAACCTTGATGCGTCGCGCCGCCGATCCACCGCGTATGTCCGACGACTGTATCTTCTGTTCGATCGTCGCCGGCGACATCCCGGCGCGGACCGTCCACGAGACCGACGACGTGCTGGCGTTCCTCGACGCCAACCCGCTCGCGCGCGGCCACACGCTCGTCATCCCGAAGTCGCACGCCCGGCACCTCGGCGACCTCGACGACGACCTCGCGAGCGACCTGTTCGCGGCCGTGACGGAGCTCACCCCGCACATCCAGTCGACCGTCGGCGCCGACGGCGCCAACGTCGGGATCAACGACGGCGCGGCGGCCGGGCAGGAGGTCCCGCACGTCCACGTCCACGTCATCCCGCGGTTCGATGGCGACGGCGGCGCCCCCCTCCACGCGGTCGGCGGCGAGCGGCCGGACCTCACCGACGACGAGCTGGACGCGGTGGCCAAAGCGATCGGGGAGTGAGCCCGGGGGCGACCGCCGACTAGGTTCCGGACCGCGTCGACGGCCGGCGTGCGACAGCGTTAACAGCGAACCTCCGGGTAGCCGAGCGCATGCAGGCGAGGACCCTCGCGCTTGTCGGAGCGACCGGCGGCGCGGGAACGACGCGAACCGCGGTCGAACTGGCGGCGCTCGGCGCGCGCGACGGCCGCGACGTGGCCGTGGTCGACGCCGCGTTCACGACGCAGGGGCTCTCCGAGTACGTCTCGGACCGGATCGGCACCGACCTCACGGCGCTGCTCACCGACGAGACCGACGCGTCGCTGTCGGCGGCGACGTACCCGATGGATGTCGGCGGCGGCGACGGGAACAAGGGTGGCGGGAACGGGGAGGACGGCGACGGAACCGCTCCCGACGGCGCGACCGGCCTCCCCGGGCGCGCCGACGCGGTACCGGCCCGGGCGCCGTTCGAGCGCGTGGCCCGCGCCGAGACGGCCGAGGCCGGGCGGAAGCTGGAGCGGCGGATCGATGAGGCGGCGACCGCCTACGACGCCGTCGTCGTCGACACCGCCCCGATCGGCTCGAACGCGGCGGTCGCGGCGGTCACGGCGGCCGACCGCGTCGAGGCGGTGACGCCCGCGACGGCGCACGGGCGCGACGCGCTCCAGCGGCTCCGCGGCCGCGTGGCCGACGTCGGCGGGAGCGTCGACGGGGCGGTCGCGGTGGCTCGCGTCGGGGCGTCCGACGCCGAGCGCGACGGCGGAGGCGGCGCCGACAATTTGCTTCCGGCCGTCGATCCCGCGGTCGGGAGCGCTCCCGAGGCGGCGACGGGGACCGGCGCGTACGTCGAGGCGCTGGCGGAGACGTACGAGCGCGCCTTCGACGCGGCGCTCGGGATCGAGTTCGAGGAGCCGGGACTGGTCGATCGGATCCGGTCCTGAAGGGGCTGAAACCGAGCCGGAGGGAGCCGCCGGGTCGCGGGCTCAGCGCAGCCCGTCGGGCGAGCCCAGCGCGCCGCCGGGAGCGTCGCCGTCGCCGCGGAGCCCGTCGCCGAGCGGCGCCGCGCCCGCGACGTGCGCGTCGACGGCGTCGGCGACCGCGGGGACCGGGTCGTGGGTCTCGACGTACGTCGCCAGCGCGAAGTCGGCCTCGTCGCCGCCGGCGAGCGCGACCGCCTCGCTCCGGGCGATCCGGCCGTCGAGCCAGTCGCGGACGACGCTCCGGCGGCTTGGCGCGAGCGGGCAGACGCCCTCGACGCCGCAGCGGTGGAGCGCCTTCGCGCCGGTCATCGGCGTCACGCCGGCCTCGCGGGCGGCGTCGCCGACGCTCCGGCCGGCCGTGTACGCGTCGACCAGCGTCGCGGTCGCGGCCGGGGTGCACGGCAGGTCGTCCGCGTGCGCCGCGAGGCGGTCGACGAGCGCCGTCTCCGTGTCGTCGGCGACGGCGACCCCGCGCTCGCGCTGGCTCGCGGTCACCTCCAGCCCGTCCGCGATCTCCGACAGCGTCATGCGAACGCTTGGGTCGTTCGACGGGTTAAAACCACCGTACTGCGGAGCGGCGAGAGCCGCTATCACCGACCGGTAACCGGTCGGTTCGAGCGCGCCGATCCGGGCGATCGCCCCCGAATTCTCCCGGGTTTAAGTAAGGCATCGGGCCCGAGTTCGACGTGTGATGAGCCGAGCACGCTCGACCCGCGCCCGTTCGCACCGCACCGAGACGACAGACCGCGCCGAGGAGGCGACCGCGACCGCCGAAGAAGAGGCGGCTGACGCCGAGGAGAAGACGGCGGGCGACGCCGAGGCGTCCGCGACCGCCGTCGACGAGTGCCCGGAGTGCGGAGGTCGGACTCGCGTCAATTCGGCCGAACGCGTCTGCGACGACTGCGGGCTCGTCGTCGAGGCCGACCGGATCGACCACGGCCCGGAGTGGCGGTCGTTCGACGACGACGATACGGACCCCAAGCGGACCGGCGCGCCGCTGACGCGCTCCCGACACGACCGCGGGCTCTCGACGGAGATCGGTCGGTCGACCCGCGTGAAGGGGCGAAAGCGCCGGCGGCTCGCCCGGATGCGGACCCAGCACAACCGCGCGCGGATCTCGACCAAGCGCGACCGCAACAAGGTGTACGCGTACACCGAGATCCGCCGGCTGACCGGCGTGTTGGGCCTCCCCGATAGCGTCCGGGACGCGGCCTGCGCGCTGTTCGACTCCGCCCAGGAGGAGAGCCTGCTGCGCGGCCGGTCGCTGGAGGGCTTCGCGGCCGCCTGCGTCTACGTCGCCTGCCGCACCGCCGACGTCGCCCGAACGGTCGGAGAGGTCTGCGACGAGGCGAAGGCGACGGAGGACGAGCACCGGGCCGCCTTCGACGCGATGAACCGCGAACTCGGCCTGCCGATCGCACCCAGCGGTCCCGTGGAGTACCTCCCGCGGTTCGCGAGCGACCTCGGCTGCACGGCCGAGGTGGAGCGCCGCGCGGGCGAACTGGCCGAGCGCGCCGTGAGCGAGGGGATCGCGAACGGCCGCAACCCGGTCGGTGTCGCCGCCGCCTGCCTGTACACCGCGGCCCGCGAGCTGGACACCGACTGCACGCAGCAGGAGGCGGCCGACGTCGCCGACGTGACGCCGGTGACGGTGCGGCGGACGTACGTGGACCTGACCGGGGAGTGAACCGCTCGGGATGGCTCCCGAGCGTTCGGTACCGATCACGTGGCGTGAGGATCCATACCACGAAAACCGTTAAGCCCGGCTGTCGCCTACGAGCGCGTATGAGCGCTGACCGGTCCGCCCTCAGGCGGGCCATCGAGCGCGGCGAGCGCGACGGCGGCGAGATCGAGTTCAAGGAGCGGCTGACCCGCGAGGTCCACCTGGCGGAAGGGCGGATGGAGTCGCTCGTGGCGCAGCTCCGCCACCGCGTGCTCTCCGGCGACGGCGAGGCGACCTACGTCCTCGGCGTCACCGACGACGGCGGGTTGGCTGGAATCTCGCCCGACGCCTTCTCCGAGACGATGGACGTGCTCTCCCTCTTGGCCGACGAGGCCGACGCCCACATCGCGGACGCCGAGACGTGGAGCGCCGGCGCCGACGGCAACGCCACCGACGCCGGGCTCGTCGGCCTCGCCACTCTCCGCGACGGCGGGATGTTCGAGACGGACGACGACCACCTCGTGGTCGGGACGGCGGGCCACGTCGACCACGGGAAGTCGACGCTCGTCGGGACCTTGGTCACGGGCCGCGCTGACGACGGACAGGGCGGCACGCGCGGCTTCCTCGACGTGCAACCCCACGAGGTCGAGCGGGGGCTCTCAGCCGACCTCTCGTACGCCGTCTACGGCTTCGAGGAGGAGGGCGACGAGCCGGTCCGGATGGACAACCCGCACCGCAAGTCCGACCGCGCCCGGATCGTCGAGGAGGCGGACCGGCTCGTCTCGTTCGTCGACACGGTCGGCCACGAGCCGTGGCTCCGGACGACGATCCGCGGGCTCGTCGGGCAGAAGCTCGACTACGGGCTCTTAGTCGTCGCCGCCGACGACGGGCCGACGAAGACGACCCGCGAGCACCTCGGGATCCTGCTCGCGACAGAACTGCCGACGATCGTCGCGATCACGAAGGCGGACGCCGTGAGCGACGAGCGGCTGGCCGCGGTCGAGCGCGAGGTCGAGTCGATGCTGCGCGACGCCGAGCAGACCCCGCTGCTCGTCGACCGCCACGGGATCGACGCGGCGGTGGCGGAGGTCGGCGACGGCGTCGTCCCGCTCCTCCGGACCAGCGCGGTGACCAAGTCGGGGATCGGGACGCTCGACCGGCTGTTCGAGACCCTCCCGAAGCGCGCGACCCCGGAGCGCGAGGAGTTCCGGCTGTACGTCGACCGGAGCTACAAGGTGACCGGCGTCGGCGCGGTCGCGTCCGGCACCGTCAACTCCGGGACGGTCGAGGCCGGCGACGAGCTCCTGCTCGGCCCGATGGCCGACGGCTCCTTCCGCGAGGTGGAGGCCCGCTCGATCGAGATGCACTACCACCGGGTCGACAAGGCGACCGCCGGCCGGATCGTCGGCATCGCGCTGAAGGGCGTCGACGAGGAGGAGATCGAGCGCGGAATGGCCCTTCTACCCCGCGAGAGCGACCCGGATCCGGTCCGCGAGTTCGAGGCCGAGGTGATGGTGCTGAACCACCCGACCAGGATCCAGGAGGGGTACGAGCCGGTCGTCCACGTGGAGACCGTCTCCGAAGCGGCCGTCTTCGCGCCCGAGGGCGGCCGGCTCCTCCCCGGCGACACCGGCCGGACGCGGGTCCGGTTCAAGTTCCGGCCGTACCTCGTCGAGGAGGGCCAGCGGTTCGTCTTCCGGGAGGGGTCGAGCAAGGGCGTGGGGACCATCCGCGATGTCGACCCGGCGGAGTGAGTCGGTCGGCGAGGGGGCGGTCGGCGGCCGGGCGGTTCAGTCGTCCCCGACCGAGACGAGTTCCATCAGCGGGTAGCCGTCGCGCATTTCCATCCGGGTGCGGACGGTGACGCCCTCGCGCTCGATCCGCATCTCCACGTCCATCAGCGACCCGGTGAGCTCGGTGTATCCGTTCTCGTGGTCGATGGCGTCGGCGACGCGGTCGTCGTGGATCTCGACGGTCACCGACTCACAGAACGGCTGGTTCTCGATCGACTCCGCCATCGCGGCCTCCAGGCTCCGCGCGCTCGCCGGGCTGACGGGCGTTCCCGCGAACTGGTGGTACAGCGAGCCGAACTTGATCCCGGCCTCGAAACACGCCTGCTGGGCGTCGGTTACCATGCCGGTGTTCCGGCGGCTGCGGCCTAAGGGGCTTCGGAGGGGGCCGACGCTACTCGATGGCTCGGGGAAAGATCGGGCTACTCGGCGGCGCGGGGAGAGTCACCGAGGAGCGCATCGACCGGGAGCGGTTCGACTCCCGTCTCGTCGAGGTAGCGCTCCAGTCGCGGGACCCGGTCGGCGAAGTCCTCGGGGTCGTGCGAGTCGGTGCCGACGACGAACCGGACGCCGCGGTCGCGGAACGCGTCCACGAACGGCTCGGTCGGGTGGAAGAGGTCGAACTCGCCGCGGTCGCCGGCCCGACCGGCGTTGATCTCCGGGACGGTTCGGGAGTTCGCGCAGGCGACCGCGACTCGCTCCCGGTGGGCGTCGGTCGTGAGCCCGCGGAGCGCCGGGTGGTTCTCGACGAGGTCGGCGTGCGCGAGCACGTCGAACAGCTCCGACTCGACGAGGGCGACGACCGCGTCGTAGTAGTCGTCGACGAACGCCCGGCGCTCGGCGCCGCTCGCGTCGTCGAACGACTCGAACGGGAACACCTGCCTCCCGGCGACGTAGTGGACGCTCCCGACCGCGTAGTCGAAGTCGGCGTCGGCGAGGAACGCCCCGATCGCCGGCTCCAGTTCCGGCTCGTAATCCATCTCGACCGCGTCGTAGAGGGTCAGGTCGGTGCGGTCGGCGGCGATCGCGAGCGCCTCGCGGCGGCGCTCGTGGGTGCGGTCGAAGTTGCGGTTCCACAGGAGCCGCTCGTCGCGCCACGCCTCGCTCAGGCTGCAGTGGTCGGCGAAGCCGACGGCGTCGAGCCCCGCCGCCTCGGCGGCGTCGACCATGAGCGGGATCCCGGAGCCGTCGGAGTAGGACGTGTGCGCGTGGACGTCGACGGTCACTCCTGAAGAGAGGGGCCGGAGCGGCCTAAGCCCGTCGCGGGCGCGGGGACGACGAGCGGCGCGCTCGAACCGAAGCCGTTTGGTTCGGGGGGCGGAATCGACCCGTATGAACGCGCTCCGCGTGACGGGCGGGCGAGTGCTCCGCCCGGACGGCTCCGCGACCGAGTCGGACGTGACGATCGACCGCGACGCGGGGCGGATCCTCGCGGTAGGGGACGAGACCGCGAACGACGGGGAGGGTACGGACGTCCCCGACGCCGACGAGACCCTCGACGCCTCGGGATCGCTCGTGATCCCCGGGCTCGTCAACGCGCACACTCACGTCGCGATGACGCTGCTCCGGGGGTACGCCGACGACAAGCCGCTGGACGCGTGGCTGCGGGAGGACATCTGGCCGGCCGAGGCCGAACTGACGCCCGACGACATCGAGGCGGGCGCCGCGCTCGGCGCCTTGGAGATGATCCGCTCGGGGACGACCGCGTTCGCGGACATGTACTTCGCGATGGACCGGGTCGCCGGCGTCGTCGACCGCGCCGGCCTGCGCGCGCGACTCGGCCACGGCGTCGTGACGGTCGGGAAGGACGAGGCCGACGCCCGCGCCGATGTCGAGAAGAGCCTCGCAGTCGCCCGCGAACTCGACGGCGCCGCGGACGGGCGGATCCGGACCGCCTTCATGCCGCACTCGCTGACGACCGTCGGCGAGGAGTTCCTGCGCGAGGGGGTCGCCGAGGCGCGCGGGGCGGGCGTGCCGGTCCATCTCCACGCGAACGAGACGACGGACGAGGTCGAGCCGGTCGTCGACGAGCGCGGCGAGCGCCCGATCGCCTACGCCGCCGACCTCGACGCCCTCGGCCCGGACGACTTCTTCGCGCACGGCGTCCACGTCGACGACTCCGAGATCGAGCGCCTCGCGGCCGCCGGGACTGCGGTCGTCCACTGCCCGGCCTCGAACATGAAGCTCGCCAGCGGGATGGCCCCCGTTCAGCGCCTGCGCGAGGCGGGCGTCACCGTCGCGCTCGGCACCGACGGGGCGGCCTCGAACAACGACCTGGACGTCTTCGACGAGATGCGCGACGCCGCGATGTTAGGGAAGATCGCCGCGGACGACGCCGCGGCGGTCCCGGCCGCGGCGGTCGTCGAGATGGCGACCGCGGCGGGCGCGGACGCCCTCGGCCTGCCGGGCGGCCGGATCGAGCCGGGGGCGGCCGCCGACCTCGCCGTCGTCGGTCTCGACGCGCCGCACCTGACGCCGGTCCACGATCCGGTTTCCAACCTGGCGTACGCGGCGCGCGGGAGCGACGTGCGGCACACGGTCTGTGACGGAGAGGTGCTCATGCGCGACCGCGAGGTCCTGACGCTCGACGCCGAGCGCGTGCGGGAGCGCGCCGCGAGCGCCGCGAGCGACCTCGTCGAACGCGTCGGCGGATCGTAAGACGGGCGCGGCGGCGGTAGGTCGCCGACACGAATCGGATGTCGAGTCGGACGGACAGAGTTAATCGGTCGCCGACCGACGGGTCGGTCGTGATCGACCTGCCCGTCGTGGTCGCGTTCGTTCCGGCGGTGATGGCGGTCGTCGTCTCGCCGGGCCCGGACTCGATATACACGGTCACGCGGAGCCTCAGCGAGGGTCGCGCGGCCGGCGTCGCCGCGGCGGTCGGAACGGCCACCGGCGTGCTGGTGCACGCGGGCGCCGCGGTCCTCGGGCTGTCCGCGCTGCTCCGGACGACCGCCGAGGCGTACGTCCTCATGAAGTACGTCGGCGCCGCCTACCTGGTCTATCTCGGCGTGCGGCTGCTCAGGGACGACGAGACGTTCGAGATCGACGAGCCGGTGGAGTCCGGGGACGGCTCGCTCCTCGACTCGTACCGAAAGGCGCTCACCATCAACGTCACCAACCCGCAGGTGGCCGTCTTCGTCCTCGCCTTCTTCCCGCAGTTCGTCCCGGCGACGGCGGACGCCGCCCTCCAGTTATCCGTCCTCGGAGCGGTGTACGCGGGGCTCAGTCTCGCGTACCTCGCCGCGGTGGCGCTGTTCGCCGACCGGGTCCGGCACCTGCTGTTGGACTCGGCGACGGGGCAGCGGGCCGTCCGGTACGCGAGCGGAAGCGTCCTGATCGGCTTCGGCCTGAAGCTCGCTCTAGACGAGGGGAGGATCTAGCGAGCGGCGAGAGTCGAACCCCGCGAGCGGCGAGGCGGAGGCGACGGGCGCCGCGCGCGAGCCGCGCCCGAGGGCCGATCCGGACCGAGCCGCCCCTCGGTTCGGGGCGGAATCGACGTTTCCACCGGGGAAACCGAGAAATCGCCGCAGAGACCCGTTAACCCGGATAAAATCCGGATTAAACCGAGTTAAGCGAACTGCCTTTTTATCCGGTAACGGCGGGACGACCCGAGTGGACAATGAGAGGACGCACGACAGCACTCCTACTGGTCGCGGTCGTCGCGCTCGGCGCGATGACCGGCGTCGCCGCCGCCGACGGTCACCTCGAAGTGGCCGTCGACGACGTCGACGGGGAACCGACGGTCACGGTGACCGAGAACGACACCGCGGTCGAGAACGCCACCGTGGTCGTGAGCGCGGCCGACGCGGAGAACGAGTCGTACGCGGGAGCGGGCGAGTACGAGACGGACGCGAACGGCACCGTCGAGCTCCCCGTCCCCGAGGAGGACGTGACGGTCGAGGTCACGGCCGCCGCCGACGGTGAGACCGCGTCGACGACGGTCGATCTCGAGGCGCCGGACGGCCTCGAACTCGACGTGGAGAACACCGACGGTGAGCCGGTCGTCACGGTGACCGAGAGCGACACCGCGGTCGAGAACGCCTCGGTGAACGTCACGACCGCCGACGAGAACGAGACCTACGTCGGCGCGGGCGACTACGAGACCGACGAGAACGGCACCGTCGCCCTCGACGCGGCCGAGGAGGACGTGACGATCGAGGTTACCGCCGAGTACGAGAACGACTCCGTCTCCGAGACGGTCGATCTCGAGGCCCCTGAGGGGCTCGAACTCGACGTCGAGAACGCCGACGGCGAGCCGGTCGTCACGGTCACCGACGACGACGAGGCCGCGGAGAACGCCTCGGTGAACGTCACGACCGCCGACGGCCAGAACGCCACCTACGCGGGCGAGGGCAGCTACGAGACCGACGAGAACGGTACCGTGACGCTTCCGGCCGCCGAGGAGAACGTCACCGTCGACGTGACCGCCGAGTACGAGAACGACTCCGTCTCGACCACCGTCGACCTGACGGCCGACGAGGGCGCCGAGGCGCGCGGGCCGTTCGGCCTGCAGGTCCGGGAGTTCATCGCGAACCTGGACGACCGCGAGGGCGGCATCGGCGAAGCCGTCTCGGACTTCGTGAGGGAGAACAACCCGGGGAACGCGCCGGACCAGGCGGGCGGCCCGGACGAGGCGGACGACGAGGACGGTGAGGACGCGGACGACGAAGACGCAGGCGCCGAGGACGACGACGCCGAGAACGAGAGCGACGCTCCCGGGAGCGGGAACGCGCCAGACCACGCCGGTCCCGATAACGACGACGCCGACGGCGAGCGCGGACCCCCGGACCACGCCGGTCCCGGTAACGACGACGACGACGACGCGGACGGGAACGAGACGGACGAGGACGAAACCGAGGAAGACGACGAGGACGACGCGGATGACGACGACGCAGAAGAGGACGGCGCCGAGGAGGACGATGCCGAGGAAGACGACGCGGACGACGAAGACGACGCGGATGAGGACGACGACGACGGGAACAACGGCGAGCGCGGACCCCCGGACCAAGCGGGCGGCCCGGGCGGGAACTGATCGCGCGACCCGGCGACCCGGGCGGTGACCGACGGCGGGAACGGCTTTTTTCCCGGACCGAGTCCGGTGTCGGCAGGGTTTAGTGCGCCGTGAGCGAACCAGTAGCCATGAGCGAAACCGCGTATCCGCCGGTGTCACAGCACCTCTCGGACGTCGAGGCGGCCCGGGAGGAGGGGCGCCGGAAGATGGACTGGGCGCTCCAGCACATGCCGATTCTCAACGCGCTCCGCGAGGAGTTCGTCGACGAGCAGCCGCTCGCCGGCGAGACGATCGCGATGGCGATGCACGTCGAGGCGAAGACCGCGAACCTCGTCGAGCTGCTCGCCGAGGGGGGCGCCGAGGTCGCGATCACCGGCTGTAACCCCCTCTCGACGCACGACGACGTGTCGGCCGCGCTCGACGCCCACGAGTCGATCACCTCCTACGCCGTCCGCGGCGTCGACGACGACGAGTACTACGACGCGATGCACGCCTGCATCGCGCACGGCCCGACCATCACCGTCGACGACGGGATGGACATGGTGAAGCTCGTCCACGAGGAGTATCCGGACCTGATCGACTCCATCGTCGGCGGCGCCGAGGAGACGACCACCGGCGTCGACCGCCTGCGCGCGATGGACGCCGACGGCGAGCTTCACTACCCCGTCTTCGCCGTGAACGACACGCCGATGAAACAGCTGTTCGACAACGTCCACGGCACGGGCGAGTCGTCGCTCGCGACCATCGCGATGACGACGAACCTCTCCTGGGCCGGGAAGAACGTCGTCGTCGGCGGCTACGGCCAGTGCGGGAAGGGCGTCGCGAAGAAGGGGTCCGGTCAGAACGCGAACGTGATCGTCTGCGAGGTCGACCCCCGAAAGGCGCTCGAGGCCCACATGGAGGGATACGAGGTGCTTCCCATGAAGGAGGCCGCGAAGAAGGGCGACGTGTTCGTCACGACGACGGGCAACCGCGACGTGATCACCCGCGAGCACTTCGAGGAGATGGACGACGGCGTCCTCCTCGCCAACGCCGGCCACTTCGACGTGGAGGTCAACCTCGACGACCTCGACGACCTCGCGGTCGACCGCTACGAGGTCCGCGACGGCGTCGAGGGGTTCGAGATGCCCGACGGCCGCGTCCTGAACGTCATCGCGGAGGGACGGCTCGTCAACCTCGCCGCGCCCATCGCGCTGGGGCACCCGGTCGAGGTGATGGACCAGAGCTTCGGCGTGCAGGCGGTCGTCGTCCGCGAGCTCGCCGACAACGGCGACGCGTACGACGCCGGCGTCCACGACGTGCCCGACGAGCTCGACCGCGAGGTCGCGGACATCAAGCTCGCCGCCGAGGGCGTCGAGTACGACGACCTCACCGACGAGCAGCGCGAGTACATGGGGAGCTGGGAGCACGGGACCTAATTCGAAGCACCGGCATCCGAGAAAGAATTTTCTGAGTCTGTATACGACCGCATACTCATGGCGAAAAGCATCCGCCTCTCCGAGGAGGCCTACGATCGGCTCGCCGGCGAGCGATCGCTACTCGAACTCACTGGCATTCTGAGCGACGACGAGGCCGACGCGCTCCGTGAAGCCGTCGAAGAGCGGCGCGATCGGCGCGCGGCCGAGCTAGATTAAACCGACCGCTCCGCCGCCTTCGACCCGCTTTTGTGCGGCGCGACCGTACCGACCCCATGAACGTCACCGCGGTGTTACACGCCGGATTCGCCGTCTCGGTCCTGGCCGGGATCCTCGTGTCGGACACGACGCTCCGCGTCGCCGCCTTCGCGCTCGGCGCGGTCCTCTTCGTCGCGGGCATCGTCGTGTCGCGGCGAGGAGACTGAAACCGCATGCCCGGCGCGCGCCCTTTTTGAGTCGCGACCGCCTACGGGAGCCAGTGACAGTCACGAGCGTCCACGATCCGAGCCACCGCGAGGCGCTCTGGGAGCTGGAAGACGCCTTCGAACGCGGCGACCTCGTCAGCGTGTTCGGTCGCTGTACGGTCTCCTACGAGGGCCGCGCCGCCTCCGACCTCGGCCCCGGCGACCGCCTGCTGGTGTTGAAGCCCGACGGCGCCGCCCTCGTGCACACCGACGAGGGGCGCCAGCCCGTCAACTGGCAGCCGCCGGGGTCGGAGCATCGGGCCGCCGTGCGCGAGGGGCGGCTGCGCGTGCGCTCGACCCGAGACAACCCCGACGAGACGCTGACGGTGCGCTTCTCCGACGTCCACCAACTCTCCGCGATGGCGGTGACGGGCGGCCGCGACCTGACGCTCCACGGCAGCGAGGAGGACCTCCGGACACGAATCCTAGAGCGGCCGGAACTCGTCGAGCCCGGGTTCGAACCCCGGGAAACCGAACGCCCGTCCAGCGCCGGGCCGATGGACGTCTTCGGCGTCGACACCGACGGGACCCCGGTCGTCGTCGAGCTGAAGCGCCGGCGCGTCGGGCCGGACGCGGTCGGCCAGCTCGCGCGGTACGTTCGGGCGCTCCGCGAGGAACTGGGGATCGAGGCGGCGGAAGACGAAACCGGCGGCGAGGGCGGCGGCCGCGACAGCGACGGCGGCTCAGACCCCGACGACACCCCCGCAATCCGCGGGGTCCTCGTCGCGCCGTCGGTCACCGACCGGGCCGCGGAGCGGCTCGCCGACCGCGGATTCGACCACGTCGCGCTCGACCCGACGCCGGAGGAGTGAGCCGGGTGGCGTGTCAGCCCGGACCACGATTCGGGGCGGAACGCCGCCGCTGCCCCCCGAGGAGTCGACGAAGCCGCCTCGCTATCGAAGGGTTTATCGCCGCAGCACGGGCTACATCGGACAAGTAGCCATGTCTGACAAACCCGCCTCTATGTATCGGACGATCGACAAGCCGTCGTACACCCGCCGCGAGTACATCACGGGCATCCCGGGCTCGAAGATCGCCCAGCACAACATGGGCGACCTCTCCGCGGAGCCCGACGACTACCCCGTCCAGATCAGCCTCCGCGTCGAGGAGGAGCTCCAGGTCCGACACGGCTCGCTGGAGAGCGCGCGCCTCTCAGCGAACCGCCACCTGATCAAGGAACTCGGCGAGGGCAACTACAAGATGACCCTCCGCAAGTTCCCCCACCAGGTCATCCGGGAGAACAAGCAGGCGACCGGCGCCGGCGCGGACCGCGTCTCCGACGGGATGCGCCAGGCGTTCGGCAAGCCGGTCGGGACGGCCGCCCGCCTGAACGCGGACGACATCATCTTCACCGCCTACTGCGATGTCGAGCAGGCGCCCGCCGTGAAGGAGGCGTTCCGCCGCGCGTACAACAAGCTCTCGCCGCCGTGCCGGATCACGGTCGACCGCGGCGAGAAGCTCCTCGTCTCGTAGTCCGATCCGCCTTTTCGAGGCGCGGTTCTCACGGCCGCGAGCCGCCCGGCCGGGCGCCGGCGCCCGACACCCCGAACCCGCCGCACGGCGAGCCGAACCCCTGAAATACCTTCCTCGCGTACCGGCGAGCAGTGTCAAAGCAGTTGGCCGAGGTCGAGACGCTGTTCCTCCACGAGGCGCGGAGCGACTACACCGTCGTCGCGAACCGGGACGGGAACCGGGTGCTCCGCGGGCGGCTCGAACTCAAGGAGACCTCCGCGGGCCCGCGCCCGGGGAAGTTCCGAGTGATCCGCGACGGGGAGGACCACCCGCGGCAGCCCGACGAGTTCGTCGAACTCGCCCGCGCGGCCGGCCGGATCCGAATCTCCGAGCAGACGTCGCCGGAGAACCGGACGCGGCTGCAGGCGATGCTCGACGGCTACCAGCTGGAGGCGACGGCCGTCCGGACCTGTCGGCGGTGCGCGAACGACGGGCGATACGGCCCGATCACGAGCGAAAGCGCGGTCGAGCACAACGACGAGCTGATCTGCCGCGACTGCGCCCGCCGGGAGCTGGAGCGGGAGCTCTCGTATAAAGGCGAGTTTACGGGCGCCGCCGAGGAGCGGTTGGAGGAGCTGCTGTACGAGTCCGGCGACCTCGACCGGATCGTCAACCTCCTGCAGGGGGGGCTCGACCCCGACCTCACGAAGTACGACGAGGTCTCCGCCAACGTCGACGACGTGAGCCCCGTGCGGACCGAGGACCTCGACCTCCACCCGGGTCTCTCGAAACACCTCCAGGGCCGCTTCGAGGAGCTGCTCCCGGTCCAGAGCCTCTCCGTACGGAACGGCCTCCTCGACGGCGACGACCAGCTCGTCGTGAGCGCGACCGCGACCGGGAAGACCCTCGTCGGCGAGCTGACGGGGATCGACCGCGCGCTGAAGGGGGAGGGGAAGCTCCTCTTCCTGGTCCCGCTCGTCGCGCTCGCCAATCAGAAGCACGAGGACTTCGAGGACCGCTACGGCGACCGTCTGAACGTCTCGATCCGCGTCGGCTCCTCGCGGGTGAACGACGACGGTAACCGCTTCGACCCGAACGCCGACGTGATCGTCGGCACCTACGAGGGGATCGACCACGCGCTCCGCACCGGGAAGGACCTCGGCGACGTCGGCACGGTCGTCATCGACGAGGTCCACACGCTGAAGGAGGGCGAGCGCGGCCACCGGCTCGACGGACTCATCTCCCGGCTGAAGTACTACAGCGAGAACCGGATGGAGACCCACGAGGGGTACGGCGGCACCCAGTTCGTCTACCTCTCGGCGACCGTCGGCAACCCCGAGTGGCTCGCGGAGAAGCTCCGGGCGACGCTCATCGAGTACGAGGAGCGCCCGGTACCCATCGAGCGACACGTCACCTTCGCCGACAGCCGGGAGAAGGCCGACATCGCCGACAAGCTCGTGAAGCGGGAGTTCGACACGAAGTCGTCGAAGGGGTACCGCGGCCAGACGATCGTCTTCACGAACTCCCGGCGGCGCTGCCACGAGATCAGCCGGAAGCTCCGGTACGACTCGGCGCCGTACCACGCCGGCCTCGACTACAAGCGCCGGAAGAAGGTCGAGCGCCAGTTCGGGAACCAGGACCTCTCGGCGGTCGTCACCACCGCGGCGCTGGCCGCCGGCGTCGACTTCCCCGCCTCGCAGGTGATCTTCGACTCGCTGGCGATGGGGATCGAGTGGCTCTCCGTCCAGGAGCTCTCCCAGATGCTCGGGCGCGCCGGGCGTCCCGACTACCACGACCGCGGCCGCGTCTACCTCCTCGTCGAGCCCGACGGCGTCTACCACAACTCCATGGACCGCACCGAGGACGAGGTCGCCTTTACCCTACTCAAGGGGGAGATGGAGGACGTCGCGACCCACTACGACGAGGCGGCCGCCGTCGAGGAGACGCTGGCGAACGTCGTCGTCGCCGGCAAGAAGGCCAAGCGGCTCAACGACCGGATGATCGGCGAGGTGCCGACGAAACACGCGGTCGGGAAGCTGTTGGAGTGGGAGTTCATCGACGGCTTCGAGCCCACGCCGCTGGGCCGCGGCGTCACCAGACACTTCCTTGCACCCGACGAGGCGTTCTTCATCCTCGACGCGGTCCGGAAGGGGACCGATCCCTACCAAGTCGTGGCCGACCTCGAACTGCGCGACGACGAGGAGTGAAGGGAGTCGTCGCGGGACGGCCTCGGCCAACCACGACCCGCTCGCGCAACGAAACGCTTTAGCGGCCGATGCAGGTATGTGCGGGTACGGGGCCGTGGGGTAGTGGTATCCTCGCTGCCTTGGGTGCAGTGGACCTGAGTTCGACTCTCAGCGGCCCCATCTACTACTCTTCGCCGTCACAGACAACTTGCGCAAGCTCCTCATACAGCTCCGGATGATGTTTTTCGAGAACCTCTAGGTCGGTCTGGAGTTCCTCGTGTATTCGGTTCCGAATTCGTGACACGGCTTGATACTGATTCGAACTGGATGTTTCTGATCGGAGATGTTCTCGTTCGGTTTCAGTAAGGAGAGCGCGTGTCCGAGCCATACTCAGTTTACGGACCAATCTGGTAATTGTTTGGCGCTGTTCGGTCGATATAGTTTGCAAATATACAAATGTAAATGTCATGACTTTCAAACGGAATAACGAATCACGATGGATATGGAGTCACACAGACGAGGCGATCTCACCGAGCAGATCGTTATTACCGAACTGAAGAAGCGCAATATTAGCGTGTCAACGCCAGTAGGCGGCAACGAGCGATACGATATCGTCTTGGAAAAACCGGACGGCGGTCTGCTGCGCGGACAGATCAAAACGGGGCGATTGAAACAGGGGGTAGTCCGATTCAACGGGGTAAGTCAACACACGAATTCGTCTGGGCATGTGTACGAGGAGTACGGCGACGGTGTTGACTGCTTTCTCGTATACTGCGACGAGACAGGGGAGGCCTACTTCATCGATTCGGAGGAAGTTGGCAGTTCGATGCACTTGCGGGTTGATTCCCCTACTCAGGAGACCAGTCAGATCAATTGGGCTGATGACTATCAGCTCGATCAACAGTGGCCACCCGACCGCCACGATGAGAGTGACCCGGCAGTCTCTGCAGCGATTGACGCGCTTGACAGTGTAGAGGGGTCCGTGTATGTTGATCCGACCGGAGAGGACAGCCAAGAGCTGTTGTTTGTGGACGCAGCCGGCGAAACACATCGGGTCGGAGTCGAAACCGGATGGATTGTGAACGGTCGAGTTCGGTTCACGCCGAGTAAGTCTGCAGAGTATCATCTCGTATACTGCGACGAATTGAACGGGTTGCTGTCTGTACACGCAAATGAGTTTAATGAATCAGTCTCATTTCGTGTAGACAGCGAGAATACGCGAAGGGCCAGATCGAATCCGGTAGATGCGTATACGTTCGAGAACAACTGGCCACCGGTAGTTGTCGGGACTTCGCAGGCGGATCCGACGCGGGGACTGACCCAGTTCATCGACGAACTGGAAGAGAGAGAAGTGGCGTACAATCGGGTAGAACGCATCGATGAAAAGACGGCGGAGGTCCACTGCGGGGAGTTGGACTTCCGAGTCCGCGTCGAACCAGCGTGGATCGAAAAGGGGCTAATCCGCTTCAACGCGAGCGGCGACAATGTCGAGTATTATTCGGTCAATAATCCCGAAACCGAAGAATGGTATCTCGTGTCAGAGGATTCATTCCAGAATTCCATCTCGCTGCGAATAGATCCGCCGAAAAAAGCGGATAGCCGGATCAATTTCGCGGAAGATTACCTATTGGAAGAGGTCTGGCCGGTGTAAACAGCGCCGTCACTCCGGTTGATCTTCGAGGAGCCGAGCCGCCGGGAGATATTCTTACCACTCCAGACGCCGTCTGCACGCTCGATGCGAGGGACCGGACGATGCCGGCACCCATCCGTGGAAACCGAGTCGTATGTGGCGGTTCGGTCGAGGCCGATCGGACCGCCGCCTTTCGAAATCCTTTTGTCTCGAATCGGCGTTGGTCCGAATGCGAGCCGCCTTAGCTCAGATTGGGAGAGCACTCGACTGAAGATCGAGCTGTCCCCCGTTCAAATCGGGGAGGCGGCATAGCTTTTCAACGCGATCCGCATTCGTTAGCCTTGATTGAAGATCGAGCTGTCCCTCGTCCCCGCGAGCGTAGCGAGCGGGGAACAGTGAGACGACCGAAGGGAGTCTCACGCGTTTTAAATCGGGGAGGCGGCATATTTCGAGACGGTGAGCGGAGCGAACCGTCGAGAAAACGACGCCGGACCGATTCGAGCAGACGAGTCGCGAGCCCGAGCGGGGCGAGGGCGAGCGTCTCGGCGAGTTCAAATCGGGGAGGCGGCATATTCTGAACCCGCGAGCGACAGCGAGCGGCGAGAGCTTCGAAGCCGGGAGAACGCTCATTAACCGCCCGTCGTTACGGACACGAATGAGCGACGAGACGGAGTCCGACGCCGACTCGGCCGGCCCGCTCGCCCGACGGAAACGGATCCTCCGCCGCGTGATGGGCGCGGCTTACGTGATCGCTGGCGTGACGCACTTCCTCGCGCCGGAGTCGTTCGCCCGGGTCGTTCCGCCCGAGTTCCCGCGGCCGCGGGCGCTGGTGTACCTCTCCGGGGTCGCCGAGGTGATTCTCGGATTCGGGGTGCAGTTCGACCGCACGCGGCGCGCGTCGGCGTGGGGGATCGTCGCGCTTCTCGTCGCCGTCTTCCCGGCGAACGTGTACATG
The DNA here is from genome assembly GCF_001261915.1 of Halorubrum sp. SD626R. GTDB lineage: Archaea > Halobacteriota > Halobacteria > Halobacteriales > Haloferacaceae > Halorubrum. The sequence goes on from NZ_CVRT01000109.1 coordinate 31,464, forward strand.
GCGACCGACGACGCCGGGACCGAGTTCGTCCCCGACCGGCTCGCGGGGGTCGCCCGCGCGGCGGCGTGGGCGCGGCTCCCGCTGCAGGCCGTCCTGGTGCTGTGGGCGTGGTGGCACTCGCTTCCGGACCCGGGAGCCGGAAGCGACGCCGACATCGACGAGGACGCCGGAATCGGGGTGGAGACGAGGACCAGAGCGGCCGGCTAGGCGCCGGGCCCGAGCGGCGCCGCACAGCGGCGGCAGTAATTGAAGTCAGACTCGTTGTCCGCCCCGCACTGCGGGCACGTCGCGGTCGGGTCGTTCGAGTCGCTCGGTCCGGTCGCTCCGCCGGGGTCGTCCTCGGGACCGGCCGGGGGTCCCGGGTCGTACTCCTCGTCTTCCGCGTGCGTCTCCACCTCTCCGGCGCGTCGGCGCCGGCGGAGGTCGCGCCCCTCGCGGACGATGCCGCGCAGCACGTGGAGTCCCGCCCCCAGCGCGACGAACAGCAACACCCCCGTGACGGCGAGGTAGACCGAACCGGCGTCGACCATGCGAGCCCTTCGGACCGGAGGCTTAGGTATTGTGGGGTGGTCGCACGGGACACGATAGAGCCGCTCGCGGGACCCGCACGTCAGTATCGGAGCGTGGCGTCGAGGATACCGGCCGTCTGGCCGACGCCGACGACCGCGAGCGCGACCGCGGTCCACGTCGCCGAGGGCGCCAGCGCGACGCCGACCGCGCCGGCGACACAGCAGGCGACGCCGACGTCGTAGATCCGCGCGCCCGCCTCGACGCGGCGCCCGGTGTAGGCGAAGCCGGCCGCGGGGAGCAGCGCCCAGCCGTACAGCGAGGCAGCGAGCAGGGCGTCCGGCGGGATCCCGGGGGCGCCGAGCGCGAGGAACCCGGCGACGCCCGCGAGCGTCACGGGCGTGCCCGCGACGATGACGAGCTTCCAGGCGCGGAGCACGCCGGTCGCCATGTCGCGCCGCGAGGCGGCGACGAAGGCGACGAGCAGGGCGCTCATGACGACGTGCGCGACGAGCAGGGCGCGCGTCGAGACGACGCCGACGACCGCGAGCGCGGCGACGAGCCAGGCGGCCGGGACGAGCAGCGCCGGCCCGTTCTCGCGGAGGGACCTGAACACGGTGGGCGAATCGCGGTGGGCGCACATAAACGTCGCTCCGGCGGCGACGGCGATCGCGAGAACGGATGAAGCGACGGATCGGTCGATGGGAGGCGACGAATCCCGGTGTGCGGTCAGCGATCACCTCGATAACCGCCGATAACGGGAACAATCGTCTACCTACACCCGTGGTAACTGTACACTCGCAATCCTTATGCCCGGACGGGGCGTCCGTTACGATGCAATGGCGACCGGAAAGGTTGATTTCTTCAACGACACTGGCGGCTACGGATTTATCGAGACTGACGACGCTGACGACGACGTGTTCTTCCACATGGAAGACGTCGAAGGGCCGGACCTCGAAGAGGGCCAGGAGCTCGAGTTCGACATCGAGTCCTCGCCCAAGGGGCCCCGCGCGTCCAACGTCGTTCGGCAGTAAGCCGATCCGATACGGTGGGTCGGTCCGGCTGACGCCGAACGCGACTCTGACACGCGACAACGAGACTTCTGCCCGCCCCCGGATTCACGTCCGAAGCGGGTTCTTATCACGACACAGAGCGTCGCCGCCGCCGATCGGTTCGGTCCGTGACGGCCGGTCCGGTCGACGGCGCGACGACGAGCGGCAGCAGCGCTGATCGCACGTCGATTGAGAAGAGAAGAGCGGCCGCGACGGCCGACTCAGATGTGCTGGCCGAAGAGCCCGCGCCCCTTCGTCACCTCGACGTCGCCCTCGACTCTCGTCTGACAGGCGAGGCGGACGTCGTGGCTGGGGTGGTGCGGCGGGAACCAGAGGCGGAGTTTCTCCTTCTTGCTCGGCTCGCTCACCTCGCCGTCGACCTGGACCGCACAGGAACCGCACGACCCCGCGCCCCGGCAGTTGAGCTGCTTCATCTTGCCGTTGTACACGGAGAGGCCGGCCTCCGCGAGGACGTCGCGTAACACGGCGCCCTCCTCGCACTCGATCTCCTCGCCCTGGTAGGATACGGTAGGCATGTCGGTGAGAGGTACAGGGCCGATCCACAAAGAGGCTGTGTCCGCGGCGCGGGCCGACCGGAACCGAGGGCGTCGGGGGAACCGGGAGCGTCGCCGTCGCTCGGCGCGTCGACCGCGTCGTCCCCGAAACGGTCGTGTGCCAGGCGTCAGACGCCGGACGGGGCGTTTTTTACCCTCGGCACCGCAGCAGTGACGTAATGGGACTCAGGTGTCTGCTCGGGCACGACTTCAGCGAGCCCGAACTACGGCGCGAGCGCGAGGAGGACGGGAACGAGGTCGTCACGACCGTCACCGAGGTGAAGACCTGCGCTCGCTGCGGTGAGACGCAGGTCGTGAGCGAGAACACCGAGGTGACGACGATGGCGCAGTTGACCGACGAGGCCGCCGCTGGCGCCGAGGCCGCGGACTCAGCGTCGCCGACCGCGGAACCGGACGCCGACGACGACCGCACCGCGGCCGGCGACGTCGGACCCGACGCCGCGTCGACGGACGCCGACGCGATGGACGCCGGACCGACGGACGCGGGAGCGGTCGCGGCGTCGACGGACGCGGGCGCCGATGCTGACGCCGACGACGCCGTGATCATCGACGACGAGCCCGCGGCACCGGCCGACGACGGGACCGGAGGCGAGGTCGCGAGCGGCGGGCCCGCGGGCGCGGCCGGCGAGGACGGCGCCGCGGCGGACGCGACGGGCGACGAGACCGCGACGGACGAGGACGAGGGCGCGGAGGTCCTCGAATCCGAAGCGGAGGAGGACGCCGGGACGCTCGGGGGCGGCGAGGAGTACGCGGAGTACCCCGAGGTCGAGACCGCCGAGTCGCCGTCGGCCGACGAGTCGGAGGCGGACGCGGACGACGGCGTGATCCTCGACGAGGAGGCCGAGCCGGCGACCGACCGCGAGCGCGGGGCGTGGCCCGACGTCGACGAGGCGGACGACTCGGGGCCGGCGACGACCCCGTGGCCCGAGCAGCGCGGCGAGGACGAGGGGTTCAGCGCGGAGGTCGGCGAGGGCGGCGCCGGCGACGTCGACTTCGGCGGCGGCCTCACCCCCGAAGCGGCCGAGCCGGCCGCGGAGGACGGGGACGCGGAGTACGTCGAGGCGCCGGACCGTCCCGCCGACGAGGTCGGCGGGACGGTCGAAGCGCGAGAGGGGGAGGCGGAGCCGGCCGACGCGGGGACGGAGATCACCCGCGCCGAGAGCCCCGACCTCTCGACGTCGACCGCGGAGGCGACGACGGAGTACCACTGTCCCGAGTGCGGGATGAGCCGCGACGCCGACGGCAACTCCATGCGCGCGGGCGACATCTGCCCCGAGTGCAAGCGCGGCTACGTCACCGAGCGCCCGGTCTGATCGGTCGAGGGGGGTCGCTCAGCGGGCTGAAGACCCCGTGACGAAACTGGTTTACGCCCCCCTGTCGAACGGTCGCGGCATGAAGGAGTACAAGATGCGCCGCGGCGAGCATCTGGACGACCGCATGCCCGACCTGAAGGGGTCCGTCGAGGAGTACTTCGGCGAGGTCTCCGGGACCGAGGAGTGGCAGGGCCACGAGCTGTACGTCATCGAGGACCCGGACAACCCCGTCTTCGAGCGCATCGTGGCCGGCGCCGCGGAGTACGGCAGCAAGAAGGACAAGCTCGCCGTCCACTTCGAGGAGCGCCCGGCCGAGGACGTCATCGCCGAGGGCAACGCCGACGCCGCCGCCGACGCGGTCGATGCGAAAAACGAGTTCCTCCTGGAGGCGACCGGTCGCGACGCGAAGTCCCGCCGCGACTCGCTGAAGCGCGAGGTCGAGGACGACGCGCCCGACTACTGAGCCGGACACCGCCCCAGCTACCGAACCGGACGCCGCCCGCCGACGCTACTTGTACGACCGGTCGTTCGCGCGGACGACCGCCCCGCTCTCGTCGATCTCGGTCACCGAACAATTGTCCGCCGAGAGCTCCGTGAGCGATCGAACGACCGGGAGGTCGCGGCGCTCGCCGACGACGAGCCGGATCGGGTTCACGTGCGTGACGGCGACGACGGAGCCCTCGCGGGCCCGGAGGTCGGCGGCCGCGTCGAGGACGCGGTCGCGGACGGCGAGCCAGCTCTCCCCGCTCTCGGGGGCGCGCTCGGCGGCCGCGCGTCCGCTCTCCAGCAGGTCGAAGTCGGGGAAGCGCTCGAAGAAGTCGCTCGACGGGAGCCCCTGAAAGACGCCGAAATCGCGCTCGCGGAGCCGCGGGTCGGTCTCGACCGCGACCCCGGCCGCCGCGGCGATCGGCTCGGCGGTCTCGACGGTGCGCGCGAGGTCCGAGGCGACGACCGCGTCGACCGCGCGGCGGTCCGCGGTCGCGTCGGCGACCGACGCGGCCTCCTCGCGGCCGCGCTCGGAGAGCCCGACCGGCGCCCACCCCTGGATCCGGCCCGCCTCGTTCCACTCGGTCGTCCCGTGTCTGACGAACAGCGTGCTCACGGTTCACCCTCGGCGCCTCGTCTCAAGGGCCTTTCGTCGGCGATCGTGGCCGCCCTGTCAGCGCTCGAGCGACCGCGTTAGCGCGAAGACGAACAGCGCGATGAGGAACGCCCCGACGAACCCCTCCAGCGTGGCGGCGAGCCGGACGATCAGGTCCGACTGCTCCGTGCCGCCGCCGAGGATCATCGCGACGAACGACTCCAGGCTCAAGAGCCCGTATCCGACGGGACCGCCGTACGGCGGTTCGGGAAGCAACGCGGCGAACGTCCCCGCGAAGACGACCACGACGGCACCGGAGGCGAGGAGGACGCGGCTGGGACGTTCGCCGTAACCGGAGCTGAGGTCGAACAACACGTTCGAGACGTAGTCAAACGCGGCGACGGAACGCCCCCAGACGGTCCCGTCGCCGCGGGCCGCCTCGCGGTACTCCCGACGGCGCTGAAGCATCTCGTTCCGGAAGAACCGCGAAGCGGCGTCAACGTCGCCGACGCGGTTCGCACCGTTCCGCGCGAGCACGTAGGTGGTTACTAGCGCGCCCGGATCCGGCTTCTCCCAGTCGACATCGGCGATCTCCGGGACGATCAGGCGCTGTAGCTCGCTCCGCGCCGCGGCGCTCCCGGGGTCGTCCGCGGGGTACGCGCGCGGATCGATACGTCTGAGCGCCTCGCGAACCCCGGAGTTGCGGAGGGCGGCAACGGCAGCGGGAGCGGGAGTCGCGGTCGGCTCGGGACCCGAAGCGGCCTCGGCCAGCCCACGAACGAGTCCGATCCGGTCGCTCTCCCGCTCATCGAACGGGGCCGGCGTGGCCGCGTCGCGGGCGGATTCGACATCGCCGGCGATCGCGTTGAGGTCGCCCTCGGCGGAGACGAGAGCCGTGACGGCCGCGACGGGGTCGTCAGCGTCGAGGGCGTCGCGGAACCCGTCGAACGTCGCGACCGCCGCGAGGAGGTCGTCGGCGAGGGCCATCGCCTCGTCGGCCGCGGTGGCCGCCGCGAGACGGTGGTAGCCCGGTTCCGCGTCGCGGTCGCCGTCAAGGCCGACGAAGTCGCGAACACGGTCGATCCTTCCGGTGTCGGGGGCGAGCGCCGGGAGGCCGTGGAGCCGCCAGTCGGTGTCCTCGAAGGCGTCGGTGTTCTCGCTGAACACGAAGCCGTCGAACTCGGTCTTGAAGAAGTGGAGCCGACCGGCGGCGCCGCGGTTCCTCCCCAGCCGGACGTCCCCGAGCGCGGCGTTCCGGAGGTCGTACGCCACGGGGGCGCTCGCGGTCGGCTGCGAGAGGAAACCGCCGTCGACGGACGCGTCGCGCAGCCGAACGACGGAGAAGGTCTCGCCGCCTTCGACCCCCCCGACGTCGAGCCGCGGGGTACATTTCAATTCGCCCGCGACGGCGGTGCCCGAGAGGTCGAGACAGCCCTCGACGATCGGTCCGGGGAGGGTGCCGCCCCGCGGCTCCGCGAGGTCGGCGTCGCCGCTGATCCGCGCGTCGCGGAGGGAGAGGTTTCCCGCCACGTTCGTTGGACCGAGCGTCGTCGACTCGTCGTCCACGGCGCCGAGCCAGAGCGAGTCGTCGAGGTCCACGGCGTCGAGCCGAAGGTCGCCGCCGACGTGAAGGTCATTCAGCAGGAGCGCCCCGCGGCTCCGAAGGTGTTCGAAGACCACGTGCGAGCGCACCTCAGTGAGCCTGAGGGTGAGCTCTGAGGTGTTCGCGTGGTGGCGCTCCCCGCGGAGCGTGAGGCCCGGACAGTAGAGCCGGCCCTGGACGGCGCCGCGCTTGAATTCGAACCGGCCGTCGACGACGCATTCCGTCGCTTCGACATCGCCGTTCACCACCGCGTCGGTGAGGACGAACCGTCCACCGACGCGCGCGTCGTCGAACCGCAGCGGCGTAGGGGCGGAGCCGCCGATCCCGGGGGCGCCGTCCGTGGGCCGTTCCGCCGCGTCGACGCCTCCGGCCCACAGGCCGTCGGCGTCCGGGTCAACCCGGGCGTCGGCGTGCGTCGCCGGGCCGAGCACGGACCGGCGAAGCGAACAGTCGCCGTCGACGACGCAGTCGGTCGCGTCGACGGCCTCGATCCGCGAACCGCCGAGGTCGAAGTCCGCCTCGATCCGCGCGTCGCGACAGTTGAGCTCGCCGAGACGGGCGCCCCGGAGGTCGAGCGGGTGGGTGTCGCGACGCTCGATCAACTCGTCTGAGAGGTCGAGCGTCGGGAGTCGAGCCCCGACGAACCGCTTGCGCTCGCGGGCGAATCGCCGCGCTTCGAGGTCGGCCGCGAACAGGTCCGACTCGGGCGTCGCGGAGAGTGAATCGAGTAGTTTGCCGGCGGCGTCCCCGTTCGAGAGCGCGTCGGGATCGTGGAACGCGCAGCGGTCACTCCCCTTGACCGCCGTTCGTGGACAGCGCCAGTCGTCGGCGAGGTCGCCGGGGACGGAGACGTCGGCGGCGTCGAAGCTACACCGTGTCATGGGCGAAGGAGTCGGACGAGATACATAAACGATCGGCGGTCCCGTGACGCCGAGGCGACGCCTCTATCGACGACAGGCTATTGACGACCGACCCGGTAGGGGAACCGAATGCGACAGGACCCGATCCCCGCCGCGGTCGCCGACCGGCTGTCGGACGCTGCCCGTCGCCTGCGGGCGGCCCGGCGGAGCGCGCTCGACCGCGTCGCCGTCGAGGAGACGGAGTGGGAGTACGCGGGCCGGACCTGGTCGTGGCCGGCGGGCGAGGCGCGGACGTACTTCCGGGAGCTCGCGCCCGGCGAGCGCGAGGTCCTCGACGAGCTGACCGCGGCGCTGGGGGAGCACCGGTCGCCGGACGAGACCGGATCGGGAGCGGAATCGAGGGCCGAGGTCGTCGGGGTCGGCACGGGCAGGGTGGCCGTCGCGATTCCGGGGGCCGTCGGTGAGGGGCCGAGTGCGAGCGACGGCGAGCGGTCGGAGGCGACCGACGGCGACGCCCTCGTCGCGAAGCTGGCTCGGTACGGCCCCTCTGCGGAGATGGGCGACGGCCGCCCGCAGAACCGCCGGGAGCGTCGGATCTGGTCGGCGGTGGAGTCGCACCCCTTTCTCCCCGTCCTCGACGGCGACGCCGACGGCGACTGGATCGCCATGCCGCGCGCGGACGTCCCACCGGCCGAGGCGGTGCGAGAGGCGGCGCTCGACCGCGTGCGATCGGCGCTGGCGCCCCACCGCGACCGGTTCCACTTCGACGAGCTGAAGCCGGAGAACGTCGGCGCGTACCGCGACCGGTACTGGGTCGTCGACTACGGGCGCCCGGCCGGCGAACCCCTGTTCGCCGAGCCGCCGGACGCGTCCGCGGGTGAGACCGCCGAACCGCCAAGGGGAGAGACCGGAGAGAACCGTCAGGATCGATCGGATGAAAATTAATTCAGAACCGAATTAAAATTTTAGCAGTCTTATCAGGGCGGGCGGCGAAAGGGAAGCATGAGCATCGAGACGGTGCTACTGGCGGTCGGAACCGAAGACGAGAAGCGAACGGAGCAGATCGCGAGGGAGGCGATCGCGGTCGCCGAGCCCACGGGCGCGGAGGTCGTGTTGACCCACGTGTTCGCCGACGAGGAGTTCGACGGGATCCGGGCGAAGCTGGGCGTCGACCCGGCGAGCGAGGGGTCGACGCCGGACGCGGTCGCCGAGCGACACACGACGACGCGGGCGCTCGCGGAGGCGCTCGACGACGCCGACATCTCGTACTCGATCCGGGGCGCGGTCGGCGATCACGCCGACGAGGTCGTCGAGGCGGCCTCGGCGGTCGGGGCCGACCGCGTGGTCGTCGGCGGGCGGCGCCGGTCGCCGACCGGGAAGGCCGTGTTCGGCAGCGTCGCGCAGGAGGTCATCCTCTCGGCGCCGTGTCCGGTGACCTTCGTGCGGGAAGTCGCCGCCTGAGGGCGGGCCGGAGTTCGAGGCGAACCGCTCGGGGAAGCGCCCCGCTTAAGTGATACCGGTCCGGGACTCTAGCCGATGTACTACGTTGGCGTCGACCTCGGGGCGACGAACGTCCGGGCGGTCGTCGGCGACGAGACGGCGGCGATCCTCGGCTCCGACGCGCGGGGGACCCCTCGCGGACCGAACGGGATCGCCGTGACCGAGGCCGTGTTGGGCGTCGTCCGCGGTGCGTGCGCCGACGCCGAGATCGACCCGACCGAGGTCGCCGCGGCGGGGATCGGCTCGATCGGCCCCCTCGACCTCGCGGCCGGGGTCGTCCAGGGGCCGGCGAACCTCCCGGACACCGTCGAACGGATCCCGCTCGTCGGGCCCGTCTCCCAGCTCCTCGGCACCGACGAGGTCCACCTCCACAACGACACCATCGCGGGCGTCATCGGCGAGCGGTTCCACTCGGAGCGCAACCCCGACGACATGGTGTATCTCACCATCTCCTCGGGGATCGGCGCCGGGGTCGCCGTCGACGGCAACGTGCTCTCGGGGTGGGACGGCAACGCCGGCGAGGTCGGCCACATGACCGTCGACCCGCACGGCTTCATGACCTGCGGGTGCGGCCACGACGGCCACTGGGAAGGGTACTGCTCGGGCAACAACATCCCGAAGTACGCCCGCGAGCTCCACGCGGAGGACCCCGTCGAGACGTCGCTCCCGATCGAGGACCCGGAGTTCTCCGCGGTCGACGTGTTCGAGGCGGCCGACGAGGACGTCTTCGCCGACCACGTGATCGACCAGGTGGCGCACTGGAACGCGATGGGCGTCGCCAACGTGATCCACGCGTACGCCCCGCTCGTGGTGAGCGTCGGCGGCGCGGTCGCGCTCAACAACCCCGAGCGGGTGCTCGATCCGATCCGCGAGAAGCTCGCCGACATGGTGTTCATCAACGTCCCGGAGGTCCGGCTCACCGCCCTCGGCGACGAGGTCGTCGTGAAGGGGGCGCTCGCGAGCGCGCTCACCGGCGGCACGGGCGACCGGTCGCGGGTGGAGTCGCCGCCAGGGTGAGCGGGTCGGACCCGCCAGTCAGTCCTCGAACTCCGTGAGCTCCGGCTCCACGTCCGGATCGACCGCGTCGCGCGTCTCCAAGTACGCGTCCCGGTAGCGCCAGATCTTCCGGAGGAGGACGTAACCGAACGCGCCCTGAAAGAGGAGGACGAAGAGGAGCAGCGCCGGGAGCCGCGGGATGGGGGTGAGCGCCGGGATCACCGAGGTGACCGGGCCGACCAGGGTGTTGTACAGCCCGTGGATCGCGGCGGCGATGACGAGCCCCTTCACGACGATCGGGCCGCGGTGCTCGGGGTTGAACTTCGCGAGGCCGAGGTAGTAGCCCGCGAACGCCGAGTAGACGACGTGGCCCGGGCCCGCGAGCGCGCGCAGCGCCGCGATCCCGTCGCCCGCACCGAGGACGGCGACTCCGATCGTCAGCTCCGACATCTCGACGGTCCGGGCGATGTAGACGAGGTTCTCGATGACGGCGAAGCCGAGCCCGGCGATCGCCCCGTACACCGCGCCGTCGACGACGGCGTTGAACCGGTCGTCTGTGTAGGCGTACAGCCGGACCGCGAGCAGCTTCACCGTCTCCTCGACGGGACCGACGACGAGGAAGAAGAAGAGGACGAGCCCCGGGAAGCCGAGCGGGGAGAAGAGCGGCTGCAGGCGACCGTTGAGCACCGCGGCGAACGTCGCCGTGAGAACCGACAGCAGGAACGTCGCCACGAGCAGGGAGAGCGGCTCCGCGGTCGTGACGTCGGAGACGTACACGTACGCCGCGAGGCCGAAGGCGGGGATCGCCGAGAGCCCGACGAGCATCGCGACCGCGGGGTCGAAGACGAGCCCGAGGCCGAACGACCCGAGGATGAGCAGGAGCAGGGCGAGCGCGACGAAGACGACCAGCGCCTTCGCGGAGCGGGTGATGAGCCAGTGCAGCGCGACCGAGAGCCCGTCGAGGGAAGTGCGCTCCTCCCACGTGGCGATGTCGTAGAGGTCGCGGTCGTCGTCGGAGCGCGACTCGACCGGGTCCGACCGGGATGGCATACGCGCCGATTCGGTCCGGGGTGACTTAAGCCGTGGCCGAACCGGTTCGCGGTCGAACGGTCGACCGGGGCCCCGTCACGCGACGCGTCCGCCCGCGATGTATCTGCCCACGACGGGCTCGCTCCGAGCCGGTGGAATTGAAACCGCGGCGCCCGAAGGGGGGGTATGCACTTCGACTCACGGACCCAGCGGGCGCTCCGCGAGGCGGGGCTCGACGCCGACGCCATCGCGGACGCCTCAGACCGCGTCGCCGGGCTGGTCGCCGCCGACGCCGAGCGTCTGCGGGCGTTCTTCGCCGACGACGGCCCCTACTACTCCGACATGGAACTGGCTCACAGCGCGGCCGGGATCAAGGAACACGCGACCGCGGACGTGGACCTGTTCACCCACGGGAGCGACCTCCGCGGCTACCTCTCGCTCGGCGAGACGGTCCACGACCGGGTCCGGTTCGCGCGCGACCCGGAGGAACTGTGACCGCCGCCGTCCGCGTCCGGGGCATCTACGCCACGGCACTGACGCGGCTCCTCCTGGACGCGGGCCACGAAGTCGTCGACGCCTCGCCCCCGATCCGCCGGCGCTTCGACGAGGCGTTCGGGGACGCGCCGCCGGACGTCCGTGTCGAGACGACGGCGGACCGGCAGGGCGTCGGCGTCCACGGGAACCCCGAGGCAGTGGCCGCGCTGCGGGAGCGACTGGCGGGCGTCGGCCGCGACGCCCTGTCGTGGCGCGACCCGACGCCGCCCGGGACCGTCCTCGACGGCGAGGTGACCGAGACGCTCGGCGGCGGGGCGGTGGTGGCGCTCCGCGTCGACGGTGTAGAGGGCGAGGGCGCGGGAGGCCGAGGCGGCGCCACCGCCGAGGGATACCTCCCGTACGGGAGCGTCGACGACCGCGTCGAGACCGGCGACCCGGTCCGGGTCCGCGTCGACGCGTCCGCGGCGCCGTGGACCGACCGGCGGCCGGAAGTCGACGGGTCGCTGCGCGCGGGCGGCGGCCTCGTCGCGCTCGAACCGGGCTCCGGCACCCGGGTCGACGTGCGGGACGACGAGGCCGCGCGGGAGCTGTCGGGGATGCTCGACCTGCTCGGGCTGGAGCCGCCGGACGGGTGGCGGGCGATCTGGAAGCCGCCCGCGGTGGACGCCGGGACGGAGGCGCTGGAGGCGGGGCTGGAGCGGGCCGTCGCGGCCGCCGAGGGGCTCGACGACGCGGTCGACGCGGCCGGCGGGATCGGCGTCCTCGGCGACCGAGGGCACCTCCGCGGCGAGCCGGTGGCGTCGCCGAACGCGGGCGCCTGGGTCTGGTTCGGCCGCGAGAGTCGCTTCGCGCTCGACGACCGGCGGCGGGAGGCGACCGCGACGATGCCGGGTCACCACCGGGTGAAGGCGGGGTCGGCCGACGCCTCCGCGGGCGTCGACCTCGCGGAGGCGCTCTGCGAGCCCGACCCGGACGCCGCGTTCCCGTTCGGCGTCGTGACCGACGCGTTCGGCCCGCGCGAGGGCGACGCGCTCCGGATCGACCACGGGAAGCCCGACGGCCGGCTGATAACGCTCGGCGAGGGCACCGTTACCGAAGTCGACCCCGACGGCGCCGTCACCGTCGAGCGCGAGATGACCGGCGGCGGCACGTACGACGGCCTCGGTACCCCTCGCGAGGCGGGCGACGTGGCCGAGACGAGCCTGAAGGAGGGGCGTTGGTGGTATCCGACGACCTACCGCGGCCGCGACGGGACGGTGCGGGGGACCTACGTCAACGTCTGCACCCCGGTCGAGGTGTTCCCGGACGCGGCCCGCTACGTGGACCTCCACGTCGACGTGGTGAAGCGCCCGGACGGGACGGTCGAGCGCGTCGACGACGACGAACTCCGGGACGCGGCGGCGGCCGGCGACGTGCCGGAGCCGCTGGCGGAGAAGGCGCGGAGCGTCGCGTCCGCGCTGGAGAACGCGCTGTAGCCCGGGGCGACACGCGAGCCTCGCGGGAAAGATAATCGATGTTCAGTCGGTTATGCGGCGATAAGACCCTTTTCCCGCCGTAATCCGCCTTATCTATTACGTTGTATAAGGCTATTCGGATTCATTTCACACAATCGTTATTACCGCTGCATGGTACAGAAACCATGGTTGTGAATATCACTCACGACAGCACGAACGGCCACCCCCGGCCGGAGTCGCCGGCCGTCGGACAATGACCGGTGGCGCCGCCGAGGGCGCGACGTCTGAGACCGGATCGATGCGGCGGAGCGTCGAGGTGGAGTACTGGGTGATCGACGAGAGCGGGCGGCTGACCGATCCGGGCGGGCTCGTCGACGCGTCGCCGGGCGCCGAACGCGAGTTCGTCGAACCGCTCTTGGAGGTCAAGACGACGCCGTGCGAGTCGACCGCGGAGCTCCGCGAGGAGCTGTTCGGTCAGCTCGGCCGGGTCCTAGAGCGGGCCGACGAGCTCGGGAAGGGGCTCGTGCCGCTGGCGACGCCGCTCCGCGACGGCGACATCGCCGACCTCGGGAGCGAGCGGGCGCGGATCCAGGACCGCGTCGTCGGGGACCGGTTCGAGTACGTCCGGCACTGCGCCGGGACCCACGTTCACGTCGAGCAGCTACCGGGGCGCGAGATCGACCAGCTCAACGCGCTCACGGCGCTCGACCCGTCGCTGGCGCTGGTCAACTCCTCGCCGTACTTCGGGCACGAGCCGTTGGGGGCGGGCGCGCGGTCGTTGCTGTACCGATGGATGGCGTACGACCGGCTCCCGCGGCAGGGCGAGCTGTGGCCGTACGCCGACGACACCGAGGAGTGGGCGAGGCGACTGGAGCGCCGGTACGAGTCGTTCGTCACCGAGGCGGTCGTGGCCGGCTGCGACCGGGAGGCCGTCGAGGCGCGGTTCACCCCGGAGAGCGCGGCGTGGACCCCGGTGAAGCTCCGGGCGGAGTTCGGGACGGTCGAGTGGCGCTCGGCGGACGCCGCGCTCCCGAGCCAGGTCGTCCGGCTGGCCGACGACCTCGTCGGCGTCGTCGAGCGGCTCGACGGCGCCGAGCTCCGGATCGGCGGCGAACCCCACGTCGGGGACGAGGCCGTCGTCCTCCCGCCCTTCGAGACCGTGCGCGAGCGCGTCGAAGACGCCGTCCGCGACGGGCTCGAATCGGACGCGGTCCGGTCGTACCTCGAACGGATGGGGATCGATCCGGAGCCGTACGAGCCGTTGTCGGCCGAACTGCGAGAGAGGGGACCGCTCACCGAGGCGAGCGCGAGGCGGACGCGCCTCGACTACGCGGAGCGGCTCGCGCGCGACGTGCGTCGGCGGCGACCGGTCCGGAGCGACTGAGCGCCGACCGAGAGGAGGCCGAGGAGTTAGAAGTGGTTCGCCGACTCCGTCTCGTGTTTCAGCTCCCCGCCGCGGCCGCCCTCGACGGTGGAGGCCCCCTGGTCGCCGGAGGAGGCGGTCCGCACCGTCACGTTGTCCACCTCGTCGAAGTCCATGATCAGGTCGCGGCGAATGTTGTCGGCCGTGATGTTCGAGATCCCGCAGCCCGAGCAGGTGCCGCCGAGCTCGACGACGACCTCGCCGCTCTCGGGGTCCGCCTCGCGCACGACGCTCGTGCCGCCGTGCATCTGGATGATCGGCATCTGTCCGACCATCCACTGTTCGACTCGGTCCGCGAGGCTCTCGTCGCTCATTGTCGACCGTTAGCACCCGAGCCTATGGAAGCTTGCGGTTTCCGAGGCGATCCGAGGAAAGAAACGAACTGTGTCACCGTCGATCCCGCGGGATGGAGAGAGCGAAATGGGTTTCGGTTACTCCGCCGATCACTCGTCGCGGTCGTCCGCCCGCTCCGACTCGCTCGGGAGGCGGGTCGGGTCGGCGGGGTCGTCGCCGTGCACGGAGTCGTCGCGTTCGAGGAGGTACAGGAGCGGCCCGAGCGCGGCCAACACGAGGACGCCGGGGAGCGGCGCGTCGGGGACGAGCAGGGCGGTGGTCAGGGCGGCGCCGGAGGTGACGACGAGGAGGGCGGCCCACAGCGACGGGGAGCCGAGGTCGACGCCGACGCGGGCGGCGTCGCGGTAGACGAGCGCGGCCGCGCCCGCGACGAGGAGCGCGGCGCCGCCGCCGAGGACCGTGGTGACTGCCATACCGACCGTTCGGCCGAGACGCGAAAAAGGGTGTCGCGAGCGGACGGGGAGAAACTGAGAACCGGACGAAAAGAACGGAAAAACGAGCCGAGAAGCGGACAAGGCAGGCGGGGGAGCGAACGGGGCGGAGCGACGCGACGTGAGAGAGGAGTTACGGCGCCTCGCCCGTCTCGATGGTGAAGGAGTCGCGGGGGTACGCGACGCAGGTCAGCGTGTAGCCGTCGTCGAGCTCGGCCTCCTCTAACATCTGCTGGTTGTCGTGCTCCACGAAGTCCTCCGAGGGACCGTCCGTGATGTGACCGGCACAGGAGACGCACTGGCCCTGGCGGCAGGCGTACGGGAGGTCCCACCCCTCGTCCTCGCCCTGTTCGAGGATGGGCGCGTCGTTCGAGAGCTCGACCGTCTTCCCCTGCTTGGCGAACTCGACGTCGAAGTACTCGACCTCCTCCACGTCGGCGGGGCCGGCGCTGACGGCGCTCCCGTCCTCGAGTTCGCCCTCCTCGCCCTCGGCGCCGCCGGCGGGAATGGCGCCGCCGCCGCCTCCGCCGCCGACCGCGCGGTTCCCCGGCTCCGGGAAGTCGGTCTCGGGGACCGCGGACGCGCGGCGTTCGAGCACTTCGTCCGAGATGTCGGTCGTGGGCTCCCATCCCGTCCCCTTCAGGCTGGTGACGAAGACGACGAGCAGCGTCGCGATCACCCCGAGAACGAGCGCGGGCGCGTTCGCGACGTTCGCGATGAGCGGGTTGAGCATACGAGAGGCTATGGACAGGTGGCTTAAGGCCGTTTTGATCGGTCCGATCACGTGAGAACCGCGGAGCGCGGCGTCCGAGCCCGTGCCGCGCCGCGGAACGGACCATTTATCGGCCGAGCGGCCGACTGGACCCGCATGGAAGTGAAATCGCGACACCACCTCCGGAGCGACGACATCGCGGCGATCCGCGAGGCGGTCGCCGACCACCTCGGCGTCGACATCGACGGCGAGACGTTCGAGTTCGTCGAGTTCGTGGACGCGGGCTACGAGCTCGTCCTGGTCGACGGCGACCCCGCCGTCTTCTACGTCGACGACGACGAACCGTTCCTCACCGTCCGGGGCGCGAACGACTACGAACCGGAGACGGGGGTCGTCACGGTCGACGCGGGCGCCGTCTCGTTCGTCTCCGACGGCGCCGACGTGATGCGCCCCGGAATCGTCGAGGCCGACCCGGAGATCCGCGAGGGCGACCTCGTCGTCGTCGCCGAGGAGTCGCACGGGAAGGTGCTCGCGGTCGGCCGGGCGATGGTCGACGGCGACGGCATGGTCGGGGACAGCGGGAAGGTCGTGGGGTCGATCCACCACGTCGGCGACGAGCTGTACGAGTTCTCGGCGTAGGCGACGGGGGCGAGATTGTCATATGAGGAGCGTGACCGCTAGCGGTAGCCGTTTACTGTCGAAAGACTGCGGTGGCGCGTGCCTGCGAGCGGCCGACAGGCCGCGAGTCAGCACGCGCGAGGGACGCGGTGAGCGATGTGGGCGACCGAAGGGAGCCCCGAGCGAACCGCGAGGCTGGGGAGGCGTGAGGCGCGGTCGCTGTGCGGTCGGGTAGGACTCAAAGGGGCAGCCGGGAGGACGGCGTAGGCGACGAAAGCACCGGAGGGAGCGAACGAAGTGAGCGACTGAGGGGCGCAGCGAGCGTACGCCGTCCTCCCGGCTGGGGCTTTGGCGGTGTTCACCGCGACTGCACCTCTGGTAGTGCATGGTTGAGCCGCTGGAGCTTTGGCGGTGTTCACCGCGGGTCCGGCATCGTTCGCGTATCGCTCCGCGTCTTTTAATCGCCTCGCCCGCGACCCTCACGGTAATGACCGCGATCCGGGTGCTGAGCTACAACGTCCGCTACGCCAACCGGGGCGACCACCACGACGTCTGGCACGACCGCCGCGACGCGGTCGGGCGGCTCGTCCGCTTTCACCGCCCGGACGTCGCCGGCTTCCAAGAGCCGCTCCCGGAACAGCGCGAGGACCTCCGGGAGCGGCTCCCGGCGTACGAGTTCGTCGGGCGCGGACGGGGGACCGACGGCGAGGGCGAGGGCTGCCCGATCGCGGTCCGAGCCGACCGCTGGGAGGTAGCCGACGGCGACACGTTCTGGCTCTCCCAGACGCCGGACCGGCAGTCGGTCGGCTGGGACGCCGCCCACCCGCGGATCGCGACGTGGGCGCGGGTCCGAGCCGTCGACGGACCCGCCGAACTCCTCGTCGTCAACACGCACTTCGACCACGTCAGCGCGACCGCGCGGCGCGAGTCCGCGCGGCTGGTCCGCGAGCGGCTCCCGGAGCTGGTCGACGGGGGCACAGGCGCGGGCGGATCGGTCGGACGACCCCCGATCGCGCTCGTCGGCGACTTCAACTGCACGCCGGGGTCGGACCCGCACCGGATCCTCCTCGGGGACGATCCGGAGACAGGTTCGGACGGGCCGCCCGACGACGACCGGCTCGCGCTCCGCGACGCCGCCGCGGTCGCCGACCTCCGACACGGACCGGAGACGAGCCTCACCGACTTCGCCCGACTGATCGACGGGCGTCGGATCGACCACGCGCTCGTCTCGCCGGCGTTCGACGTGGCGGCGTTCGCGACCCTGACCGACCGCGACGACCGGGGGCGGTACCCCTCCGACCACCTGCCGATCCTGACGCGGCTGTCGCTGTAGGGGCGGGAACCCCGCTCGCGAGGGGCTACTCGCCGCCGTCGCCCGCGTCCATCTCGTCGGCGTACCGCTCCAACACCGCCTCGTAGCCGCGCTTCGCCGTCTCGTACGTCTCGCGGAGGTCGGCGACCGGGGTCTCCGAGGCGTCGACGCGGAGGTCGTCGTAGTACGGGTCGTCGGCCTCCTCGGTGTTCCGGACGAGGAGGGCCGCGGACTGCACGTCGAGGTCCTCGCGCTTGTCGCCGCCGGCGGCGTGGCCCGCCGCGAGCGCGTCGATCAGCCGCTCCGCGAGGGGGGCGTCGCCGTGGGCGGCCGACTCGTAGGCGGCCGCGGTGTCGTCGATCACGTCCTCGCCCGTCAGGAGGTTGCCGGCGACGGTGTAGTTCTCGCCCTCGACGTGGCCGTACCAGTCGCGGCACTCGTCGCCCGAGAACGCGAAGGTCCCGTCAGCGTCGACGCCGTGGAGCTGGCGCTCCGGCCTCCCCTCGTCGGCGTTCAACAGGGCCTCCAGCGCGTCGTCGACCGCGAGCCCGTCGCCGAGGTACTCGATCCCCTTCCGCCCGAGCTCGACGTTGACGAGCGACTGCGTCGCGACCGCGCCGTCCGCCGACGCGAACGGACACAGGGCGCCGACCCCCGGCAGCCGGGTGGTCACCGCCACGCCGTACCGGACCCGGTCGTCGCCGTCGCCGTCGGTGTACCGCTCGCGGACGCAGATGCTAAACGTCACACCGGCCGTGGGTCGGCGGCCGGCAAAAGAGCCCGCCTCGGGGGCGACGTTTCCGGTTCCGACCGGTCGGGGCGGCGATTCCAACCGGCGGAGGGCTGGTTCCGACCGACGCGGGTCCGATTCACCGGCGATCGCGTACGCCCCTGTTTTATCACCGCTCCGCGCCGATTCCGGCCGATTTGCGCGAGATGAAAACCGCAGATCGCGGCGGGATCCGCAGTCGCGTTGCGCGTGTGAATTGGCGACACACTTATGAGTGAGAATCCCTCTCATACATATAGCCTCGGTTACGGGCGAAACGGCGACCCGCGGCGGGTCCCCCTCGACGACAGCGGCGTTCGCGGCTCGATGAGCCGTCGTTCCGGCACGGAGAGCCGCGCGGCCGCTCGGCGCGCGGCCGACGTGCGGTCCGGTCGCGAGGTCCCTCGTCCGTCCGAGAGACGTGATACGATGACAGACCGACACACGCTCGAACGGCTCAGCGAGGAGTACCGGACGAACGTCCCGGACGACCTCCGGGAACCCCGCTCGTTCGACTGGTACCTCGACGCGCTGTACGAGGAGCCGCGCATCGCGCGGAACGCCCACCAGCGCGTCGCCGACATGTTCGACTACTACGGCACCCGATACGACGAGGAGCGCGGCGTGGTGGAGTACGCGCTCGCCGCGGACGACCCGCTGCACGACGGCGAGAACGTCTTCTACGGCCGCGAGGTCCACGAGTCGATCCACGAGTTCGTCAACAAGGTGAAGTCCGGCGCCCGCGGGCTGGGCCCCGAGAAGCGGATCAAGCTCCTCTTGGGGCCGGTCGGCTCCGGGAAGTCGCACTTCGACTGGCTCACGCGCCGCTACTTCGAGGCGTACACCCGCGAGGAGGCCGGTCGGATGTACACCTTCCGCTGGGTCGACCTCTGCTCGGTGATCGACGACCAGGACCCGGGCGACGACGCGGTGCGCTCGCCGATGAACCAGGACCCGCTCGTGCTCCTCCCGCGACCGCAGCGGGAGGCGGTCATCGAGGACCTCAACGAGCGGCTCGACGCCCCGTACAGCCTCCGGAACGACCAGCATCCGGACCCGGCCTCGGAGTTCTACCTGAACGAGCTGCTGGCGCACTACGACGACGACCTGCAGCGCGTGCTCGACGAGCACGTCGAGGTCGTCCGGCTCGTCGCCGACGAGAACCGCCGGGAGTGCATCGAGACGTTCGAGCCGAAGGACAAGAAGAACCAGGACGAGACCGAACTCACCGGCGACGTCAACTACGCGAAGCTCGCGGTCTACGGCGAGTCCGACCCGCGCGCGTTCGACTACGCCGGCGCGTTCTGCAACGCGAACCGCGGCCTCTTCTCCGGCGAGGAGCTGCTGAAGCTCCAGCGGGAGTTCCTCTACGACTTCCTGCACGCCTCTCAGGAGTCGACGATCAAGCCGAAGAACAACCCCCGGATCGACATCGACCAGGTAATCGTCGGCCGGACGAACATGCCGGAGTACCGCGAGAAGACGGGCGACGAGAAGATGGAGGCGTTCAACGACCGCACCAAGCGGATCGACTACCCCTACGTGTTGGAGTACGACAGCGAGGCAGAGATCTACGGGAAGATGCTCGACAACGCGGACGTGCCGAACGTCCACGTCGAGCCGCACGCCTTGGAGATGGCCGGCCTCTTCGGCGTGTTGACCCGCCTCGAAGAGCCCACCGACGAGACGGTGAGCCTCCTCGACAAGGCGAAGGTGTACAACGGCGAGCTGGAGGACGAGGAGATCGACCGCCGGAAACTGCGGGAGGACGCCGCCGAGCAGGCCGACGTGAGCGAGGGAATGGACGGCGTCTCCGCCCGGTTCATCGGCGACGAGATTGCCGAGGCGATCATGGACGCCACCCACCGCGACCGCGGCTACCTCTCGCCGCTCTCCGTCTTCGACCACTTCGAGGCGAACCTCGGGGGGCACGGCTCCATCGCCGCCGAGGACCTCGACCGCTACGAGCGCCTCTTGGAGACCGTCCGCGAGGAGTACCGGGAGCGCGCCATCGAGGACGTTCGGCACGCGTTAGCGTACGACGTAGACGAGCTCCGTCGCCAGGGCGAGAAGTACATGGACCACGTGATGGCGTACATCGACGACGACACCGTCGACGACGAGCTCACGGGCCGCGAGACGGAGCCCGACGAGACGTTCATGCGCGCGGTCGAAGAGCAGCTCGACGTCCCCTCCGACCGGAAGGACGACTTCCGACAGGAGGTGTCGAACTGGGTGTCGCGGCGCGCCCGGGAGGGGCGCGACTTCGACCCCCAGGAGAACGACCGCCTCCGGCGGGCCTTAGAGCGCAAGCTGTGGGAGGACAAGAAGCACAACATCAACTTCTCCGCGCTGGTCTCGGCGACCGACCTCGACGACGAGGAACGCAGCGCCTGGGTCGACGCCCTCGTCGACCGGGGCTACTCCGAGGACGGCGCGGCGGAGGTGTTGGAGTACGCGGGCGCCGCCGTCGCCCGCTCGGAGATCGAGGACGACGGGGGCTGAGATGAGCGAGTCAGACCGATCCGACGGCGAGGGGTTCGTCCGGGCCGCCGACGAGACCCTCCGCGGCGCGTACGACCCGCCGATGAGTCTCGACGAGTACGTCGACCGCGTCTTGGAGAACCCCGTCGCGGCCGCCTCCGGCGCGCGCTACGTCCTCGCGGCGATCGAGTCCGAGGGCACCCGCGAGGTCCGCGAGCGCGGCGAGCGGCTGGAGCGGTACCGCTTCTTCGACGACCCGTTCAACGACGGCGAGCACGCCGTCCTCGGCAACACCGCCGCGCTTAACGCGTTCGTCGACGACCTCCGGGCCGCCGCGGCGGGCCGCGGCAACGACGAGAGCATCGTCTGGATCGACGGCCCCACCGCGACCGGGAAATCGGAGTTCAAGCGGTGTCTGGTGAACGGCCTCCGGGAGTTCTCGAAGACCGACGCCGGGCGCCGCTACACCGTCGAGTGGAACGTCACCGGCGCCGGCGGCGGGATCGGCGGGGGCGGGACGGGCGCCGCGTCGCTCTCGTACGGCGACGGCGGCGACGCCGCGGCGTGGTACCGCAGCCCGGTGCAGGCGCACCCCCTCTCGGTGTTCCCCGAGGCCGTCCGGGAGTCGATCGCCGACGCCGTCGACGACGACGCCTACCCGATCGCGGCCGACGTCGACCTCGACCCGTTCAGCCGCGAGGCGTACGACCACCTGGAGTCGGCGTACCGCGACGAGGGCCGCCGTGACCTCTTCTCGGCGATCACCGACCGCGACCACCTCCGCGTGACGAGCTACGTCGTCGACGTGGGCGAGGGGATCGGGGTGCTCCACGCCGAGGACGACGGGACGCCGAAAGAGCGGCTCGTCGGCTCGTGGATGGGCGGGATGCTCCGCGAGCTCGACTCGCGCGGGCGGAAGAACCCGCAGGCGTTCAGCTACGACGGCGTGCTCTCGCAGGGGAACGGCGTCGCGACCGTCGTCGAGGACGCCAGCCAGCACGCCGACCTGCTCCGGCGGCTGCTCAACGTCCCCGACGAGCGCCGCGTGAAGCTCGACAAGGGGATCGGGATGGACCTGGACACGCAGCTCATCGTCATCTCGAACCCAGACCTGGACGCCGAGCTCGACCGCCACGCCGACCGCGAGGGCGCCGATCCGCTGAAGGCGCTGAAGCGGCGGCTCACCCGCCACGAGTTCCGCTACCTGACGAACCGGCGGCTGGAGGCGGAGCTGTTACGCCGCGAGGTCGGCGGCGTCCGCGGCGTGCCGACCGTCGACGGGGTGGACGAGGCGGCGACCGAGTCGGGGACGACCGACCGCGACGATCCCGCCCGCGATCCGGCGGACGAGCCCGGCGCGGCGGCGCTGACGATCGACGTCCGCGACGACGACGGGACGGTCACCGAGCGCGAGCTGGCGCCGCACGCGGTCGGCGCGGCGGCGCTGTACGCGGTCGCCACCCGGCTCGACACCGAGGACCTCCCGCCGGGCGTCGGGCTCATCGGAAAGGCGGAGCTGTACGAGACCGGGGAACTCCGGCGAGAGGCGGCCGACGGGGACGAGGAGACGGTCACGGTCGACGACGTCGACTTCGGCGACGGCGACGGGCGGAACGGGATCCCGGTGACGTACACCCGCGACGTCGTCGCCGACCTGCTCGGGAGCGACGCCGACCGCAGCCACCCGGAGCTCCCGGTCGAGCGCGTCGTCACGCCGACGGACGTGCTCGACGCGATGGCCGACGGGCTCTCGGCGGCGCCGCTGTTCTCCCGCTCGGAGGTCGCGGAGTTCGAGAGCCGGCAGGCCCCGGTCGCCGAGCGGATCCGGGAGCGCCAGCGCGCCGACGTGATCGACGCCGCCCTCGCGGAGGCGACCGTCTCGGAGGAGACGGTCGCGGAGTACGTCGAGCACGTGTACGCCTGGGACGCCGACGAGCCGGTGGAGACGGAGCGCGGTCCCGCGGAGCCCGACGCGCTCGCGATGAAGGTGTTCGAGACGGAGACGCTGGGGCGGTTCGACGAGGACGACTACTACGGCACCGACCCGACGCGGGAGGTCGGCGAGTTCCGTCGCGACCGCGTCATCCGGGCGCTCACCCGGTACGCGTGGCGGAACCGCGGCGACGAGTTCAGCGTCGACGACGTGGAGCTCCGCGAGATCCCCGAGCTGCGAGAGGTGCTCGACGCGAACGACCTGGCCGACCTGAAGCGCCGCTTCCCGGAGCTCGACCCGGCCGAGTGGGCCGACCCGCCGGCCGACACCGAGACGGAACGCGTGAAGGCGGCGACGATAGACCGGCTCGTCGACCGCGGATACAGCCCCGCGTCGGCGGAGCTGACCAGCCGCGCCGTGATGCGCAACGCCCGCGACGAGTGGGCCGACCTCGCCGCCGACGGCGGTGACGAGGAGCCACGGGGCGGCCGCGACGGCGGGAACGGGGGTGGGGTCTCGTGGGACTGACCGACGACCGCGAGCGCTTCCGCGAGGTCGGCGAGCAGCGCCGCGAGGACCTCTCGGAGTTCATCAGCCACGGCGACCTCGGGCGCTCCGGCCCCGATCAGGTCCGGATTCCGGTGAAGATCGTCGACCTCCCGGAGTTCGAGTACGACCAGCGGGAGGCCGGCGGCGTCGGACAGGGGCAGGGCGGTCAGCCGCAGCCCGGCCAACCGGTCGACCCCGAGCCCGGCGACGGCGACGAGGAGGGCGACCCCGGCGAGGAGGGCGGCGAGCACGAGTACTACGAGATGGACCCCGAGGAGTTCGCGCGCGAGCTCGACGAGGCGCTCGGGCTCGACCTCGAACCGAAGGGGAAGCGCGTGGTCGAGGAGGTGGAGGGCGACTTCACCGACACCGCCCGCGCCGGCCCGCGCGGTACCCTCGACGTCGACGAGTTCTTCAAGCGCGGGCTGAAGCGCTACCTCGCGACCGACTTCGACGAGGAGTACGTCCGCGAGGGGCTCCGCGTCGCCGGCGCCGACGTGGACGACGCCTTCGCCTGGGCCCGCGACAAGGGAATTCCCGTGTCCCGGGCGTGGATCGCCGACGCCGCGGCGACCCTCGCCGAGGAGCGCGGCGAGCCCGTGACGGCGCTCGACCGCTGGGAGAGCTTCGACGCGCTCGACGCCGAGGTCGATCGCGAGCCCGTGAGCCACCGGATCCGCCGGGAGGGGCTCGACAGCGTCCCGTTCCGCCGGGAGGACGAGCGGTTCCGCCACCCGGAGGTGATCGAGAAGCGCGAGCGCAACGTCGTCGTCGTCAACGTGCGGGACGCCTCCGGCTCGATGCGCGAGACGAAGCGCGAGCTGGTCGAGCGCGTGTTCACCCCGATGGACTGGTACCTGACGGGGAAGTACGACGCCGCGGAGTTCCGGTACGTGGTCCACGACGCCGAGGCGTGGGAGGTAGACCGCGAGGAGTTCTTCGGGATCCAGTCCGGCGGCGGCACCCGGATCTCCAGCGCCTACGAGCTCGTCGAGGAGATCCTCGAGGAGTACCCGTACAGCGAGTGGAACCGCTACGTCTTCGCCGCCGGCGACTCGGAGAACTCCGGCAGCGACACGACCGACGCGGTGATCCCGCTGATGGAGTCGATCGACGCCAATCTCCACGCGTACGTCGAGACCCAGCCCGGCGGCGCCGCGCCGAACGCGCGCCACGCCGACGAGGTGGAGGCGGCGCTCGGCGACGCCGACGACGTCGCTGTCGCGCGCGTGTCGGACCCGGACGACGTCACCGACGCCATCTACGAGATCCTCAGCACGGAGGCGGAAGGTGACGGCGCGGCCCCCAGTGAGGCGACGAGCGGGCGGACCGACGGGGGTGGTCGCCGATGAGAGACGAGCGCGTCGAGGCGAAGCGCGAGGCGGAGACCCTCGACGAGCCCGCCGCGGAGGCCCGCGAGCTCGCCGAGCGGCTCGGGCTGGAGCCGTACCCGGTCCGGTACTGGGTCGTCGGCCACGACGAGATGAACGAGCTGATCGCCTACGGCGGCTTCCAGCGGCGCTACCCGCACTGGCGGTGGGGGATGAACTACGAGCGGCAGCGCAAGAAGGACCGGCACGGGCTCGGGAAGGCGTTCGAGATCGTCAACAACGACGACCCGAGCCACGCGTTCCTCCAGGAGTCGAACGCGACCGCCGACCAGAAGGCCGTCATCACGCACGTGGAGGCCCACGCCGACTTCTTCGCGAACAACCGCTGGTTCGGGCTGTACGCCGACCGCGGCGAGGGAGGGCCGAACGCCGCGGCGCGGCTGGAGCGCAACGCCGACCGGATCTCGGCGATCGCCGACCGTCCGGACGTCGACCGCGACGAGGTCGAGCGCCTGGTCGACGCCGTGAGCGCGCTGGAGGACACGATCGACCAGCACAGCCCGGTCGACGCCGCGCGGTCGGTCGCGGAGCCGGGCGTCTCGGAGGACGTGAGCGACCCCGACGACGACCCGGTCGCGGCGGTGGAAGAGCAGATCGCGGAGCTCGACCTCTCGGAGGAGGTGCGCCGCGACGTGTTCGACGACGAGTGGCTGGCGGCGCACGGCGAGGGGATCGAGCCGGAGGAGCCGCGCCCGGACGTGCTCGCGTTCCTGCGCGACCACGGGAAGCGGTACGCCCCCGACAGCGGGAAGGCGGTCGACCGCGAGCCGTGGGAGACGACCGTCATCGACGCGATCCGCGAGGAGGCGTACTACTTCGCCGGCCAGAAGCAGACGAAAGTGATGAACGAGGGGTGGGCGACCTACTGGGAGTCAGTCATGATGGGCGGCGAGGGGTTCGCCGGCCCCGACGAGTTCCTCACGTACGCGGACCACATGGCGCGGGTGCTCGGCTCGCCCGGGCTCAACCCCTACAAGCTCGGCTTCGAGCTGTGGACCCACGTGGAGCTGCGGGCCGCCCGCCGCGACGTGATTGACAGACTGCTCCGCGTCGAGGGCGTGACGCCGGAGAACTTCCACTCGCGGATCGATCTCGACGAGGTCGCCGAGGCGCTCGAACCCCACCCCGCGATCGCCGGCGCCGGACCGGCGACGCTCGACGAGCTGGCCGAGCTCGCCGCCGACGGCGACCCGCGGGTCGACGCCGAGGCGGTCGACCGGGCGCTCTCGGCCCGGGACGAGGGGGAAGCGGACGGCGACGGCGGCGAGACCGGTCCCGACGGGGGCCCGGACATCGAGCAATACCCGTGGAAGCTGCTGACGCGCGAGGGGCTCGCGGAGCGTCACTACGTCCTCTCGCGGCCCGAGCACCGCGGCGCGCTCCGCAACGTCTCCCGCGAGACGCTCGACGAGCGCGCCCGGTACATGTTCGACGTCGAACGGTACGCGAGCGTCGACGAGGCGCTCGACGACGTCGACCGAACCGCCGGCTGGGACCGGATGGTGGAGGTGCGCGAGAGTCACAACGACGTGACGTTCATCGACGCGTTCCTCACCGACGAGTTCGTCCGCGAGGGGAACTACTTCACCTACGAGTACAGTCGGGCCGCCGAGGAGCACCGCGTCGCCAGCGTCGATGCCGACGACGTCCGGCGGAAGCTCCTCCTCCAGTTCACGAACTTCGGCAAGCCGACGGTCGTCGTGCTCGACGGCAACTACCGGAACCGGGGCGAGCTCCTGCTCGGCCACCGGTTCAACGGGGTCGCACTCGACGAGGAGTCGGCGGCGGAGACGCTGAAACGTGCCTTCGAGCTGTGGGGCCGCCCCGTGAACCTCGCGACGATCCGCGTCGAGTACTCCGACGAGGCGATCCGCCGGGCGAAGCGCCGGGGCGCCGAGCCGGAGGGCGAGGAGGCCGGCGTGCGCTTCCAGTACGACGGCGGCGAGGTGACCGAGCACGACCTCGATCCGGAGATCCGCGAGCGGATCGAGGCCGACGAGGTCGACTACGACACCAAGCCGGACGACTGGCTGGCGTGAGAAGCAGGCGATCGGGCCTCGGCGCGAGCGGGACCTACGACAGCGCCGCGACGAGGTCGGCGACCGCCTCGGTCTCCTCCTCGTTGATGCCGTGGCCCATCCCCTCGTAGATCCGCTCGTCAACGTCGGCGCCGAGCGCCTCCAACACCGCGCTCGTCTCGTGGACGCGCTCCTCCGGGATGTGCGGGTCGACGTCGCTGCAGCCGAGGAACGCCGGCGTCCCGCCGAGCGCCGCGGCGGGGTCGCCGTCGATCGCGGCCGCGGCGTGCGAGACGTAGTCGTCGACGTCGACCGACTCGCCGATCAGCCCGCCGCTTAAGACCGCGAGCCCGCCGTACCGGGTCGGGTTCCGCGCGACGAACTCGCTCGCGAGGCAGGCGCCCTGCGAGAAGCCGCCGACGAGGACGCGCTCGGCCGGGATCCCGGCGTCCGTCGCCGTCTCGACCGCGCGGCCGACGGCGCGGAGCCCGGAGCTCCGGCCGGGCTCGTTCTCCGCGACGGGCGCGAGGAAGGAGTTCGGGTACCAGGTGTTGGCGGCCGCCTGGGGGGCCAGCAGAGCCACGTCACCGCTGCCGCCGATCTCCTCGCCGAAGTCGACGATGCTCCGAGCGGTCGCGCCGCGGCCGTGGACGAGGACGACGGCCGCGTCGGCGTCCGCGACGGGAGTGCCGGCCGTCACCAGCTCCTCGTCGGCGTGCGGGTCGTCACCCGCGTGGGGCGTCCGGCCGCTCATACGCCGACGCCCGCGTCCGCGTCGGGCAGGTCGTGCTTCTTCACCGGGAGGCCGAGCTCTTCGAGGGCCCCCTTCATGTGGCGGTCCTGCGCGAAGTCGGCGCCGTCCTCCTCGCGGAGGCGCTGGGCGGTCGCGAGCACCTCGCCCTTGCGGTCGTCCGGGATCTCGTACTTGTCGGCGGAGAGCTCGATGACGAGGCCGTTGTTGTCCTGCGTGTAGATCGAGTGGAATATCCCCCGGTCGAACACGTTGTATCCCTTGCCGGCCTCCTCTAACGCCGCCATGATATCCTCGTACTCGTCGGGCTCAACGCTGAAACAGAGGTGGTGGACCGCGCCGGTACCGGCGCGCTGCCCGCGGGCCGAGGGGCGGTCGTCGCTCACGAAGAACGTCAGGATCCGACCGTCACCGGTGTCGAAGAACAGGTGCGTCTGGGACGGGTCGTCGAGGTTCGGCTGGCGGAGGACGAGGGGCATCCCGAGCAGGTCGCGGTAGAAAGCGATCGTGTCGGCCTCGTTGCTCCCCCAGACCGTGATGTGGTCGGTGCCGCTGGTGTGGAACGGTGCGTCCGGAAGCTCCGTCGTGACCGGAGCCGCGCTTTCCTCGCTCATACCGGTCGTACGTGACGAGCACGTATAAAAACGAAAGGGACCCCCGGGTGATCGACTGACATCGGTGTTATCGGCGCAGCGGGGCCGCGGACCCCGCCGGCGAAGCGATCGATTTACCCGACCGACGGCGGATCGACGGCCATGGAGATACTCCTCCACTCCGGGCT
Source organism: Halorubrum sp. SD626R (assembly GCF_001261915.1). Classification (GTDB taxonomy): domain Archaea; phylum Halobacteriota; class Halobacteria; order Halobacteriales; family Haloferacaceae; genus Halorubrum. The sequence continues at coordinate 59,455 of NZ_CVRT01000109.1, forward strand.
CGAACATCCGAACACGCTCTGGATCGCCGTCAGCGCGGTCGTCGCCTTCGTTCTCGGGATCGGCGTCGGCGCCGCTCGAGTGGGACTCGGATCCGCGCTCCGCGATATCGTCAGCGAGTGACGCGGAAAGCGGTGCGGAGAGCGGCGCGAGTCAGGAGCGCCGCCAGACCGACGGCGCGACGCCGAGCGCTCGGACGACGTACGGGTAGCCGATCGCGACGGCGACGACGAGCCCCGCCGAGGCGAGGGGGCCGGGCGCGCCGGCGACTCGCTCGACGAGCGACAGCGCCGCGACCATCAGCAGGAACATCGCGGCCCAGTGCGGGGCGAGCTGCCGCACCTTCTCTCGGGTCGAACTCACGGCTCGGACGACGGGCGCGACACGTATAGGCTGTCCCCCGCGGTCTCGGTCGGTAACGAAGACCGTCTCACGGGAGGAACGAGGAGACGGAAGGGCGGAGACCGAACGACCTCGGAGAGCGAGGTCGAGTCCGGCCGACGGGGCTGTTAGATCAGTACCGCGAGGGGATAAACGCCGCGCCGAGCAGGAGCAGCGAGGAGAGGACCGCGAGGACCAGCACGCGCGTCAGCCCGCTGTTGTACTGCTGGAACTGGTCGATCTGCGAGACCTGCGCCTCGTACCCCTCGATGTCGCTCGACAGCTGCATCGTCGAGGCGTCGGAGAAGTGCGCGATGAACTCCGTCTCGCCGACCGTGACCCGGGAGTGTTGCTCTATCTCGATACTCTCGGTTTCCGTCGCCTCCCAGACGACCACCGCCTGCTCCGCCGTGACATCGTCGACGGTCACGGTATTGCCGCCGTACTCGAAGGCGTCGCCCGTGGCGTACGACCGCTCCTCGGGAGCCGGGAAATATTCGCCCGCCGGGACGAGCGTCGACTCGCCGTCCTCGGTAACGACGACGTACTCGCCGTCGTCGCGCTCGACGGTCTCGTTGTCGGCCTGCGGGTCGTTCTCGAGGATAGCCTGTCGATCGAGAACCTCAACGAGCGTGAACTCGCTCGGATCCTCGCCGGAAATCGCCACGCGCCACTCCCGGTCGCCGACTTCGACGGTCGAGTCGTTCGCCCAGGCCTCGGACTGTTCCACCGTCATTTCGCGCTCGATCGTGGCGACGATTGACGTCGAGGCGCCGCCGCCGCCGTGACCGCCGCCACCGCCCTCCTCGACCTCGGCGATTTCGGCGACGACGTACTCCTCGCCGTCGACCTCGATCGTGTCACCCTGAGAGACTTCGAAGTCGGGATTCTCGAAGCCAATCTCCGGGGTCTCGGCCGTCGCGGTGAGGACACCCGCTCCGCCCGCGATCAGCACGAAGAGCGCGACGTACACGGCCACAGCGCGTCGTTGCATGGTTTCAGCATGGGTCACCCCGTGTATAACGGTTACTAAGCCGAGCGACCGGGACAGTCGAACCGGGCCACCGCTCCGCCCTGACGCTACCGGCGAGGCGAGCGGGGAGGGGAGCGAAACGGGACATCCGACGGCGTAGCGTCGCCCGCGTGGCGCGCGAATACACCGGAGCTCCGCCGAACGCCGGACGAGGTCGAATCGAGGTCACCGATCCGGCGAAGCGTGACCGCGCGTCCGCCGGTGAGTACTACGACGTGGCAGCCGCTGTCGACTGATGGATAAAAAGCCAAGGGCCGGATTTGAACCGGCGTTGGGCGGCTCTGCAGGCCGCTGCGTCTGACCAGACTCTGCCACCTTGGCGCTATCGAAGGTACCGCAGTCGAGAGTTTAAGCCTAGCGGTCATAACACGCTCGCTGGATGACGATCCGCGTCTCTTGGGAGGGAAGTGTCTATGGGTGGT